>JBICHT010000119.1:0-19347 GCA_043101125.1 Phycisphaerales bacterium JB050 | reverse complement strand
TGTCACGAGCGAGGACCTGCTTGGATCGCTCGAAGGATTCATCGATGGACTCATCGAAGCGACGGAGTTCCCGGCTTGCGACTTCGGCATCGACTACGACAAAGGTGCGGATGCGCTGCTTCCTCATCTTTCACCGATGCGAAAGTCCGCTCAACTCCTGATCCTCGATGCCAAGCGTCTGCTCGCTGAGGGTGACACAGACGGTGCGACGGAACGCATCACCGCGTGCTTCCGCCTGTCGCAACACATCACCGGGGACACGACACTGATCAACTCGCTCGTCTCGCTCGCGGTCTTCGCCCTGGCCGAAGATCTGGTGCTCGAGAATCAGGCGAGTTTCAGTGACGCCAACCGCCAGAGCATCGCTGAGGCATTGGCTCGCTTCCAGGCCGACGACCCGTTCGGCTGCGTGAAGTCCGTGCTCGGTGAGTCGCAGCATTTCGGCGACTGGATGATGCGGCGTGTGGACGACGAGTGGTCGACGCCTGATCGCTTCGCGGCAGACTTTACGGCGCTCTTCGATGGTGATCCGCAGGACGAAATCATGAGCGAGTTCTTCGACGACTCGGTCAAGAACCCGGAAGACTTCCGACGCCTGCTGCGTTCGCAGATCGAACAGTACTGCACCGCGTTGCACCTCATGGCAGAGGCGTGGAACAGTCCCGATGCGGAGAAGTCACTCAACGCCTTGGAAGCCAAGATCATCGATGGATCATTCGGTACCGTGACAAAGGTCATGGCACCGGCTCTGACGCGTTGCCACCACAATGACATGCAAGGGCGCGAGAAGCTCTCGCGCCTCAGAGAATGGGCCAGCGTCCGCTGACCGATAGGAGTTCCGACTGTTCACGCCCGACGACACCCGTGGAGAGGAGTTGTGTCAGCTCCTCAGAGCGTGCCGCTCGGGCGATGACCGGGCGGCTCGCTCGCTGTACGACCGTCTCGCTCCGGCCCTGCTTGTGCAGGCCCGGAGCATCCTCCGGGATCATGCGGGTGCGGAAGACGCGGTGCAGAGCGCGTTCTGCAAATTGATGACGCGCCCGAAGTCCGAAATCCGATCCGTGCAGCACCCCCACGCCTGGATGGCGACCATTGTCCGGAACGAGTGCCTCATGAAACTCCGCAGCGACAAACGAGCCGCTCAGAGAGCCCGGACCCGGGCCGAGGCCGCGCTGCCGCCGAACGATCCGGATCGCGACCAGTTCGATCTCGGTTCGATCCAGTCGGCGGTGGATAGTCTCCCGGACCACTTGCGCGAGATCGTGGTCCTGAAACACGCCTCGGGTCTGACCTTTGACCAGATTGCCGAAGTGACGCAACTGAACCGCAACACCGCGGCATCCCGCTACCGGGACGCGATCCAGAAACTCAAAGCCGCCCTCGCCGGGCAACAACTCGCCTCCTCAGCCACGACTCTGGACGGAGACCAGCCCCATGCGTGAACCCGTCGTCATCGATCTCGACCATCGCCTCGACGCGTGGGGACGCGCGGAACTGCACTCGGCATCGAAGCAGCTCTCCGGGCCGCCCCCCGGCTTCATCAAGGCCGTCGGCGCCGAGGCCCGACTGCGGCGTACGCTGAACCGAGTGATTCTGCTGGCGTTGCTCCTCTTGGTGATCGCGCTCGGCGTCGTGGCCTACTTCCGCGCGAATCCGCCGGTCACTCCGAGCGAGGAAACGCCGATCCGGACACTCGAGGGGGAGCCGCTGAGGCCCCTATCGTTTATACGCTGACCCGTCCCGGGTAGACATCTTCGACAGGCGGTTGTTCACATAGAGGAACTCGAGTACGAGTTCGCCGGCGCAGACGGCCGCGTGGTCGTCGGTCGGGTCGAGACCGACGCTCCGGGCCAGCCGATCGGCGGCCTCGCGCAGACCATCGACGCACTGGAGCGAGGCGAGCGTTTCCGAGGCCGTGTTTGTATCGCTGAACTCGAGGCGCAGGCCACCGGAGAAGTTCGCCGCGATCTCGGCGAGGTCTTCGACATCCACATGGCGTCCGATGACCTGCTTTAGGGCTTCACCGAACAGGGCGTCGATGAGGCGGTCTTCGGTCGATGCGCCGTCGGAGGAATCCTCGGCGAGCATGAGTTCGATCTTGCCCCGGAACGCGGCCTGGATGTGGGCGGTGTCGCTCGGGCGGACGAGTGTGCGGGTGTCGCCGCTGCGCAAGGCTCGCATTTCCGCCGCCGAGATCATCGTCTCAAGCGCGGCGATGGACGCCCGTACGGATACGCCGGATGCCTGGTTGATGTGCGAACTCGTGCGAGCCATGCCGATGCAGGTCTCGAGGATTTCGTGCATCACGCGCGGCACGCCGACCGCGGGGGCCTCTGGGACAGGCTCGAAGCGGAGGGCATCCGGGGTCAGTTCAGGACGAGACGCGGCTCGCCGATTCGATGATCGCGGTTCGCCTCCCTTGCGCTCGACATAGGCGTTCTCGCGGGTAATCCGCATCGCCTCTTCGAGGTCGTTGGGGTAGTGCGTGCGCACGACTGAACCGATGCGGTCCTTCAGCGGCGTGACGATGCGTCCTCGGTTGGTGTAGTCCTCTGGGTTTGCGCTGAACATGAGCGCGAGGTCGAGTTCGAGACGGACCGGGTAGCCGCGGATCTGGACATCGCGTTCCTCGAGCACATTGAACAAGCCGACCTGGATGCGCGGCGCCAGGTCCGGGAGTTCGTTCATGACGAACAGCCCGCGGTTGGATCGTGGCACGAGACCGAAGTGCATCGTGGCTTCGTCGGACAGGTAGCGACCCTCGGCGTGACGGATCAGGTCGATCTCGCCGATCAGGTCCGCAATGGTCACATCCGGGGTCGCGAGTTTTTCGTGGTAGCGGTCTGAGCGATGCAGCCAGGCGAGTGGCAGATCGTCGCCGAGTTCCGCCGCGGCGCGCCGGCCGGCGCTGGTGAGGGGGGAGATCGGGTCGTCGGGCAGGTCTGAGCCCCCGAAACGGGTGAGGCAAGCCGGGTCGATGACCGGGATCCATTCATCGAGCAGGGCCACCATGGCGCGGAGCATGCGGGTTTTGGCTTGGCCGCGCAGCCCCAGCAGAAGGGTGTCGTGGCCGGAGAGGATCGCGTGGAGCATCTGAGGCACCACGGTGTCCTCGTAGCCGATGACGCCGGGGAAGAGTTCGCTGATGCCACCTTCGCCGCACTCTCCGAGTTTCCGCAGGGCGTTTTCTCGAAGCTCGGCTTTGACCGAGCGATACCGGTACCCGGCAGTTCGGAGGTCACCGACGGAGGCGGGGCAACCCGCGGCCGGGGTGACGAACACACCCGTCGCACTCATTTTCTTGTCTGCAGCACTCATGGATTGAGCAGATGAAGCCCTGGACATACACACCCATTCATGGAGGAGAACCGTGACCCCGGGAGGGGGCTGATGAGACAGTAGGCGGCTTGTCGGGGGAGTGAAGGAAAATGACCAGATTGATGACCTCATGCTCTGAAGTGAGGGGAGTTGACGCTGCGGAGCGCCCGGCTATCATTGCTTTGGTCGAAGGCCCCATCGTCTAGTCAGGTCCAGGACACCAGGTTCTCATCCTGGTAACCGGGGTTCGAATCCCCGTGGGGTCACTTGGTCATCGGTACGCGGCTCGGTTTTCCGAGCCGCGTGTTGTTTTTGCATCGCGCCTTGGTATGCGAGATGGGTCTTTCAGCGCATCGGGCATCTGTCGGGTCACACGCAGCTTTCTCCGAATCGCGATAGAACCAGATTCAGATCCTGAAGATCGACCTCTCCGTCGTTGTTGGCATCTCCGGTGTCTGAGGTGGTCCCGAAGTTGCTGAGGACAAGGTTCAGGTCCTGCAGATTGATGTGGCTGTCCTGGTTGACATCACCCGGACACGCGGGTGGCTGGACGGCACATCCTCCCCAGGTCGCGAGGTTGGGAGCGGGCTTACCTCCTGCTTCTTCGAACCAGCCGCCAACATACAGCGCCGGGCTGCCGTCGCGTTGCCATGCGCAGAGTTCCCAAACACTGTCGCTGAGCCCAAAACCGACCGGGTTCCAGCGTTTGCCGTCCCACCGAGCGATGTAGCGTGCGAGGTACTGATCTGCATACAAGAACATGCCACCGATGTAGATCTCTGGACCTTGCCCGAGATCGCAGAGCACCATGCTGCGAATGCGTGAGGAGGTCCCCAACCCAACCGGGGTCCAGTTCTTGCCATCCCACCGAGCCACCCGACCAACCGAGATCCCGAATGCCTGGGTGAACTGACCGGCGACGAACATGGCGAACCCGTTCCCATCATCGTGCACGAGCACCCCGTCAACGCGGCTGTTGAACCCGTACTCGTCGTTGTAGTGCAGGGGCGTCCATTCCTGACCGTCGAACCGCACGATCCGTTTGGCGGTCATGTCGCCGACGGTGGTGAAGTCGCCTGCGACATAGAGGGCGGGACCACTGCCGTCATCGAACTCCACGAACTGGCGTGCTGGCGCATTCAGGCCGGGACCAAAGGGTGCCCACTGCGTCCCATCCCATGTGGCCAATCGACGCGCCGGGAGTCCGCCGGCTTCGAGAAAGTCTCCGCTGACGAGAAGCACGGGCCCTTCCTCGGCGTCGTAGACACCGAGCCCGATGACCGTGCCGCTGACGCCAGAGGAAAGTGCTACCCAGCCTGACCCGTTCCACTTGGCGATGTTCGACGCGGGTTGACCGCCAGCTACCGTGAACTCGCCGCCGACGAAAAGAGCCGGCCCAGAGCCGTCATCAAAGACGGTCATGCAGCGGACCTTGCCGTCCAGCCCATCGCCGAGGGGGGACCATTGCTCGCCGTCCCACTGGGCGATGTGACCGAAGTAAGTGTCACCGATGAACTCGAAGTAGCCACCGACATACATCGCTTCGCCGGCCCCGTCATCGAACACGCAGAGCGCATCGACATAACTGTCCGGCTGGCTGGGAAACGCGCTCCAACTCGGTTCACAATCGTCTCGGGGCGTGACGATCGCCTCCTCCTTTGCGGCGGAGGAATTCGCCACGACAGAAACAAGCAAACCAGTGAGAGCGATGATGGCTGGGTTTCGCATGTTGCTCCTCCTTGGGGGCTCGTGCCGGGAGGACATGCTACAGCGAAATTCAGAAAATCCAAGGCTAGCCTGAGAATCAGACCATGGAGGCGGGCTGGAAATAGTGTCCCCAGCACGGCGCGAGGCGATCGATCTCGCCGCCACGGATCTTGCTCTTATCGGTCCAGATTGCGAGTTCGAGCGCGCGCTGGGCGGGGCATTCCACACCCTCCAACTCGTTGGCGCGACAGAGGGCTGACTCGATGAGGCGGAACGCCGCTTCGCAGGACTGCTCCAGGTTCGCCATGATCTCTTCGAGGACCGACTTCTCGGCTCCCTCTTCGCTCCGATCTCGCCACGAATCGTAATCGGTGGGTAAACCGAGCAAGGCCATCGGCAACTCGGCTTCGCGCGCAAGCCGGGCCTCGGGCATCGCGGTCATACCGACCAGGTCCCCGCCCATCAGCCGGTGCATCTTTGATTCAGCCCGGGTCGAGAAACTCGGTCCCTCGATGCACACATAAGTCCCCTGCTCATGCACCTTGGCTGAGGCGTCGTCCGCCGAACGCAGCAACCAGTTGCGCATGACGGGGCAGAAGGGGTCTGCGAATTCCACATGCACCGCCGCGTCATCGAAGAAGGTCCGTTCACGCAGGGTTGTACGGTCAATGACCTGATCGCACAGGACCAGTTCCCCCGGCTTGATGTGCTCCTGCAGCGAACCGGTTGCGCCCGTTGAAATGAGATGGGTCGCACCGATCTCCTTGAGCGCGAAGATGTTGGCTCGATAGGGAAGGCGGTGAGGGGGGATCTTGTGCCCCACGCCGTGGCGGTTGAGCAGGAGGACTTCCACCTCGGAACCATCGGCGGCCTTGACAGTCCCCTCGATGATCTCCGCGGATGGCCAGCCGAAGGGGGTATCCGGGCGGTGATGGGTGATCCCCCTCGGGTCCATCCGATTGAGGAGCCGTTCGCCGATGCCCGTGCCGCCGATGATGCCAATCTTCATGGTCGCATCCTAACGACTGGCCACGGATTGTTCTCACCAAGAATTAACCATCCCGAATCCAGTCGGCAAGGCGGCGGAAATCTTCGATATCGAGTTGCTCCGGGCGAGAATCCGCGGCGATCCCGGGCGGGAATTCGCGTGACCGGCCGAGGATGGCCCCGATCTGCTTTCGGCGTTGCGTAAAAAGGCTGCGGCAGACCCGGGCAAGGGCCTCGTACTGCTGATCGCTGGGGCGTTCCTCCACGGGCCTGGGCTCGATGGCGAGCATCTCGCTGACCACCTTCGGTCGCGGCCAGAAGCACTCGGGGCGGAGCGTGGCGATTCGCTTCGGAACGGCGCAGACTTGCACCAGGACGCTGAGTTCGCTGTAGTCGCGTGTCCCTGATTGAGCCCGCACCCGTTCGGCGACTTCCTTCTGCACGGTGACATACTGCCCGAGACAGCGTTCGTCTCGGGCCAGCATGACCATGAGAGGGCTCGCCGCGCCGTAGGGCAGATTGGCGACGAGTCTGAACTCCGCATCACCGAGTGCTTCACGCAGGCGCGGGTTCATCGCTGATTTTCGTTCCAGACAGTCGGCGTGGATGAGAGTGAATCGACCATCGGTCGCGGCCTCGGCGAACCGGTTGGAGAGCAACCCGGCGAGACCGTCATCGAGTTCACAAGCGATCACGCGACAGCCGCGAGCCAGCAGCTCTTCGGTGAGTGTTCCCGTTCCGGGACCGATCTCGAGAACAAGGTCACCGCTTTGGACGCCGGAGGTCTCGACCAGCATGCGGATCAGGTTGTGATCGATCAGGAAGTTCTGCCCGAGCGACTTCTTTGGAGCGAGTCCGTAGGAATCCAGAAGCGATCGGATTTCGGCGAGCGTCTGCACGATGATCAGTCTCCGCTCTGCTCGATGAGTTCGCCCTGAGCCGTGATGTCGTCATTGGTCTCGAATTCTCCGTCCGGCCCGGCGCTGCGGATCAGGATGGTTCGTTCCCCGGTCTCGCGATCCACTGTACTGAATACGAACGGATTGCCCCAGAGATCGATGCCCTTGGAGGTTTCGAGGCGTTCGATATCGCTGAGGTCGTCGAACCCACCTGGGGCCCTGCCTTTGCTCAGGTAATACCGCTGTGCCAAATCGACGAATTCCTGCGTCTGGTCCTGAGTGACCCGGATCAGCATCCGCTCGCGCTGAGCCAGGATTGCGGGTCGCAGCACGGTGTTGCCGAGGATCACCAGCAACAGCACGACCCCGAGCAGCACGCCGATGAGGATTAGCGCCTTTCTTCGGTCTTCGGCATCATTCGTCGCGGCTCTGGATGGCTTCGGAGGCGGAGCATCATCTCGCGCGACTCCGAGCGGGACCGGTTCTCTGTTGTCGTCTTTTTGATCCATTACCATTCCCCGCAAAGGATTTTCTCGATGGCGTAGGCCACTCCGTCTTCGGCGTGATGCAGCGTCTGACGCTGGGCAGCGCTTTGGACTTCGTCGATCGCGTTGCCCATAGCGATGCCGAGGCCCGCCCCTTCGATCATCGCGAGATCGTTGATTTCGTCGCCGATCGCGGCGATCCGGTCGCGATGGATTCCTTGTTCAAGCGCGAGCCGGTGGATCGCCGTCCACTTGCTCACCTGCGCATCAAAGACTTCGATCAGGTGGATGTTCTCGTCTTTGCCGACGACGGGCTTCCCGTCTGGGCCAACTCGGTCTTCAGCACTGGATACCGCCGCGAACGCGTGGATCACCGCTCTCCTGCCGAAGCGCGTGCGAACCAGTTCGGCCAAGTCCGACATGACACTGGTGCTCGCGGCGAACCCGACACGGACGGTGTGCTCGGGATGCTCATCGGCTTCGAGCGAGTGGATGAACCGCACTTCGACGGGCATGTGCTCGAACCACCACTGCGTGGGGGGCTCGATCGGGCCGGAATTGATAACGAGATAATCGTACCCCGCCGCGTCAAAGTCTTTCAGCAACAGCGGGGCGCGGTTCAGGCTCGCGAACAGGTCGCACAGTTCCGCGGCCATCGCCGGATCCAAAGGCCAGCGGTGCAAGGTGCGGCTCGTGCTCGCATCGACGATCATCGCCCCGCCGGAGACCACAACCGGAGCCACGGTTCGACCGGTGGCGACGCGGTCCGCCCGGATCGCCCGGATGGCATCTCCCGATTCCCGGTACCCGCGTCCGGTACACAGCACGACCTCGATCCCGGCCTGTCGGGCCCGCTCCACGGCCTTCGCGTTTGCGGCAGAAACCTGACCGTCGGGGCCGAGGAGAGTGCCGTCCAGATCAAGGGCCAGGATGTCGTAGTTCGGTTCGAGCATGGATCGCTAAGACTAGCACCACACCGGATGCTTTCGGAGAAGACGAGGAGATTTTGTTCGACTCTGCCCGTGTGATTTGATAGGTTTATGAGGTCGCGCAGGAAGGAGTCCGCCGTTTGTCTGACGAGCAGCAGAAGTCTGGATCCTCGCTCGGTCCCGCCCTGCTGCCGCAGCTCAACGCGGCCTGCCATGGGCATCTGAAAGACATCCGCTGGTTCCGAACGGATTGGCAGCGTGGCGGGGCGGCGACGGCGTACGGCGTGCTCGGCGGTGATCACGAAACTCCCGAACGCGATGTCGTCATCAAATTCCCAATCGGCCCGAGGGAGTACCGAGTTTTGATCGGGCTTGGTGAGACCGATGCACCCACGCCCCGAATCGCCTTCCACGGAACTCAACTGGGCTCCTTCGACATGGCCTGGGTTGTGATGGAACGAATGGCGGGTGAGCCGCTCAAGTCCGATCCTTCCAAGGCTTCGTTCCAGTTGTGTGCCGAAGCGGTGGCGAGTTTCTACAAGCATGCCGAACGCTGCTGGCCTTTGCAGGAGCACGAAACTTCCGCGGACTGGGAGGGCTTGATCGCGAAGGCCAGGGCGTCCGCGAAACTCAATGTGATCCCCGACGCCCAGCGATGGTCAAACACGATCCACCGGGTCCAGCGGATGCTGGAGAGGCTGCTCATCAAGTGGCATACCCGCCCGGTGAACGCGTGGTGTCACGGGGATCTTCATCTGGCCAATGTCATGCTCCGGGAACCGGATTCGCCGTGGTGCCCTTCGAGCGAGCCACGGGATACCCCAACGGCGATTCTGTTTGATTTCGCGAATGTTCGATCAGGCCACTGGATTGAAGACGCGATCTACCTAGAGCGGCAGTACTGGGCCAACCGGGACATCATGAAGAAGGTGAAGCCGGTGTCCCTGATCGCTCGTGCACGGCGCGACGCTGGGCTGCCGACCGAAGACCATACGCAACTCGCGAGCATCCGTCGGATCCTGCTCGCGAGTTGCGTTCCGGCGTTCCTCGAACGGGAAGGTCATCCGACCTATTTGGCCGCAGCACTCGACACGCTCGAAAAACAATTGGACCTGGTCAATCTGTAACCCGCCTCAGAAACCGAAGGCTGCTTTGGCACCAGCGTTCTTTTTCAGCCTGAGAAGGTCCTCGACCTCCTCGTAACTGAGCCACTCGACATGCCCGTCCATGAAACCCACGGGGCTGAGACCGTTGAAGGTCATCGCGGAGCGATCGATCGCGAGGATGGTTGTTGTCGCAAAGTCTGGTTGCGTACCCTTCAGATCGGTACGGATCACGATATCAGGCGTGCCGTCCATCATCGAGCCGTAGGGTGAGCGCAGTTCCGATGGTGTGATGTATCCGTGCTCGATCAGTGTGTCGATCGATGCCGGGAGTCCTTTGCCGTCTTCCGAGGCATAGGAGATCGCGCTCAGGGCCGCGCTGCGGACCAGTGATGCCGAACGATCCTGCTGACTCACGGCCTGCGCCTGGGTTCGGGCTTCTTCAAAGCCGCTCGCGCCGCCCACCATCATGAGCGGGAACAATTGCGACCCCATCATGCCGCCCAGGTTGACCCGCCCAAAGCCTGCAGCGAGTTGGACCGTGATCGAGCGGTCGGCCAGCGAGGTCACGACAAGGTCTTCACCGTCCCAGCGGGTCGCGGTCACCGTCGGCGAGACACCAGCGATGAAGTCGGTGTACAGCGGCATCGCGACCGACTCTGCGTACGGCTCGCGATCATTGGAAGGTGATCGAACACCGTTGGCGAGCGCCGCCATCAGGTGGTTCATGGTGGCGTAGCCTCGCCGGGCGTATCGCTCGGTGTCCACGAAATTGAAGCCGACCAGGTCATCGAACGACCCACCGGCCATAGCCTTCACGCCCGCTCGCGTCATGATGGAAGAAGTGGCCCGTTGCTGCTGATCGATCGCGGCCAACATGGACGGCATGGACAGGGTGAAGAACACGCGGTTGCCGCTGAGCGCGATGACGGGCTCGGCGGGGACCGGCAGCCCCGGAGCGTTGATCGCGTACATCGTCACGCCACGAGCCTCGGTCGAACGGATCCGGAAGTACCCCTTGCCCTCTCGCTGACCGATCGCGTTGGCCTTGCCGATGGCGGTCACCAGGGCCTGCTCGAACGCTGCGGGGCTACGGAGCGTGACCGAGAGCACCGCAGATCCGAATTCGCCGCCACCAGTAGAATCGGATTGGTAGTAGACCCATGAGTCACCAAGGCTCTCGATGAACCCCTGGATCGTGGACATATCGATCTCGGCTTCGTCTCGCAGCGTGGACCCGAACTCTTCCCACATGCCGAGGGATTCCAAGATACGCCGGACGAGGTGGAATGTGACCGTGGGGTCGTATAGCCCCGCCGAGGCAGTTGTGGCATCCGCGGGGATCAGCCGCAGGTCATCCGCCGAGAGTCTGCGTGCTGGATCACACACGAACAGTCGAACCGCTCGCGACGCACCGGTCATGCGGGCGACGGAGACCGTGTGCGCATCGGTATGCCCAATGGCAAGATCGAAGCGGGTGGCGTCCCAGCCGATCAGCCCGGCCTCCATGAGGAGTTCGCCGACCACGGGGGGCGCCATGCCGACACCCATGCCGATGACGGGAGTCAACTGGGCAAGATCAAACCGCAGGCCGAGCAGTGGCTCTGCACCGGCGGGCAACTCCACGAACCGCGCATCGAGCGAAGGCAGCGCGGTTTCTTCGGTGCTGAGAAAGAGTACCGGAGCGTTGCCGGCCCGGCGTGCACCGAAGTACACCGGCATGGCCGGGGTCTGGGCGATGAAGACTCCGGCATCGCTCCCCGGACGAATGTCCAACGGGGAGTGTTCGAGCATGCCACGCAGCAGGCCCATGGTGTTCGAGGCCGACGCGAGGTCTTTGGCGACCACCGCCCAGCGCAGGTCAACCGGAGCCTCCTGGTTCTGCAATCGACTGAGGTTCAAGCGGAGTTCCATCGCTTGCGGCTGGGTCGCGATCTGCCAGAGCGACTCGATAGCCCCGGGCGGGATATCACCCGCATCATCGAGGCCGAGCCGTTCGAGTTCAGCGGGGAGTTCACCGAGCCGGGGCTGGACCATGTGCAGCAGGTCGCGCAGGCCGTGATCCTTCTCGGAGGTCAACCACGCATCAAGCCCGGCCGAGTTGATCGCGAAGATCGGTGGGATCTCCTGCGGCTTCTCATCCTGAGCGATCGCGAGGGAGGCACCGCACAGCGCCACGACAAACGAAACAACCCCGACAGCACGGGTACGGAACTGGAACATGCGCTTCCTCCTCGAAGACATGAGTGCCGGCGACGCGGGTCACCGATGATGTGCGACCGGATCAGTTGGCCGCCCCGATGATGTTGATTCCGCAATCGACATAGATATTTTCACCGGTCACGCCCGCGGACAGGTCGGAGACCAGATAGACCGCGGTCCCACCGACATCCGATCCCTCGACATTTCGACGGAGAGGAGCGTGTTTCGGTGTTTCGTCGAGCATCGCATCGATCCCACCCACAGCCGACGCCGCGAGGGTGCGAAGCGGACCGCCCGAAACCGTGTTGACCCGGATCCCGTTCTCGCCAAGTTCAGCCGCCAAATACCGCGCGGTGCACTCGAGCGCGGCCTTGGCAACTCCCATGACATTGTAGCCGCTGACGACCTTTTCCGACCCGTAGTACGACATGCCCAAGATGGAACCACCGGGCACTGGCTTGGCATCGGTCGTCCGCTCCATCAGCGGCTTGGCTCGCTGGGCGAATGCGCTGAGGGTGTAGGCCGAGATATCGATGGCCGAGAGGTAGGCCGCCCGAGGGGTCTTGTTAAACATGCCCGGGCGCAACCACTCGCGATCCGCGAAAGCGATGGAATGGATCACAAAGTCGAGGCGGTCAAAGTCGGAAGCGTACTTCTCGAAGATCCGGTCGATCGACGCATCGTCCCCCGCATCGCATTCGCAGAGCCACGGATCGGACAGGCCGAGTTTCTCGACGGCCTTTGCTGTGCGCCGCTCGTTCTTCTCACCGGGCAGGTGACTGAACGCGCAGGTCGCCCCGTGCTCCATCAGAGACGCGGCGATGTGGGTTGCGTACGAGCGATCATTGGCGACGCCAAACACGAGTCCGGTCTTGCCGGCGAGCAGGGATGACATAGGTGGTGCTCCTCACGAGCGTTGGATGAGAGAGGTGATCAGTGTCATGAAGTCCAGTCGAGGACGACATTGCCGAATTGTTGCTGTGCTTCCAGTCGTGCCCACGCCTGGCGAGCCTCTGACCACGGGTAGACGCGGTCCACCACCGGGCGGAGATGACCGGCGTTGAGCAAGGCCACGACCTCGCGGAATTCGTCTGTGCTCCCCATGGTTGAACCGAGAATGCGGAGTTGGTTCCAGAAAATCCTGGCCTGGTCGGACTCGATTCTGGGGCCGCCGGTATTGCCGGGGGTAACGAATGCGCCTCCCCGGGCGAGGGATTTGATGCAGTTGAGGTGGGTAGGCTTGCCGATGGAATCGACCGCCATATCGACGCCGCGCTTGGAGCTCCAGATCCGTACTTCCTTCGACCAGTCCTGCCCCTCATCGAGCACGGTGTGATCCGCTCCGAGTTCGACGGCCCGATCCAGTTTCCACTGGTGCCGACTCGTGACCACGACGGGGCACGCCATCCACTTCGCGATGGCGAGCGCCGCCAGTGCCACGCCCCCACCGATGCCGGTGATGAGCACGGTCTGCCCCGGACGCAGCCCGCCCTTGGTCACCATCATGCTGTAGGCGGTCAGTGTGGTCAGCCCGAACGCCGCGGCGTCCTGATCGGACACCCCGTCGGCGACGACCGCGGCGTGCGTGGCCGGGACGGAGAAGACTTCGCGATGAGCCCCGTGACGATGCTCGCCGATGAGTTCGTATTCCGGAGCCAGGGTCGCGCCGGTGGGCTCACCGGGGCGGGGTGAACGCTCCACTCGCACTGCAGCGTTGAAGACGACCCGTCGCCCGATCCAGGCTTCACTGACGCCATCTCCGACGGATTCCACGATCCCGCAGGCATCGCACCCGGAAACCCGTGGGTAGCTCAGGTCGACGCCCGGTATTCCCATTCCGACCCATATATCCATGTGATTGAGGGCTGAAGCCCGGGTCCGAATGCCGAGCTCGCCCGGTCCGACGGTATCGAGACCGGGCAGGACGCTTGCGGCATCGTCAGTGGATTCGATGTTCGGGGCCACCGGGGCCCCCTGCTGCTGTATCAGAACGGCTTTCATGGCGGCATTGTAGTGAGTTGGAGACTCCCCAACCGTAGGTGGAGGATCGCGCCATACGACACGATGGCCTCGTGGCGTAGCAGCATCATTCAAGCCAGCGATCACCCCGAGGGGGAGCGTCGCGAGGGAAGCGGCCACACAAGAATTGGCGATCACCAGAGTGCAGCGATCAGGATTCAGCCTCGAAACCGTGCCCATACAAGATGTCGTGGTGCGCACAAGATATTGCCGTGGCGTTCGTCCCTTGTGGTTATTGGGTGGTCGGGTTGTGCGGCTTGTTCCGATCGTATGAATCACACGACTGCTCAACGGAACGGAAGCAGTCCGCAGTAAGGCATGGAGGCGGAACGACATGGTCGCTCAAACGGAAGTGGGAACGGCGTTCATTCGGGTCAGTAAGCGTTTCGGCGTGCTGAGCCGCGAACAGCTTCTGGAGCAGATCACCTGTCTGAACCGCTCGGTTAGTGCTGGCTGGCTGGATCGTTTCGATCAATCGACGCTGATGCAGTACCTGGAACGCCTGCTGCGACAAGAGGAGCCCCGCTCCTCCGATTCGGTGTGGGTGCGCGACCCGCGGACCCCGGCGATCACCGAGGCAATGCCCTCGATGTACTGATGTGCTGAGGGCCCATCCGGGGGGGACATCCGGGGGGCATCTGGCCCGTCACGCGGGTGGGCTTAGCCCCCGGTGGGACGATCCGAACGGAGTTGCCGAACCTCGTCGAGGGTCTCTTCCAACTGGCGACGAAGCAGCCGGACACGCAAGAGCGACTTCACGCGCGTCATCAACTCCACGCGATGGACCGGCTTGGTGAGGAAGTCATCGGCCCCTGCTTCCACAGCTCGTTCGACATCGCCCACCTCGGAGAGGGCGGTGACCATGACGATGGGAATATCCCTGGTTTCGGGTGATTCTTTGAGTTTTTCGCAGAGTTGGAAGCCGGACATCTTCGGCATCATGACATCCAGCAGGATCAGGTCCGGCTGGTCGGCTTCGATCTTGGCCTTCGCCTCCATGCCATCGCGAGCCGTGGATATGCGGCACCCGAGATCCTCGATGTAGGCCTGGAGAAGGTCGAGGTTCTGCTCGTGGTCATCCACCAGCAGCACATGGGCACTGGCGAGGTCGAGGTCGTCGTCCAGACTGTGTGCCGTAGCGGCGGTTTTGGTGGTATCGCTCACAAGCAGATCCTCACGATTGAAGTTTCTCCGGTCATGCTAGCGGATCGCAGCGGTCGGGTCGCCTTGGCGCAGAAGTTGATGTACACCCGAGAATCCGCTTGATATCCGTACAAAATGCGAATACAATCCAAAGTGAACTTCGCGGGCGTTTCCGGCGTTGAGATCAGCGACAGCGATCATGGCGTGCGGTGATCGCCCTGAATTGACGACTTAGCCGAGAAAGATGAACCATGGTGCAAATCAACGCGAAGTCAGGATCACTCGCCGGGGGGCGTCTCCCTTGGGCGGATCGTTTCTCGAAGCCTGATCTCAAGCAGCTTCGTTCGCATTACGACAAGCCCGCCACCGAACTGTTCGAGTCGGCACGCGAGAGCGTGGCCGAGGCGGAAGCGGTTCAAGTCCGTCTCGCCTGGCAAGGTCTGCCCTGGCGCTGGACGCTTGTGTATGAGCACCCCAAGGACCCGACGCGCGCGTTCGCGTATCTGGTGCCCGACCCGCAGGGGGTCAAGATCTCGGTGCCACTCACCACGGACATGATCCAGCGCCTTCCGATGCGTCGGATGAAGAAGACGATCCGCGACGGAATCGAGATGGGCAACCGGATCAATGCCGTTGTCTGGGCGTGCTGGGATGTTGGCTCAGAGAACCAACTCGACGAGATCATGGACATCATCAAGACGAAGCTCGCGTTCATCGAAGAGAACGCGTAAGCAGTCTCACTCATCCATTGACGGATTGGCCGAAGGATCAGCGGTCCAGTTGCCGAGCAGTGCGGCATCGGGACTTGGTATCCAATACGGTTTGGATGCATCTACGCCGTAGCGCTCGGCAAGAGCCGACGGGTCAAGATCCGCGATGGGTTCGGCACCACCGGTGTAAAGTTCGGCTGTCCAGGTTCGCGCGTCGGCGTTCAGCAGCGCGGCTTCGATGGACAGCATCCGCCGGAGTTCTGCACGCGTGAGCGGCGGATCGGGCTGAGGATTGCCGAAGCAGGTGCCGCATAATCGCTGTTCGATGGTCTGATCGGTGGTCCCGGCTCGCACGAGACGCTGATTCCGACACTCGGGGCAATAGGGGCGATTCAAACCCCGTTCAAGCAGGCCCATCGCCCAATCGGTGTCGTCTTGACTGACCCCTGCTTCGCGCATTTGCCGACGGGCATCGACACGACGAAGGATCGCGGTCAGGGGTTGTCGTTCGACGGCTCGGTATCGTCCGAGCGCCTCGGCTACATCAGCGCGGGCGGTGTCTTCACCAGCCCCGGCACTGATCGCGCTCTCGATGTTCCGTGAGTCCGCCGAAACGCCGAACGAAGCCGCCATGGCGAGAAGCCAATCCCGGTCTTCGGGGGGGGCGATGTCCGCGAGAGCCAGGCACACGCTGCGACCCAGATGGTCCTCACCGCCTCGTACTCGATCGAGTTCATAGGCAAGCACATACAATTGTGTCGCCATGCGCAACGCGGTGACTCGCTGGTTCGGAGCGATCGCCGACAGGTAAGCCAATTCCTCTGCCAACTTGAAGTAGTCCATCGGCCGGGCTGGCGAGAGGGCCCGAAGCCTCTGGTCCAGATTCGCGACGCCTGCTTCTCGATCGACCGGTGCGGCCGGTCTGCTGAGCGTGGAACTCACGACCGCCGTTGCGACGAGGCCCGTGCTGAGGAACACCACCAGCGCGCCAATGGTGGCGAGTCGATACGGTTTCATGCTCCCCCCTTCAGTCGCAAGAGATTGATGCGCAGGATCGCGAGTTCGTTCGTTGCGATTTGCTCGTACACACTTCCTGCGCTCCGACGAGCCGCAGCAGCCTCGGCAACGATCTCGTTCACGAGATGAGCATTCGCCGGGCGTTCTGAGCCGTAGATATAGGCTGTAAATTCGAGCACACTCGTGGTCTGTGCCGCGAAGAGACCGGTATCCGTTTTCACGAGACGAACCCGCCAGACCCGTCGTGATTCGATTTCTGGAAGCGTGGCGAATAGCGTCGTTCGTTGAGGGTACATGCTTGCGAGGCGTGCGAGGCGGTCCGCGTACTCCCAAGCGATTTCGGCAGGACCGACCGGTTGAGAATCGCTGATCTGCATAGACTGCTCGATCGCGTCCAAGCCAGCGGGCTCGGGCGTATCGGCGGCGGGCGCGAGCAGATCGGCCCGGACGCGCAACGATCGTTCGAGTGTCGTTCCTGCAACTTCGAGGTATCGCTGATCAGGGTCAACCATGATCTCAAGCAGGCGAGCGACCAGTGCCTTCCGTGCTTCAATGCGCCAGTTCTGGTCGTCGACCGGGGGAAGGGAGCGCCCGGTCACGGCACTGAGCATGTCGGAGACATTTTCCTGTTCGGCGGCGCGCGGGAGCACTTCGAGAAGCCCGATCAACATCCACTCACGATCGGAGTACGCGATCACAATCGACTGCGCGTGACGACGGATTTCCATCGGGGTGGAATAACTCGCGGCTTCGGCGAGCACATCGGCATCGGCCTCACCGGCTGGCCCCCCGGTGTTCTCCAACTCGTAGAGCAATCGGTTTCGCTCATCAGTATTCCGTCTCGCGAGCAGGTACTTTTCAGCCCATTCGCCATCGGCTCTGCGAGTGCTTCCTCGTGCGAACGACACAGGTCCTGCCGCGCTCGCGGTGAGAGCTTCCAGTCCGATCAGAGCCTGTTTGGTGACATCTCGAGCGGTTGCCTCGTCGGAGGCGATCCAGAGCGAGGCGGCTTCGTTGAGTCTCGCAGCACGGACGGCACGATCGAGCGCGCCGCGATGGTCGCTGGGCAGGCCTTCACCCAGGAGTTCCTCGGCGTATCCGGCCCACTCTCGTGCGAACTCGGCCCCCTCACCGATCAGCGGGAGGGAGAGGCGTAAGGCGTACTGATCGCGCAGTGACCGCCGATCTTGTTCTGACCCTCCTGTACTGAGTTTCATCGAGGCATCGAGTCCGGGGAGGAGCCCGCGGTCGACGAGTTCACCGGTGATGACGCTGAGCATCTCGTCGTTGATGTCACCCGGACTGTCAAACCATTCCAGCAATCGCCTACCAGCGATCTGATCCGGATCGGCATGCCATTCCAGTTCATGGACCAGCGACTTGATCACTTCGACGGTGGCCTGATTGATCGATGGCTTCTCGGCATCCTGCGCGATCCTTTCGATCGCCCCCAGCAGCAGATCTGCTTCAACAAGCGGATCGAAGCGCTGAGCCATCACGATCCATGATCTCCATGCCGTCACCAGCGACGGCACATCACTCTCCGAAGCGCGCGGAACGAGTTTGCTGGCGATCACTTCGAGGGCGACCCGAGCGCGGGCCTCGAACCCTGTCCCTCCTCCGGAGCCACCTGCGACAGAACTCGCGATGGTGTTCAGTTGGGTACGGATCGTTCTCTCAGTGTGTGGTGGGATTGCGGCACCTTGGAACAAACTCAAGGTGCCGTACGCGAAGACCGCCCGCGTCAGGGCACGCGGGTCGAGCGATCTTTCGTCAGGGTTGAGGGGGGTCAGGTCCCGACTCATCGGTTCGATCGCGCGGATTGCGATCGAGTCCTCGACATCCATCGTGGCAAGAACCGCATCGCGGATCGCGATCGGTGCAGCCGCGACCGTATCCGGGTCAAACCCGATCCAGTTGCTGGCGAACTGGTCGTAGACGCTGATGAATCCGGCCAGCGACTCATCTGTGGCATCTGCGAACGAGTCAGCCGACAGCGACTGAAAATACCGTACCAGGACTTGCCCATCCGCCACGATCGGAGGTGTGGGGACGGCACTCGGTTCCTCGGTTGCATCGGTGGGGTTGGCTGACGTGCCGGGAGTGCTCGGCGGCTTTGAGGTGTTGGTGTTTCCCGTCGTCCCAGAGATCACACGCGTCTGAATCTGGCGCTCGGGCTTGAGCAATTCCTGGGCGACCAAGGTGAGCAGTCCCATGCCGATGACGAGTGATGAAACGAACATGATGGCGGTGGTGATCGTTAACCATGCCCGAGCACGGGAACTGCCGATCCGGTGATCGAGAGGGCGTTTGGAAATCGCACCTGCTCGCGAAAGCGGAGAGATCGGTTCCGCTACTTCTCCACCCGCAGGAGTGATGCCTGTACCTAGTGTCGTGATCTTTCCTCTGATCGGCTGCTCGTGCTGCCTGGTGATCGCGACCAGGGCCTGCTGCAGCCCACCCGCATCGACCGAGGCGGATTGAGCCAGATAACCCAGGCGGCGCTTCGACTCGGCGTTCCACCCGCCGCACGATGCCAAGACATGTTCCGCAGCGACCTTGAACTCTTCGTCTACGGTGATGGCCTGCGGCGCGACAACCCCAGGCGGAGCGGCTGCACGGCCGACCTCTGAAGCCCCGGGAGCGACCAGCGGGTCGGCGCTCTGAGAAGGTGCGGGCTGGGCTGGGGTCGGCTCGGGTGCAGTGAGGTTCGAACGCACGGCGGGATCCCGGAGTTGTGCGGCCGCGACATGCAGGGCCACGCGGAGTTCGTCCGCTTCCGGAGTTCGGGCCTGGGGGTGGTCGTCGATCCGGCTCAGGCGATCGAG
>JBICHT010000118.1:0-23960 GCA_043101125.1 Phycisphaerales bacterium JB050 | reverse complement strand
GACGATTGTCGGTGGTCGCTCGGTTTTGGCCTGGTTTGCTGGGTTTTCAGTTCGCCGTACAGAGCGTTTGGGTGTGGCTGCAGCCGGTCCGTGTATGGGCTATTCTGAGCCCTCCAGACCTCCCTGCACCCAAGGAATGCTCTTATGTCAGACCCCATCGGCGCTCACGGCGGGACACTCGTCCATCGCGTGGTTAGTTCAGAACAGGCCTCGAAGCTCAAGAGCGAAGCCGCTTCGCTGAAGCGGATTGACCTCTCGGCGAAGCAGTCCTGCGACCTTGAGATGATCGGGATCGGTGCGTTCAGCCCGCTGACCGGGTTCATGGGCCAGGCGGATTTCGAATCAGTCTGTAAGTCCATGAAGCTCGCCAGTGGCGACATCTGGCCGATCCCGATTCTGCTGAGTGTGGACAGCGCGGACGCGCCGAAGGTTGGCGAGCGCGTCGCACTGTACGCACCGAACGGGGTGCTGCAGGCAGTCATGACGGTGGAAGAGGTGTTCGCGCACGACAAGAACCTCGAGATCCCGAGCGTGTTCCGCACCGACGACGAAGCGCACCCGGGCGTGGCGCAGGTCATGGCTGAGGGCGATACCTGTGTGGCCGGTCCTGTGGAGGTCATCGAGGTCTGCGTTGACCCGGACGGTCCCGAGGCCTTCCTGAGCCACCGTCTGACTCCGGCGCAGACCCGCGCCGAGTTCGCTCGTCGCGGTTGGAAGACGGTGTCCGCGTTCCAGACGCGCAACCCCATCCACCGGGCGCACGAGTACCTCTGCAAGTGCGCCCAGGAAATCACCGACGGGTTGTTGATCCACCCGCTGGTCGGCGAGACCAAGAAGGGCGACATCCCCGCGGATGTCCGCATGGAGTGTTACAAGACGATTATCGAGAACTACTTCGTACCCGAGCGGACACTGCTGTCAGTTATGCCCGCGGCGATGCGCTACGCCGGGCCGCGCGAGGCCGTGCTCCACGCGCTGGTTCGCAAGAACTACGGGGTGACGCACTTCATCGTCGGTCGTGACCATGCCGGTGTGGGCAACTACTACGGCACCTACGACGCTCAGAACATCTTTGACGAGTTGGACGCCGACAACCTCGGCATCATCCCGTTGAAATTCGAGCACGCCGCGTGGAGCCACAAGGCCCAGGGCATGGTGTCGGGCAAGACCTTCCCGAAGATCGAGGGTGACCAGGTGTTCCTGTCGGGGACCAAGGTCCGGGAGATGCTGGCGGCCGGTGAGCGTCCGCCTGCGGAGTTCAGCCGGCCCGAGGTTGCCGATGTGTTGATCCGCTGGGCAACGAAAGAGCCGCAGCCGGTCTGAGTCGGCTCTCGGATCTGCCGATAGGACCGTAGGAAGCATGTCGCCAGAGCACAGTCCGAGAACACCCAGCGGGAAGACACGAGCCAGATGCGGATCGTCCACCTGACCAATTCGATCGATCCGGTCAGCGGAGGTCCGGCGAATGTGCTCGCGCGACTTGCGCCGGTCCAGGTCTCGCGCGGTCACGAGGTCACGATCATCACCTCGGATCAGCAGGAGACTGTCCGCGATATCACGGAGGTGCTGGCCAAGGGTGGGGTGACGGTTCATGCCGGCGGACCACGGTCGGGCCCGATCGATCGTTGCCCGGCGGCGGTGGAGAAGTTACGCGCGGTGATTATTGCGGGGGTCGATCTGATGCACGGCCACGGGTTGTGGCAATACCTTGTGCACTGGGGGGCCAGCACCTGTCGCGGCGCAGGTGTGCCCTACATCATCCGCCCGTGCGGCATGCTCGACCCGTGGAGTCTGAGCCAGGGCCGACTCAAAAAGCGCCTCTTTCTCGCGCTCAAAGCCAAAAAGGACCTGAACCGCGCGGCCGGCCTGCATTTCACCACCGAGACCGAACGGGAACTCGTGAAGCCTCTGGGCCTGAAGCCGCGGGCGTTCGTGATCCCCAACGGGCTGGACTGGAACGAATTCGAAACACTGCCTGCACCGGGTGCGTTCCGTGAGCGCTATGGCATCGGTGACCGCCCGCTAGTGGTTTACCTGAGTCGATTGCACCGCAAGAAGGGGTTGGATCTCCTGCTTCCGGCCTTCGCGTCGTCTGCGCCTGAGGACGCGATGCTCGCCCTGGTCGGACCGGGGGAGGATTCGTATGTGGCCGGTGTGCAGCAGAAGGCCGAACACTTGGGCATCGCGGATCGTCTGATCTTTACGGGTATGCTCAAGGGCGTTGAGCGGATCGAGGCGCTCGCGGATGCGGATCTGTTCACGCTTCCGAGTTATCAGGAGAACTTTGGGGTCGCGGTGATTGAAGCCGCGGCGGCGGGGACGGCGGTGCTCATATCGGATCAGGTGAACATCTGGAATGAAGTTCAGGAGGCCGGGGCGGGCCGCGTGGTCGCCTGCGACGAGTCAGAACTGGGCGAGGCCCTGGGTGAGATGCTTGCTGACCGTGGTGCGTTGGTCGAGACCGGACGCGTTGGGCGAAACTGGGCAAAGCAGGGTTTCGCCTGGGATTCGATCGCCTCGCGTATGGACGAGATGTACGAGGCGGTAGTTGGATCATCGAAGGGGAAGCGGTCATGACTCAATTCGCCGCGCTCTGGATGTTCTTCCTGATTTGTGTTTGTGTTTCCCGGATCTGGTTGGATGCGGTCAAAGGCCGATTCGATTTGGTCTGCCTGAGGAATATCTATCTTCTGGGTTTTATCATTTTCCAGTTGATATCCGCGGCGTTGACATTTCTCACCGATAATTACATGCCGTATCCTTTATCCAATCCGTCCACGGTTGGGTTGTACTACTGCGTGTTGAGCACAGGCTTTCTCACCATCTTCCTGCTGTCGTATTCGCATCCGTTGAAATTGAATCGTTTGGTTCGGTTCGTTCCGCGTACCGCGGGCGTTCCAAGTGGCGGGAAGCTTCTGTCGTTAGCGATTCTGGCGACCGTGACGGCGTTTGCGTTGAAGTACGGGATTCGTATTCCACTTGTCGGCATCTTGGCGACCTATGTCGGGAACGCGATGGGTGCTGCAGCGGCGGTGGTCATCGGTTGGTACTGGGCTCCCCGATTCCTGAATCCTACGGTGGCCATACCGAGCGTCGTACTTCTTCTCGCGAACGCCGCGGTCGCCGTGCAGGGGAGTTCGAGTCGTCGCGACATCATCGCGGTGTTCGCGGGGTTCATCTGGGGTGTCTACTTCTCGCGCGTACGGTTTATGCGCCCCAGCACATACCTCCCCACGCTCGCGGTGGTGAGCGCGGTGGGCATCGTCGTTGTCGCGAGTTTTACCTCGGTGCGGGGATCCGGGGCAAAGGACCGCGCGCGTTCTCCGATCGAACACTTACAGGCGATGGTGACAGGGACAGACCTTGTGAAAGGGCTGCTGGATCTTGGTGCGGGGCAGCAAGCCGCGGGGATCAGCATGTGGATCATCGATAAGCACCCGGAGGTCTACCCATTCCGAGGGCCAGCGTCCTTGAAGTATGTGTATGAGATTCCAATTCCTCGATCGATGTGGCTTGAGAAGCCAAATCCGTTGAGTATCGAGATCCCTAAGATGGCGCGCATTCGCGGGGTCGGATATGGGGAATTTAATGTTGGCCCCGGGGTGATCGGGCAATCGTATTCGGACTTCGGGGCGCCTGCGGTGTTCCTCTACGCGATTCTGTTTGGGTTGTTGCTGCGGTTTGCAGATGATCTGGTTTGGCGTTCTCCACGGGATATCTTCGTGATTTCTGCGGTCGGGTCTGGGCTGGGGCAGGTCCTTGCGATGCCGCGCGGCGATATCAGTCTGTTTACATTCGTCTTCCTCGTCGGTTTTATTGGCACTTATGCTTGTATGCTGATCTTTGCCAAGGTTCTCAGACTGGAGGCAGATCCCGGACTCCTGCCCCAAGCCGAGCAGTCATCAGGATTTAACGGGATGAACGGGAGTGGAGAAGTGTTCGAGGAAAGTCGGCTCACTCCTGACACCGATGGCTACAGGAACTACGCAGAACTCGAGACGGCGTGACTGTGTGGTGCGCCTGATCGAGCCGGCTTTGTCCGGATTCTCTCCGCTCTCGTTAGGAGCATCATCATGCGACTTCGCCGATTCGACCGTTGTGCGGCCTCACTCCTGCTGTGCGTCGGGGCTGCATCGCAAGTGTATTCCCTAGGCTGCAAAGTTGACGGGGGTGATGCCCGTGTTGCTGTGGCAGGTGTTGCGATTGTCGGGAGCGACAAGAAGCAAGCGCCAGAAGAAAAGAAGCCCGGAAACGCTGAGAATCGCAAGATTGTCATCGGTCAGAAGCAGAATTCGAAGAATGGGCAGGAGGGGAAGAACTCGGGCAAGGGCGGCAAGGAAGGGGTGGTTTCCTTTCAGGGGCCCCGTATGGATGGCGATTCGTCAAGCCCGGTGACTTACCTGTCGGAGATGAACGACCTGCAGCCGCAGTTGATCCGCAAACTCCTGAATCAACAAGAACAGGCGCTGATTACTCCGAATCTGCAGAAAGTCTGGAACCCGCGTGGGAATGATTCGCTCGAACCGACGAACATCGAGCACCACGAGGTCGAGGATGGTTTCGACCTTGTCTTCACATTTACGAATTCCGGCGCAACACCGCGTCGGCTCGGTGAGGTTGTCATCGGCGGGATCCGGTTCCCCGAGTCTATCGTCACACGAGCCATCTTCAGCGATGGGAAGTCCATCCCCCTCTCGCACAACAACGCGCCGTACTTCGGTGGTGGGAAGAACTACCCGGGTGGGTTGTACTCACCGGTGGCGATCCTTCAGAACGGTGACGATACCATCGGTGTGAGCATGCTGTACGACGTGCGCGAATACCGGCACGATGTGTTCATTCGGGTCGAAAGCCCGGGTGGGATTTTCACCCACGGCGGGCGGAACTGGCAGGTTCGATTTGTCTTCGATCGTGACGACGATGACGAGGGCGGGCGCATCCTGCCCGGCCAGACTCGTGTCTATCGCGTCTGTGTGCGAGCGCAGAAGAGCGATCCGTCTGAATGGGTCAGAACCCTCAAGCCGTACCGTGACTTTTTCCGTGAAACCTACGGCCCGGTTCGCTATGAACGCGATCCCCGCCCAGTCGTTGGCATGATTACGGCAATGCCTTCAATAGCATCCGTGTCGAATCCCCGAGGATTCGTCGGCACCGCTGACCGTCCTGACCTGGCCGGCTTCGAACCGATCGTTGAAAAACTTCAGGAGCAGGTCGACAAAGGGTTTGAGCGGGTCATGATCTGGTCTCCTTCGGGCGTGTACCGGAACAATGTGCAAAACAATTACCCCTTCAATTTCACAAGTGGTTGGAACACCGTTCCTGCTCTGGCTCGTTCGAAGCATGTACTCAAGGAGTTCGGTGATTCGGAAACCGACCTGGGTTTGTGGTGGGGGAACAGCTCAAACCTCATGCCTCGCGGCTGGGACGCCGCGTACTCCGTCCGCTTTGATCCGAAGTACCCGTTTCATGTCAATCGCGGGCGTGAGGAGATGAACGGCGCTGTTTCTGTGGGCGCGACGACCGTGGGCTTGGATGCGATGAGCGGCATGCCTGCATGGAATGCATATGACTGGGTTCTTCAGCTCCAGTCTGAGTACCCCCAGGTGCGATTCGTCTTCGAGACGATGGCCCCCGATTTCATCCACACGATCACGCCGACCTATATCTACGGCACCAGAATCCCCGAAACAGATCCTTACGGTGCGAATAACCCGCATCTTCTCGCAGACTTCCTGAACCCCGGTCACGAGATATGGGCACAGATTTCCGGACACGACATCAAGGTGAATCTCGGACTGCCCTCACATGTGCCTGTCCCTCAGGCCGCGCTCTACGAACGCGCGGCACAAGCCGCGAACCAGGGCTATGTGCCCATGATCTTCGGACCGGTCCCGACCACCGAAGGCCTCGATGCAGCTGAAAGCTGGCTGTACACGATTCCCGAAGATCTTCAGGACTGAGAGTCCGGGTTCAGTCGCTAGGGCCGTGCCTGTAGAATCCCCCCATGATTCTCCAGGCACTGCTTACCGGGCGATGGCTCATCGCGTTCATGGTTCTGCCCTACGCCCTGCTGTGGGCACGCAGCGCCGATTCGGGCGGGGTGCTGATGGCCTTGATGGTCGTCGCCCTCGCCCTGTTCTATTTTGCCAGCCTCGATGAGATGCATGTCCGATACCTCGACGAAACCCGCCTGGGTCTCAGACGCGAACGCGGGCTCGTCGATCCCGAGGCCGCAGGGCTGGCCAAGTACCTGTTCGGCGGCACCGCGAAGGTGCTCGCTTTCGTACTCCTGTTTATCCAGCCGTGGATCGGTCTGCTTGGGTTTGTCATGCTGACGGCGATCTGGATCGGTTCGCTCCGCACGCGTCGCTGGCCGGTTAAGACGCTCTGGGCCGAGGTGCTCGTGCCGCTGTGCGTGCTGATGCTCCCGCTGATCGTCGTCGGCTTCTTCGCGGATCGGGCGATCGATGTCTCCCTTGCGCAGCGCGACCAAATGCTCGGCATCACCGGCGGGCTGGTTTCGCCCTCGGTGCGCCTGGCCACGGTGATCGGGACCGGGATGATGTCGTGCTACCTGCTGCTGTGCGCCATGCGCGACGAACCAGCCGATCGTGGTGTGGGTCTGGTCACGACCGTCACCGTCCTGGGCCGGACCGGCGCGGGGCTGGCGTTCTTCCTCATCGCCGCGGCGACCACGGCGTTGACGATCCGTGGCGCGAGCGCGGTTGTCGCCTATGGCGACACCGAAGCAGAACTGCTGCGCATGGCCTGGCCCTGGTCGATCGCCGCGTTCGCCGCGGTGCTCTCGATGATCGGCGTCCTGCTGACGACCGAGCATGAAGAACCGCTCGCGGTTGGCCTATGGGGTGCCGGCGCGGTCGCGATCGCGGTGTTCCTGAATCTCAGCGTGATCTGAACCGACGCCCGATTCAGGCACCGGTCTTCGTGCTCAGCTTCGGCGATTCAGGCTCGTCTTCTTCGTCCTCTTCTTCGTCATCAGAGTACTCGTACTCCTCATCGTCGAGTTCGTCGGCGGGGATTTCGTTGCCGTCCTCGTCGACATAGACATACTCGACATCGTCTTCCTCTTCGTCCTCTTCGTCCTCTTCGTCCTCTCCGGAGTCTTCCTCCTCGCCGGTCTCCTCGTCGCTGTCTTCATCGTCTCCGTCGTCTTCATCCTCGTCGGAGTCGTCGTCGTCTTCGCCGTCCCAGTCTTCTTCGTCCTCGTCGAGGTCCTCAGACTCTTCGTCTTCGGTCTCTTCGTCCGCTGCGACCGGCTGATCGGCTTCGAAGGGCGGAGTTTCGGCAGGCTGGCGTTCGGACCCGCCCATGCCCGACGACATGGCTTCGTCCGCCGCGGCATCGCGGGCATCGGCTTCTTCGGCTTCGCGTGCAGCACGCTCCTCGGCGGTTTCCTCAACCGGGAAAAGGGTTTCGTCTTCGAGCTGCTGTTCGCTGGGCTTGTCGGACTCGTCGCCCTGGTAGACCGCGCCTTCCTCGGCCTTGGCAAACTCCTTCATGGCCTCCCATTCATCGAGGGACATCAGCACTTCGCGCGCGACCGAGCCCTTGTGCTCGCCGATGATGCCCGCCTGGCCCATGAGTTCGATCAGGCGTGAAGCCCGGGTGTAACCGATGGCGAGGCGACGCTGCAGGAGGGAAACGCTGCCGCGCTTGGTTTCGAGCACGATCTCAACGGCGCGATCGAAGATCGGGTCCTCCTGAGCGGACTTGCGCATGCGCTCTTCGTACTCCTCGGCCGTGAGCCCGGTGCCCGCCGAGCCGTAGCCGCTCTCGCCGATGGTCGTGAGGGCGCGTTCGAAGGTCGGGCCGGAGACATCCTTGACGAAGCGGACCACCCGGCGGATCTCGATGTCATCAACCAGCGTCCCCTGAGCACGGATCGGAACCGAGGAGCGGGGGGTGAGCATGAGCATGTCGCCGTGCCCGAGCAGCAGTTCGCCACCCTTCTGGTCGAGGACGATACGCGAGTCCATACCTGACGCGACGCGGAACGAGACACGACCGGGCATGTTGGATTTGATCAGGCCCGTGACGACATTGGCCTGCGGTCGCTGGGTCGCGAGGATCAGGTGGATGCCGACCGCACGGGCCTTCTGCGCGATACGAACGATCGCGCCTTCCACTTCCTTGTTGGTCATCATGAGGTCGGCGAGTTCGTCGATCACGAAGACCATGTAGGGCAGTTTGCGCGGGATCTTGGCTTCTTCGAGTTCGGTCTGGGGGTTGAACCGCTCCTTGAGTTCGTCCCAGCCGAGGTTGTTGTAACTGGCGATGTCGCGACAGCCGGCTTCGGCCAGCAGTTCGTACCGCTCGTCCATCTTCGTGACGGCCCATTCGAGGATCGCCGCGGCTTTGGACATCTCGGTGACGACCGGGCACATCAGGTGCGGGATGTCCTTGAACTGCGACAGTTCAACCATCTTGGGGTCGACGAGAACGAGCTTCAGGTCGCTCGGTTTCTGCGTGTACAGGAAGCCCATCAGGATCGCGTTCATGCAAACCGACTTACCCGAGCCGGTCGTACCGGCGATGAGCATGTGCGGCAGCGAGGCGAGATCGATGATCAGCGGGTTGCCCGAGGCATCTTTGCCCAGGAACAGCGGCAGCTTCATCTTCGCGGCCGACTGGGAGTTGGTCATCAACTCCTTGAGGCGGACCTTCTCCTTCTTGCGGTTGGGCACCTCGATGCCGACGGTGTCCTGGCCCTCCTCGTTGGGCACGATGCGGATGTTGACCGCCTTGAGCATGCGCGCGATGTCGGAGGCAATCGGACCGAGTTGGCTGACCTTGGTGCCGGGGGCAAGACGGACGCGATAGAGCGTGATCACCGGGCCGGAATCGATCCCGACGACCTCGCCCTCGATCTTGTAGGTCTGCAAGGCGCGTTCGAGTGCTTCGGCCTGCTCACGCACCCACTTCTCGAGTTCCTCGGAGAAGTTCTCCTCGGGGTCGGCGAGGAGCTCGAGCGTCGGGAAGTTGTAGTTGCGGTCGGCTTCCTCTTCGCTCTTGCGCTGCTCGCGCAGAGCATCGAGGTCTTCCTGAGTGGCCTTGTTCTTGGTGGTTGATGCGAAGCGGACGGGCAGCTTGGCGATTTTGTCGCGGAGTTGATCCTCGGTGAAGACCTGAGGCGCGCCCGGAGTATCGTCGTCCTCGTACTCCTCGTCGTTGTCCTCGACCTCGTCGTATTCGTCCTCGGCTTCGACAGGCTCGGGGGCCTTCCGGGTCTTGCCCTTGCGCTTCGGCTTCGCCGGCTTGGGCTCGACCTCGCTGGAGACATCATCGAGTTCGTCGAGATCCTCGTCGAGGTTGCCCGCACCACCGATGCCGCCGGCCCGTTCGTCGATCTTCGCTTTCGCGGCTTCGCGCTGCTTGCGGCGCTTGGCGGCACCAAGGAATGTTTCGACTGCACGCAGGCGTTTGTCGTCGTCGATGTCGTTGGCACGCATCGTCTCGCGTCGGGCAGCCGCCTTCTCCTTGAGGTCGAGGGCGGTGTCGGCAGACTTCGCGTACATCGTGCCCAGCACGGTCGCCGCGGCATGAGGGACGACCACCAGCAGCCGATCCACGGCGATCCACGCACCAAGGATGAAGAACAGGCACAGCAACCCCGCCGCGCCCACGGTCCCGGCGTACAACTGGAGATGGTGAGCCGCGATGATCCCCAGCAGCCCGCCGCCGCCCTCGGCGGTGATGGCGAGTTCGGGGAGGAGCAGGGCGTGTCCGGAACTGATCGCGACGGCACCGATAACCACGCCGATCCCGCGGATCACCGGGTGCGACACAGGCCCGCGCCAGGCGAGGATGGCCAGATATGCACCCGCGGAAGCCAGGATGACCCAGACTCCGATCCCGAGCATGAGATAGCCGTGGTGGGCGATGAATGCGCCGACCACGCCGATCCAGTTGGCGATTTGTCCCGTTTCGCCGGTGGCAATCGCGGTCCCCGGAGGGTCGGCGGGGCTGTAGGACAGGAAGGCCGCGGCTAGGCCGAGCCAGACGAAGAGCGCGACCAGCCAGATCAGCCGGGCCATGCTCGACGGTTCATCGGATTCGTATCGCGCGCGCGAAGTCTTGGACTTTGAAGCCATAGTCACCCATATCGGACGATGCGGTGTCTTGTTCGGAGAAACGGGCGGCGATTTCGAGCATCCGCCGCGGCGTTACGGTGTGGCAAGATAGGTCATTCGTTGGCTGGTGGTGGGGTTCCCATGATTATTCAAAAAGTGGCCCCAGAAAAGAGGGGAGACCGGCTCTTGCCGGACCGAAACTTGAGGGTAGTCTTTCCTGACGCGCCCGGTATCTCTGCGGGCCATGGCTTATTTCACAGCCGAGAGAGGGTAATTCGATGGGTTCAGGAACTGGGTCGGTGAGCGTACGCACGCTTCGAGTGTGGAGCGGTGTCGTGCTGGGCTTGGCTGGCTTGGCGGGTGCGGTCATGGCTTTCTCTGGGGCCGACGCCGTGGCCGCGCGCCCGGCGGATGACGGTCGAGGCGGGGACTACATCGGACTGCCGCTTCCCACCACCACCGAGGATTTTCACGCCAAAGGCACCCCCTCGAACTCGCTGACCGACGAGATCTTCAGTTTCTCCAACTGTGTCTCCTGCCACGCGACGGAAGACACCTCGTCCACAATGCCCGGTCGCTGGCAGGGCACCATGCACGCCAACGCCGCTCGCGACCCCATTTTCCTCGCCGCCGTGTCGATCGCGGAGCAGGATGTCGCCGGTTCCGGGCAGACCTGCTTCAAGTGTCACGCCCCGGGTGCCTGGATCGACGGGCGTGTCGAGAACAACACCGATGGCTCGGGACTGTTCTACAACGATTTCAACAACGGCATCACCTGCAACTTCTGCCATCGCACCGTGGACCCCGTGTATACCCCCGGCCAGTCGCCCGAAGACGACCAGGCGATCCTGTTTGATCTGGCCAACCACCCCTCTGGCAACCTTGTGCCCGCGGTTAATGGCGACCCGTACGACGACCGCTTCATCGGCAACACGCAGTTCGTGGTCGATCCGCTGGATGTGCGCCGTGGCCCGCGGACCTACGGCAAAACCGCGCCCCAGCCGCTCCACGCCTGGCGCGAGTCACCCTGGCACCGCACCGCCACGCTCTGCGGCACCTGCCACGATGTCTCGAACGGCGTGTACTCGCTCGAACCCGATGGCTCCTACAAGCCCAACCTGTTCGGCGAGCCGCATCCCACCGGCAACAAGTACGACATGTTCCCCGAGCAGCGCACCTTCGGCGAGTGGACCCACTCCGCCTACGCGCAGGGCGCAGGCCTGGACACCGGGGGACGCTTCGGCGGCAACAAGCCCGTCGTCAGCACCTGCCAGGACTGCCACATGCCCGACACCAACGGTCGCGGCTGCTTCTTCCCCAACTACGAATACCGCAACGACCTCGCCTACCACTCGTGGGCCGGTGCGAACCTCTTCGCACTCGACATGATGCTTGAGATGTACTCCGGCCAGTCCGTCACGGTCACCGGCGCCGATGGCCCCATCTACACCGTTCCAGAACTCACGCCCGAGTACCAGGACTTCATGATCCTCGCCAAGGGCGACACCGAGTACATGCTCGAAAACGCTACCGACCTCGAAGTCTCGCAGGTCGGCCCGACGCTGGTCACCCGCGTGATCAACGAGTGCGGCCACAAACTCATGACAGGCTACCCCGAGGGGCGCCGGATCTGGGTGAATGTGGTGTTCCGCGATGCAGAGGGTGAGATCATCGCCGAACGCGGTGCATACGACCTCGACACCGCCGACCTCACCCACGACACCAAGATCTACGAGGTCAAGCACGGCATCGACGAATACATGGCCGGGGTCACCGGCCTCGAGGCGGGCAAGAGTTTCCACCTCTCGCTCAACAACGAGATCATCTTCGACAACCGCATCCCCGCTCGCGGCTTCACCAACGCCGCCTACGAAAGCGTCGGCTCGCCGGTCGTGGGCTACGAGTACGCCGACGGGCAGTACTGGGACGACACGCCATACGCCATCCCCGCCGACGCGGTGGAGGCCGAAGTCACGGTGTACTACCAGACCGCCTCCAAGGACTACATCGAGTTCCTGCGCGACGCCAACACCACCACCGACATCGGCCAGCAGATGTACGACGCGTGGCTGGCTGTGGGCAAAGGGGTCCCCTTCGCGATGGACCAGCAGACCATCGCCATCGGCCCGTATGTGCCCGGAGACGCCAACGGCGACGGGGCGGTCGATCTGGCCGATCTCAACCTGGTGCTCGCGAATTTCGGCGACACCAGCCCGGCTGGGGTCATCCCCGGCGATACCAACGCCGATCACGCGGTCGATCTGGCCGATTTGAATCTCGTTTTGGCAAATTTCGGCAACGGAATCTGACCCTCGCGCGGTATGGTGGTTTCCTCTTCAGGAAAGGAAAACACCATGCTGCGATCGATCTTTGGATGTTCACTGCTGGCCTTGGCCGGTCTCACCGGATGCGCGTCGAGCGAGAGCTCCTCGGAATCCGCCGCCCTCAACACGGTGCATGTGTGGGAACTGGACCATGAGGCGACCAGGCAGGCCGCGGCCACCTTCCTGATGGATCGCACCCCGCCTGAAGTTCAAGACGAGCAAGTCTCGTACGCCGTGCTCCAGACCACCGGCGAGATATTCAGCGCCGACGCCTACCTCGAACTCGTCAGTGATGGCACCTACCGCTGGCAGAGCGCGGTTGGGGAGGACCGCTTCGTCTCCATGGGCACATGGACGCACAACGAGACCCGCAGCGGCGCCCGCATCTACCTCCAGCCAGACGAAGCCGAACTCGAAGGACAGAATGCCGAATCGGGCATCGAGGATTGGCTGCTGCTCGCCAACACCGACCGGATGCAACTCCGGATCATTGTCCCCGGCTACCCCGGCCCGGTGATGCGCCGCGCCGATTGACTGACTGATTGCTAGGCGGAGAGGTACCTGCAAGCCTATCCTCTCCGCTCATGCCGGATGCCGATCCACCCATCAAGCCCCCTCTGTCGCCCGCCGCGAGTCAGGCGCTGGGTATCGGTGCGATCCTGATCACGCTGCTGGCCTGGACCGGCACGCCGCTGCTGCTGAAGTTCTTCTCCGACAAACTCGATGTCTGGACCATGAACGGCTGGCGCTACGGCTTCGTCGCGCTCATCTGGTCGCCGCTCATCCTGCTCGCCCTGTCGCGAAAGACCTTCCCCAAAGCACTGTGGAAAGCCGCCCTCCCCGCCACCGCCTTCAACATCGGAGCCCAAGTCTGCTTCGCGGCGTCTTTCTACAAAATCGATGCTTCCACCGTCGCCTTTGCGCTGCGCCCGCAGATCATCTTCGTCACCCTCGGCGCCCTGTTTTTCTTCCCCGCCGAACGGCGAGTGATCCGCTCGCCGTGGTTCCTGTTCGGCGGCGTGCTGGTCATCGGCGGTGTGCTCTTCGTGATCGGCTTGGGCGATGACTTCGGCTCGGGCGCGAACCTGAGCGGGGTGCTGCTCGCCGTCGCCGCGGCGTTCGGCTTCAGCGGCTACGCCCTCGCCATCCGCCCGGTCATGAAGGTCGCCGGTCCATTCCTGGCCTACGCGGTCATCAGCGCGTACACCGCCGTCGGCTGCCTCACGCTCATGCTGCTCTTCGGCAACCGCATGGGCGCCGATGTCACCGACCTGTCCCTGCGTTTGCTGTGGTTGCTCACACTCAGCGCGATGCTCGGCCTCGCGATCGGGCACACCGCGTACTACACCGCCATCAAGCACATCGGCGTCGCGCCCTCCTCCGCGCTGATCCAGTTGCAGCCGTTCACCGTCGCCATCGGCGAGGTGCTGCTGCCGATGTTCGCGGTGACACTGCTCGCCAGCCAGTGGGTCGCGGGTTCGGTCGCGGTCTTCGGCGCGATCCTCATGCTCGTGGTCCAGCACCGCATCGCTACCCACGACCGCCTCATCAAGCACCCCGACCCCGTCGAGGATCTGGCAGTCGATTCCGCCGCGAGCCAGTTCGAGGGCGTGTGCGAGACCGCCGAGCACACCGACGAGCCGGTGGCGACACCCTGACGCAGGCGTAGGGACGATGCTCTGCGGAGGTTGCGCCGGAATGACCCACTGGCCGCTCGCCGGCGAGTGCCGGGCCATCCGCACCGTCACAACATCAAGTTGCAAGAGGGATCAGAACCCTGAGCGCGAGCTCAGGGTCCCGTGTCCCGGCGATGGAATGCTCCTCGCGCCACCGAGGAAACGGTTTCCCCGCGTACGCCCCATTTTCGCGGACCCGGACCCCGCCGCTCACCGTATAACAACCACATGCAACGACGCACCCTCCTGAACCTCACCCTCGGCGCGATGCTTATCTTGCTCACCGCCAAGGCCGCGCTCGCCTGCTTCTGGGACCGCGACACCCTCGCGCAGGAGGCCGCGGGCCTGCCCGGCGTGGTCGAGGTGCTGCTGGGGCGCATCGACCGCTGGCCCCCCGAGTACTACGCCATGCGCCTCGAGCGCGTCACCAAAGAACTCGAAACCGACCCCACCAACCTCGCCCTCTACGACGACGCGGCCGTCGCCTCCGACCGCCTCAAGCGCCACGACGACGCCATCGAATGGATGGCCCGCAAACGCGCCGTCCTCGACACCCTCCCAGCCGGAAGCGCCGAACGCACCGAGCACGAGTACCGCTACCTCGCCAACCTCGGCACCCACCATGCCCACCGCTGGATCGCAAGCGGCGGCTCCGCCGACGACCTCACCGACCTCGAACGAGCCATCGAACTCATCAGTGCCGCCATCGACCTCAACCCCGATGCGCACTTCGGGCGGGAGAAGGTGCAGCTCGGGTTTTTGGAGGCTTTGCTGTACACGCGGGCGAAAGGAAAGCACGAACCGCGCCTGCCGATCGGGGTGCTGGTGAGCGAGAGAAGCACGGCCGACCTTTCCGGATGGATTCTGTCGTCCTCCGACGATCCACCGACAGATGCAGATCTCGCGACGAAAACATCCTGGTACTTCTTGTTCAAGACGGATATTGCCTTCCTTGGCTCTGATATCGAGGTCACTCCCGAAGAAGCAGTCACAGGTCTGGTTGGATTGATGACGCTGGGGGATGCATGGGCAAGCATCGATGTTCATGAGTCTCTGGCGCTCGCGCTCTTGGCGCACCGCCAGAAGGCCGTGATCGCCCATCTCGCCGCTCTCCGTTCGGTCGAATTGCATTTGGACGGTGCCCGGTCGATCCTTCACTCCAGCCGCGATCCTGAATCAACGCTTCGGTTCGGTGAGGCGGGCGTGCATGTAGTTTCGGATGCCGGTGGTGTAGAGGCCTATTTCGATCAAACCCGGCCGCTTGTAGACCAGATCAATGCGGATCGGATGGCGTTCATCAAGGCCCGTCTTGCCGAGGGCAAGCACCCCGATACTCACCCCGACTTCTGGAAGGGCTACAAGCAACCATCCATTCCCGGGCCGCCCGGTCGCTGGGCTCTCGAAATCACAGAGACCGTGATCGTCGGCTTCGGCCTGCTTCTGTTCTCGCCCTTTGCGCTGTTCGCCTACTTCCGCTGGCGTGCAGGGTCATACATCGTGATGTCGGTTTTCCTCGTGCTGGGCTTCGTGATCGCGGGTGGGCCGACTTGGCTCGCTCTGAATTTCTCACGCCACCTCGTTCCGCACGCCAACGGGGATCATCAGCGTTGGGAGTCCTACGACGCTTTCCAGGCCGCTATGCAATCCAGCCAACCCTGACTGATCCTCCGTCCGGGTACCATGACGGCTCACCGTCCCGAGCCCGCCCGCATGCCCGCCCCTTCCGCCATTCCTCCCGAATTCCTCGCGCAGTACGACGCCGAGCGTGCGGCCATACTGTGCCGTCGCGCGGTGTGGTACTGCGTCAGCGTCCTCGCCCTGGTCGGCATCAGCTGGGGTATGTCGATCTATGAGATCGCCACGGGCGTGGCGTTCACCGGCGGCGACAGCATCAGCGGCGCGGAGATCCTGACCGACTCGCTCTACACGGTCATGTTCGTCGCCACGCTCATCTACTTCGCGCGACAGGTCCGACCCCGCGCCGAAGTCGTCCGCACCTTCCAGTGGGTCGTCGCGGTGTCCGGCATCATCGCCGTCATGGTGACACCCCTGATCATGAACACCAGCATCCTCCCCAGTGCGACCCTCGACCGCACCCCCGAGTCCGACTTTGCGCAGGCCTTCGCTTCGCTCCTGACCGTGTTCCTCGTGCACGCGCTCGCCTGCGTGTTCGTCGCGCTCTCGCCGCGTGAGGGACTGATCCCGTTTCTCCCGATCCTTGGCGCGTTCGTGATCTGGGTCGCCTTCGTGTCGGTCGGACCCATCGAGCAAAAAATTGCACTCATCCTCATCGCGCCGCTCGTGGGCCTGCCCGGTTTCGCGTGGAGTTGGTGGCGCTACCGCAGTTTCACCGAGCGCTTTCACACCCGTGCTGTTCAGAAGCGGTACTCGGAAGTCTCACGCGAACTCGCCGACGCCCGGCGCATCCACGAGGTGCTCTTCCCGCCCCCCATCACGCGAGGCCCAGTCCGCGTCGAGTACCGTTACGAGCCGATGCACCAGATCGGCGGCGATTTCCTCTTCGTCCGTCCGCTGTCGTTCCCGCCTTCTGCTCCTGCGGGGCCGGTCCTCGTCGTCCTCATCGATGTGACCGGCCATGGCATCGCTGCGGCACTGGCCGTGAACCGCTTCCATGCGGAGCTCGAGCGACTTAATGCCCAGGGCAAGGTCGCGGAACCGCTGGAGGTGATCCTCGCCCTGAACGCGTTCACGCACGCGGTCTTTGCTGAGAGCGCGATGTTCGCGAGCGCGGTCGCTCTTCGCGTCGAGCCGGGAGGGAACCCGGTCGTTCGTTGGGCCAGCGCGGGTCATCCACCGGCTTTTCTCCGCCAGCCGGACGGCCGCGTGCAGCGCCTCGACAGCACCGCAACCGTGCTCGGCGTCCTCGCGCCGGAGGACTACGACTGCACCGAAGAATCCGCGCCTCTCCAGTCCGGCTCGACCGTCATCGCCTACACAGACGGCGCGAGCGAGACGACCAATGCGAAGGGCGAGATGTTCGGGCTCAAGCGGCTGGAGGCAATGATCGGCACCGGCACGCCGCGGGGCACACCAATCAGCGACGCCCTCGCCGCGGCCGTCGAGGCCCACCGTCACGGCCCCCCGGCTGACGACACACTGATCGTCGAGGTCACACTTGTGGAAACGGCCGGGGAAACTGGTGGGGAACGGGCCGATTCCGAATCTCTCGTCCGGGACTGAGCCGGGTGCCGGTACACTGCGGACGGAGGTACCCATGGCCCAGTCCGACCCGCGGATCATCCTGATCGTGACCTGCCACCCGTTGACGAGCAATCCGCAACGGACCTTGGAGCCGGCATCGTGATCCGGGCGGCATTGGCGCTGCTACTCCTGTCCGCGGTGGCTTGGGGTGCCCCGTCCGCGGCCGATCTCGTCGACCAACTCCGTGCCGACGACACCCGCTGGAACGCGATGGAAGCCATGGATGCGCTGGGGCGACTCCGCGAGCCGCCGATCGAAGAACTGGAACGAGCCCTCGACTCCGAAGACTGGCAACAGCGGCAGATCGCGGCGGTGTTGAGATGGCGATACATCGACCCGGGGTTCTGGCTCTGGGGCGATGACAGCCTGCCCGCATGGCGCCTCGAATCAACCGGTACAGTGACTCGTCGCCTTCTGGAAGTGACGGTCGAGGGTCTGCGGGACGATGCACTCCCATTCGACGAGGAGAATCACCATTACACCTTTGTCGCTAACGCCGTGAGCGGATACCGGGCTCTCGTGGTACATGCTGAAGCCGCGCGTGATCTTCTGGAAGCCGGTCTGGAGAGCGACGACTACCAGCAGAAGTTGATGTGCGCACTCATTCTCGGTGCTGGCGGAGTGAGCGATTCGGTCGACAAGGTCGCGCCGATCCTGATCCCGCACCTGCGGGATAATGACATCAACGAGGATGCGAAACATGCGATCTATTCGCTGTATCGATTTGGTGAGTCCGTCGTACCGTATCTCGAAGCGGCACTGCCGCGGGCCGATGAGCAGCAGGGGCAGGCCATCCGGCTTCTGCTCCTCGATCTGCGTGACAAGCCCCAGACCCAGGCCGATCTCGAAGCACGCAAGCGTATGCACCGGATTACCGAGGTTGTCCACGATCCGTGTCTCAACATGGTTCAGAGCCATTTCTCCTGGCTCTACGACATCAAACGCTCCCAGTGGCTCGCCGATCGCGGCGAGATTCCCCAGCCGCCCAAGCCCTAACCGACGCGCGCATTCACCCTCGAGGGAACTCCCATGGCCCAGTCCGATCCTGTCACCATCCTGCTCGATGCCAGCGTCTGGGCCACCGCCCTCATCATCGATACCTGTGCGCCGCTGACCCACGACCAGTTCCACCGGCGCTTCGAGATGGGGCCGGGCTCGCTGCACGACACGATCACCCACACCATCGGCGCGATCCGCTCGTGGACCGACTCCCTGCGAGGCGGCGAGCGCCGGCCCTGGCTCGGCGATCAGGGCCCCTTCACCGTTGATCAACTCAAAGCCATCCTCGCCGAGAGCGACACCGAGTTCCGCGCCGCGGCGTTGTCGGGCCCGCTCGACGAGCCGATCACCATCCACCGACGAGACGGCAAGGTGCTCACCCTGACCCGCGCCGCCATCATCACCCATGTCGGCACCCACGCCATGTACCACCTCGCCCAGTGCCAGAACATGCTCCGCCACTGCGGCGTCGACCCGCTCCCGGCCTCCTCGGTGGTGCAGTGGGCGATCACGATTGATAACCCGGAGGCGATGCAGCCATGAAGCGACTGATGTATCTATGCGCATTGGGTCTTCTCATTCAACCGATCGCGGCCGCGGAAGATGGCCCGACGATCGAGGAGTTGATCGAGGACCTCCGTGATGATGATGTTCGGTGGAATGCGCACGACGCGATTGATGCGATCTGGAGCATGGAGAACCCACCGATCGCTGAACTCGAACAGGCGCTTCACTCGGATGATTGGCAGCAAAGACAGATCGCTGCTTTGTTGCGATGGAGATACATTCCGCCGCATTCTTGGCTCAGGCAAAGCAAGCAAGTTACAGAGGATCGAAGACAAGAGGCGGAGCAGATATCGAAACGACTTATCGAAGTGACAGTGGAGGGGTTGCGCAGCGATAATCTGCCGTATGACAAGGAACAGGGGCGTTACCTCGATGTATTCAACGCTTCCAGAGGTTTTCTGTCACTGATTTATCACGCCGATCTCGCGCAAGAGGAGTTGGAAGGGGATCTTGAGAGTGACGATTACCAGCAGAAGTTTCTGAGCGCGTTGATCCTCGGTAGCGGTGGTGTGACCGCGTCCGCAGAGAAGGTCGCGCAGATTCTCATCCCGCACCTGCGCGACAACGACATCCCGGAAGATGCTCGGCTGGCGATCTACGCGCTGCACAGTCTAGGAGAAAGCGTGATCCCGCTGCTGGAAGCGGCGTTGCCGACTGCCGACAAGCAACAGTCAGACGCGATCCTGCTCCTTCTGCTCGATTTTCGGGATCCGCCGGAATCAATGCCGGACTTCTATGCTCGAAAGAAAATGCAGGACATCACGGACAAGGTTCATGATCCGGCGGTCCAGTTCAGTTATGTCACTGCTTATTGGCTCCATCAGTTCAACCGGTCCCAGTGGCTCGCCGATCGCGGCGAAATCCCCCAGCCCGAGCCGCGCCCGAGTCGCTGATACACTACCCCCGACCGTTTTTCGCACGAGGCGATGGTCTGATCGAAACGGAACGATTCGGCGCACTCGAAGACGCGTCCCTCAACTCGGGGTTTATGCTCCATCGATGAGTTGTTCGATCAGTTCTTCGACTCGATCGTTTCGCCGGAACATGAGCGTGAAGGTCAGTGTGATGCTCAGGGTGATGGCGGTGTAGAGCAACGCCAGGATGGTCTTGGTCATCGCCACTCCACTCCGCCCGCCGTAGCGAAGCCAGTCTTTCAGTTCCACAAAGTCGAAGGTGGCGATTTCACTCAAGGGATCTTTCCCGGCATTCGCATACGCATCGCGCCAGGCAAGAAGCCGAGGTGGAGTCGGCCACGGAAGCAGGATCGGCTCCGGTCCGGTGTCCTGCGGGACCACGATGTAGACCGCATGAAAATAGAAGATCAGGATCGTGCCGAACAAGAGTGAGAGCACGGCGAACCCTGTGGCGAGTATCAGCCTGTATCTGGCGATGGAGAGACGCAGTCTCAACAGGCCGCGTGAGAGACGCGGGAAAAATACCGGCAGGCTTCGGTTCGGCTTCAGGCGCGTCGCGGCACTCGGACGCATGACCGCATCCATCAGCATCGAGACCGAGAAGCAGAAAAAGCCGACCGCGTACGGGATCGCCTGGCTGAATGCGTCGAACACGCTCGGCATGGTCTTCAAGGTGCGCTGGATGAATATCGCGAGGGATAACTGCGCAAGAAAACTTGTAAGAACCGCCGCGACACGCTGAAACGAGTTGCCCGTGCTGCGAAGCGATCGTCTTCCGTCCGCGATGAAATCGGTGGCGAGACCGCAAGCCTGACCCCACACCATGCCCAGGCCAGCAGGCTTCACTTCGGTAATGTGCGGCGGTGTGTTGGATGTCTCCGAGTGAGCATTCCCGCCGCCCTGTTCCCCTGAGTCATCCCGAGTAGTCATAAGTATCCGCTTCCCCGGCGACCGTGCGCGGGCCGACTGCCCGATACTCATCCTCCCCATCCGCAGTGGTGTGCTTGAAGATGAACATGTACTGGTACCCTCGGTGCAGGCGCAGCGATGCGGGAACCTGCGCCTGCGCACGGCTGGCCAGGCGTTTGAGTTTGTCGTGGTTCTCGGGTTTCAACAGATCTTCTCCGCCGTTGACATTCCAATCCGAATACGGAAGGGCGTACACATAGCCAACCGGCACACGCGAGGTGATGGTCATCTCGGTGCTCAATCCCCCGTACTGCTTGGCGCATCCTGGGCTGAGGAGGAGCGCGGTCAAGGCGAGGATCAGACCACAGGCTCGGATAGAACGAGGTGACGAACAGGGCATAGCGGCTCCTTGGCAAGAGTGGTTGTGCTGGATAAGTGAGAGCAATACGGGTCGGTGTGGTCAGCGACTCGATCGCGTGGACTGATTAATGGCTTTGTTGAGTTCCGGGTCATCAATGACGGAAGAAGTGGTGAGCTTTTCGAGAGGGCCACTGGTGGGCAGCCCCTGGATGTAGATGCCCGGTCCGGAGTCGTGCTTGTCCACCCAGTCCGCTTGGGCGCGGAGCACGGCGAGTGCCGATCCCCGTGATGCCGCGAAGTCCAGTTCCTCCATGAACTCTTTGCCGTCCATGACGAAGATGCCGTCGGTGTCCCCGTCATTTTCGAGCCCGAGAATCGGATCGAGCAAGTAGACCTTTGTGATTTCGAATCTTGGGCTCAGGTCCGCAGAAAAGATGCCCTTTGTAGTAATCCATAAGCTTTCAACAGCATCCCCAACCCCTTCGATCAAGCCATTGGAATCAACTTTTTCGCCCGCCTCGAACTTGCGTATCCGCTCGCTTTGCTCGCGGAGCTTGACGATGTTCACATCCCCGTTCTTGATCCGCTTGTACTCGACGCCGTACACTACCATGACATGTCCGAACGGCGCGCTGGGGTGGTTGCTGACGCCGACGAGAACGGGCTCGCCGCTGCTCACTTCGTAAACGATCCCATCGCTTGAAATCTGGGGCGTGATCAGGCTGGGAACGACGACCCGTGTGTTCAGCAACTCCGGCTTATCGAGGGCCATGGCAGACAGGATTTCGGCCTTCTGCGCCTGCTCGCGATAATGCTCCGGCATCATCAGACGACGACGCATGACCTCATCAACGAGTGCCTGCTCGTCCGGCACATCGGCATCACCCCGGATTTTGTAAAGCATCTGAATCGATGCCGCCCAGCACCGATCGGGGGTGTCTTGCCACTCGTAATGCATGGGAGCATCGTTGATCTCGACGCGCCACGCCTGTTCACCGAGTTCAGTCACGGTCGCGGCTTCCGCATTAATTTCAACGGGTCCGGTGTTGCCCACACAGCCGCACGAGAACGAGGCGCCAAGGCAGAGCATGGCCGACGCGATGAGTTTGGAAGTTACTTTGAACATGATTGAAGTCTCTCGCCTTGAGTGAGGAAAAGTATCACCCTACTGATATAGGGGTTCGCTTCAATCACAAAATCTATATTCCCAGGGTATTAGGCGGTTTGGCGCACCCGCTTCGAGGGGTCGCGATCAGCGGGCATCCGGGGCCGCACTTCGGCCTTCGTGCTTCGAAGTCCTGTGTGTCACAGTTGATACACTACCCCCGACCGTTTTTCGCACGGGGCGCTGGCTTATCGGCCGGCTGAGACGCACCCGTTGAACCTGATCCGGTTCGTACCGGCGGAGGGATTGCGATTCGGGCCTGCCCCTGCGCACGCCCGCTGCACCCGAGTCCGGCGAGCCCTCACGAGAGGCACGCCATGATTACTTCCAACACCCAGACCGACTCCCACCCATACCCCAAGATCCGTCCCGAGCACCTCGGCCCGAACTCGCCCGCCGGCAAGGTCGCGCGCATGACCGTTGGCGACAACAACGCCGACGAGTTCGCCGGGCTCGATGTCAACGACCCCATCTTCGACGCCGACTCGCCGACGCTCTCCGACCAGTTCCCCGCGCCCTACGGCCAGGCCCACAACCCGTCTTCCGATCGCGCGGGCACCTCGCCCGGATCGTTCGCCAATAAGCCGAACATCGGCGGGCCGCGGATGTTCTCCTCGCCCGACACGCCGGGTATGCCCGCGCCGAGCGCGAAGACCGCCTGGGACTTCCTGCCCGACGGCTGGACCACCGAAGAAACCGACTCCCACGCCACCGGATGCCTCGGGCACAACATCGGCCTCACCGCCGAGGAGTACCTCGCGGGCAAACTCGCGACGACTTACATCCGCGCCGTGCCGAACGATCCGAACTTCAAACCCGTCACGCAACTCGAGTCGGCGCGCCTGGGCATCGTCACCCCAGAGATGCGCCGCGTCGCCGAGCGCGAGCCGCACCTGACGCCCGAGCAGGTCCGCGACGAGATCGCCGCGGGTCGCCTGATCATCCCCGCCAACCGCAAGCACCTGGCCAAGAACCTCGACCCGATGTGCATCGGGCGCGCCAGCAAGACCAAGATCAACGCCAACATGGGTGCCTCGCCCGTGTCGTCGGGCACCGAGGAGGAAGTCGAGAAACTCCGCTGGGCCGAGCAGTGGGGCGGCGACACCGTCATGGACCTCTCCACCGGCGGCGACCTCGACGCCACCCGAGCCGCCATCCTCGAGCACTCCACCGTGCCCATCGGCACCGTCCCGATCTACTCCATGATCATCGGGCGCAAGCTCGAAGACCTCAACGAAGAAATCATCATGGACACGCTCCGCCACCAGGCCGAGCAGGGCGTCGATTACTTCACCATCCACGCCGGCGTGCGCAAGGGTCACCTGAAGTTCGTGAAGAACCGGCTCATCGGCATCGTCAGTCGCGGCGGCTCGCTGCTGGCCAAGTGGATGCTCGTGCACAACCGCGAGAACATCATGTACGACATGTGGGAAGACATCTGCGACCTCATGCGCGAATACGATGTCTCCTTCTCCATCGGCGACGGCCTGCGCCCCGGCGGCCTCGCCGACGCCACCGACGAAGCCCAACTCCTCGAGCTCGCCACCATCGGCGAACTCACCGAGCGGGCCTGGCGACGCGGCGTGCAGGTTATGGTCGAAGGCCCCGGCCATGTCCCGCTCGACCAGATCGAATACAACATGAAACTCCAGCGCACCCTCTGCCACGGCGCGCCCTTCTACATCCTCGGCCCCCTCGTCACCGATGTCTTCCCCGGCTACGACCACATCACC
>JBICHT010000117.1:0-5118 GCA_043101125.1 Phycisphaerales bacterium JB050 | reverse complement strand
AATCGCCTAGACTCATCATGCGATGGAAGAACACGAAACCATCCGGGTCAATTTCAGCAAGCCCCACCCGATCTTTCCGCTTTCTGGCGTGACGCTGCTGCCGCACGCCATCGCCGCCCTCTACATCTTCGAGCCGCGATACCGCCAGATGGTCAAGGATGTCCTCGACACCACCGGTCAGATCGCGATGGCCACCTACGACGACAGCATCAAGACCGACGAATCGCCCCGTCCGATCCGCCCAGTCGTCTGCCTCGGCCAGATCGTCCAGCACGAACGCCATCCCGACGGCACCTACCACATCTTCCTCCAGGGCATCTGCCGGGCCGAGGTCATCGAACAGATCGATCCCGACCCTGACGCGATCGGTGGAAAACTCTACCGGCAGGCCCTGCTCCAGCCGCTGAAGGGCGAAGATGAGCACGAGGGCATCGAGATCGACGCCCAGCGCGATGAACTCACCGGCTTGCTCGAATCCGAACGGCTCTCGACACTTCCTGCGGTGCAACAGGTCCGCAAGCAACTCGCCAGCGGCTTCGAAGTCCTGCCGACCCCGGTCCTCATGGATGTCGTCGCCCTCAGCCTGCTCTCCGTCGTGGACGAACAGAAACTCCGAAACGCCCTGCTCGAAGAACCCAGCGCGACCAAACGCGCCGACCTCATGATCCGCGAACTCAAGCGCATCGATCACACCCTCCGCCTCGCCGAACTCCAGTTCGACCCGGAGGCTCCGAAGGGGATCAGTTGGAACTGACCGCCTTCGGTTCGTCCTCGGACGAGACTTCTAGTCTTCGCTCAGCGACATCCGGATGCTCACCTCGTGCATCCGCATCGAGGCGCGATCGAGTTCTTCCTTCGCCTTGTGGAAATCGTTGGCCGACACCGATCGCCAGTCCGACTCCGCCGAGCGGATGAACCCGTCGAGCCGCTCGATGTGCCCCTTGAGTTCGTCGCGGTAGTCCGCCTCCAGTTCACCGGCCACGACCTCCAGGCGCTCGCGGATCCATTTCAGGTCCAACTTCGAGATCGCGATCAGGTCCGCGATGCGGTGGCGCTCCATGTCCTCCCGCGCGTGCGTGATCGAGTCTGCCTCCATCCGCTCCACTTCCTCGCGGCTGAGGCCGTGGTTCGGCACGATCTGCAGCGAAGCGCGCTTGCCGCTGCGGCGCTCGTGGGCACTGACATTCAAGACGCCGTTGGAGTCCACGAGGAACTCCACTTCCAGTTGCGGGATGCCCGCGGGCATCGGCGGGATGCCGCTCAGGTGGAACTCGCCAAGACTGCGGCAGTCCTCGACCATTTCTCGCTCGCCCTGCAGCACATGCAGTTTGATCGAGGTCTGCCCGTCCACCGAGGTCGAGAACATCTCGGTCGCGCGGGTCGGTACGGTCGAGTTGCGCATGATCAGTTTCGCCACCGCGCCGCCCACGGTCTCCACGCCCAGCGACAGCGGGATCACATCCATCAGCAGGGAAGTGGTGTTCAGCCCGGCGAGGATCGAGCCCTGCACCGCCGCGCCGAGCGCGACGACTTCATCCGGGTTGAGCGCGGTGTACGGCTCGGTCCCGAACAACTCGGCGACCTGCGACCGCACCCGCGGGATCCGGGTCGAGCCTCCGACCATCACCACGCGGCTGATCTGGTCGGACTTCAACTTCGCGTCCCGCAATGCCCGCGTGCACGCCCTGTCGATGCGCTCCAGCAGCGGACCGATCAGTGCATCCAGATCGGCGCGTGTCATCTTGACCCGGAGCGGTTCGGACTCGCCCGCCCGGAGTTCGATCGTGGTGGACTCGCTCGCCGAGAGCCGGATTTTCGCGTCCTCGGCCAGACGCCGGAGTTGCGGGAATCGCCTCAGGGCTTCGTCTCGCGAAGCGGCGTCTCGGACCGGGGCGTAGTCGGCTTCGACCTTGCTCTGGTCCGTCGCGTCCGCGATCCGGTCCAGCAGCCAGTTCATGATCGCCTGGTCCACATCGTCGCCCCCGAGGTGCGTGTCCCCGGCGGTCGAGAGAACCTGGAAGAAATCGGTCCGGTCCGCGGCGTCGGCGTCGCCGGGGATCACGCTCAGGATCGAGATATCGAATGTCCCGCCGCCGAGGTCGAACACGGCGATGGTTTCCGGCTCGGGGTTCTTCACGCCGATCCCGTACGCCAACGCCGCGGCGGTCGGCTCGTTCACGATCCGCACTGCCTCCAGCCCCGCCAGTCGGGCTGCATCGCGCGTCGCCTGGCGCTGGGCATCGTCGAAGTAGGCCGGCACGGTGATCACCGCTCGCCTGGACCAGTGGCTCAGGTCGTGCCCCTCCGCACGGAGCGTGTGCTCGGCCCGCTGGCGGAGTTCGCGCAGGATCGCCGCCGAGACCTCCTGGGGGGCAAGCACCATCCGCTCGTCCGAGCCGGGGGCGGGCGGCAGGCCGACCCGGGCGGTCCGGTTCGGGCCTTCCACGACCTCGTAGTTCAGAAACGGCAGATCGGCGGCCGAGTCCTGCAGCGATCGCCCCATGAGGCGCTTCACCGAGTGGATCGTGCGTCCCGGGTGCTCGTGGGCGGCTTCCCGGGCCGGGGTTCCCACCGCCTCGACGCTCGCATCGTGGGCGTATCGGACCACCGAGGGCAGCATCCGCTCGCCCGATTCGGAGGTGAAGATCCGTGGGCCTTTCTCGTCGGCCCAGGCGACGAGCGAGTTCGTCGTGCCGAGGTCGATGCCGATGATCGGGTCGGAATCAGGAGTTGTGCGGTCGGAATCTGCGGGCATACCTGCAGGGTATGCGCTGCGGGATGTGCTGTCTCGTTTCCGATCCCCTGAACCGGCCACAGCGGGCGGTTGCTGGGGTATCCTCCGCTCCATGCTGACCAGTCTGAAGTGGCTTAACCGATATCTCGATCCGTCCCGTCCGCTCGATGTCGAGGAGGCGGTCCGCCTGCTCGAGGCGTATTCGTTTCCCATCGAATCCGTCGAAGAGGTCGCCGGGGGCGACCATTGCCTGGATGTCGAATTGACCTCGAACCGGGGAGACTGCTTCAGCCACCTGAGTCTGGCCAAGGAAATCGCCGCGGCCTCGGGTCGCACGGTCGTTGCACCGGAGGCCTGGGAGCCTGGGCGGACCCCGCCGGTCAACGCCAGCCCGCTCAAGGGCCAGTTGGCCATCGAGAACACCGTGCCGGACCTGTGCCCACGCTTCACCGGGCGGATCATTCGCGGCGTGAAGGTTGGCCCCAGCCCGGACTGGCTCCGGGAGTTGTTGGAAGCGGTGGGGCAGAAGTCCATCAACAATGTCGTGGACGCCTCGAACTTCGTGCTTCTGGAGCTCGGCCACCCGAGCCACACCTTCGATCTCGCGACGCTCCAGGGCAACACCATTGAGATCCGCCACGCGAGGGCTGGCGAGACGCTGCTGTGCCTCGATGACAAAGCCCACAAACTCGTTCCGAGCGACCTCGTCGTGGCAGACGCCGAACGCCCGGTGTCGCTGGCCGGGGTGATCGGCGGGCGCGAGACCGGGGTGACCGAGAAGACGACCGACCTGCTGGTCGAACTCGCGACCTGGCACCCGGCGACCATCCGCGCCACCGCGCGCCGGTTGCAGATCTCGACCGATGCCGGGTACCGCTTCGAGCGGACGGTCGATGCACGCGACCTCCGTCGCGCTTCGGACCGGTTGGTCGAACTGATCCTCGAACTCGCGGGCGGCGAACTGGTCGGTGAATCGGCGGACGATTCGATCATCTCGGTCGGTGCGGATTTCGCGCCCGAGAATGTGGTGGACCTGCGGACCCAGCGTTGTCGCGACATTCTGGGGATCGAAATCGAAGACATGCGGATGCGGGTGCTGCTGGAGACGATCGGGTTTGGGGTCGAATCCGGTGGTGAGGGCGTGTGGCGCTGCACCGTGCCGCACAACCGGGCCCACGAGGTGACGCGCGAGATCGACCTGATCGAAGAAGTTGCACGCCTCAACGGCCTCGAAGAGATCGAGGTCCAACCAGAACTGCCGGTCCAGCTCACGCTGCGCCACCCTGAGCAGTGGAACCATCGCGAGCGCGTGCTCGAACTCGCGGGGCAGACGCTGGCCGGGCTGGGCTTCTTCGAGACGGTGACCTTCAGTTTTCTCGACCAGGCCAGCGCGGACCTGTTCCTGCCCGATGGCAAGGTGCTGCTCAAGGTCGATGACAATCGGCGTCGCGAGGCCCCGTTCCTGCGCCCGAGCATCGTGCCGAGCCTGCTGACCTGTCGCAAAGCCAACCAGGATGCGCGCGTCGCGGCACCGGGTGGGGTGCGGCTGTTCGAAGTCGCCTCGACCTTCGCCGACAACCCCGACGGCACGACCCACGAGCGACGACGCATCGCGCTGCTGATGGATGTCGATGCGTCGATGGGGTCGCCGAAGAAGCCGGAGACCAAGCAACTCGCGCTGCGGAGCATGCGTGCGGTCATGGAGAACTTGCTCAAGTCGCTCGGCATCGACGCGGAGCGGATCGGCGTGCGCGCGGAATCGCCGGCACTTGGTGCGCTCAAGAACGAGGCCGCGGCGACGATCACCGTCGATGGTGAAGTGCTCGGCTGGATGGCGATCCTCGCGGGCGCGGCCCAGAAGCAATGGGAACTGCACACGCCGGTCGTCGCGGCGGAACTTGATTTGCAGATGCTCGTCGATCGCTTCCCGCCCCAGACGAATCTCGATCCGCTCCCGGCGTTCCCGGCGATCGAGCGCGACCTGAGCGTGATCGTCGAGGAGTCGCGTCCGTGGGCGGAGATCTCATCGGTCGTGGAATCGAGCGCGGTGGAACTGTTCGAACAGGTCAGTTTCGTCGGCACCTTCCGCGGCGAGCAGGTTGGGGCCGGCAAGAAGTCGGTGACGATGCGCCTGTTGTTCCGCGATCCAAGCCGCACGCTGCGCCACGAAGAGGTTGATCCACAGATGGCGACGATCGTGGGGAATCTGGAGAAGAAGATCGGGGCCGGGGTGCGGTCGTGACTCAGCGCCCGCGTTTGCGTTTGCGCGAGCGGCGGGGGTGTTTGGGTTTGATGAACTTCTGAGGTTTGGGTGGCAAGGTCTGAGTCCGATCGGAGATCGGGGGAAGGCCGTGTGAAGGTGTGCGTGCAGATCCGTTGTCGGC
>JBICHT010000116.1:0-9691 GCA_043101125.1 Phycisphaerales bacterium JB050 | reverse complement strand
GCTGATATTGGTAGTTTGGTGTTTTCTGCAATTTTTGTGGCTCGGTCATCATAGAAAGATCCAAAATCTCTAAATGATTCCTCCATAGCTTTTAAGCCTTCGGTTAGGGCTTTTTCCTGAGCAACAATGGCAGCGTCCAATTTAGCAGATGCTAGCGCCTCACTAATGCTGCTCGCGGGCATCCTCCTCGACCCGCAGATCGGCCTGCCCGGACTCGCCATCGCGTTCACGATCGCGCTGGCCCGCATCCTCATCAAACCGGTGTTCACACGCTGGGTCGCCCGGCGCGTGCACGATCCGGCACAGCCGCTGCCCGCCAGTTCGCCGCTGTACCTCGGCAGCGTGCGACCCAACCCGATCGCCATCGCGCTCGCGGTCAGCGTCGTGCTTCTTGAACCCTCCATCTTCAACGCTCGCTTGCTGGCCATCGTCATCCTCAGCGGGCTGCTCTGCGAACTGCTGCCCATCATCGCCGGACGCACCACCTACCGCTCCGCCAGATCCGAGGCCTTCCCCGAGAACACCGCAGCAGGAGCGCCCGCGTGAAGCACCGCTCCACCGCCACCAAACTCGGTGCCATCGCCGTCCTGATCGCCCTGGCCGTGCTCGCACGAATGTTCGCGCCGCCCTCCGGAGATCAGTCGCTCGCCGACCCCCTCGGTTTCGGGTTCGAGAAACCCACCGGTGGCCTGCTCGCCACCGGGACCGGCCTCGGCCTTCTCCTGCTGGGCGCCTGGCTGCTCGGCAAGGTCGTCTACGAATTCGGGGTCAGCAAAATCACCGGCTTCCTGCTCTTCGGAATGCTCGTCGGCCCGGATGTCACCGGCATCCTCCAGAAAGACCAACTCGAGTACCTCAAACTCTCCAACGACCTCGCGATCTCCTTGATCGCGCTCACCGCCGGCGGCGAGATTGAACTCGGCTTCATCCGCCGGTCGCTCAAACTCCTCACCTCGATCCTGACCGCTCAGATCATCGCGATCCTTCTGGTCGTCACCGGGGTCATGTTCCTCGTGTTCCAGGGCGGCGGCGCCTTCAGCGAACTCACGCAGGTCCAGATCCTCATGATCGCCCTCGTGGTCGGCACCATCGCCACCGCCAGCAGCCCCGCCGTCGTGATCGCGATCCTCGCCGAAACCGGGGCCAAGGGCGCGATGGCGCAAACCACGCTCGCCGCCGCGGTCTGCAAGGACCTCATCCTCGTCGTGCTCTTCTCGATCGTCCTCTCGATCGCCAGCGGCGTCGTCCTCGGCTCCGGGGGCAGCGGCTCCGAACTCACCCTCTACCTCGTCACCCACCTCGGCGGCTCCGTGCTCGCGGGCATCATCGTCGGTGTCGCCCTCGCCGCCTATGTCAAACTCGTCACCTCACACCTGTCCATCGTCATCGTCGGCGCCTCCTTCGCCATCGCGTTGTTCGGCAAACAACTCGATCTGGAGCCGCTCATCGTGGCCCTCACCGCCGGGCTGGTCATGCGCAACGCTTTCGGCTCGTCCACCGAAAAACTCTTCTCCACCGTCGAAACCCTCAGCCTGCCGGTCTACGCGGTCTTCTTCGCCGTCGCCGGGGCGAAGATCGACCCCGCCAAACTCCTCGCGGTGTGGCCCGCCGTGCTCGCGTTGGTCTGTGCCAGAGCCGGAGCCGTCTGGGCCGGCACCCACATCGGCGTGCGAGCCGCCGGCGTCAGCGGCCCGACCCGAACCTGGGCCTGGACCGCGTTCATCCCGCAGGCCGGCGTCTCCCTCGCGCTCGCCCTGGTCGTCCAGCGCGAATTCTCCGCCGAACCATCGTTCAGCGACATGCTGTTCAATCTCCTGCTCTCGGCGATCGCCGTCCACGAACTCGTCGGCCCGATCCTCTACAAAATCGGCCTCACCCGGGCCGAAGCGAGCGAATCGCGAGCCGCCCCATCACTCCCGGCATCCGATGGGTGATCCCGGGCCCATCAAAGGTCCGATGGAGTTATTCAGGATTCCCGCCCGAATCGCTCGCGCCTAACCTGTTTTTTTGTCCGATAGGCACCGAGTACGGGGGTTCGCCCCCAATCCGACCCCATCCGTGTGCGCCCGCCGCACACGACCAGACGAGACTCTCGCCATGCCAGACATGTCGCTGTTGCTCGCGGTGTTCGCGCCGGTCCTGGCCGGCATCGTCACCATGATGCTGCCCAAGCAGGCCATCACCGCCCGAGTGCTCACCATGCTCGCCGGTCCCGCCACCTCCGCGGGCATCGTCCTCGCGTGGATCGCGAAGATGGGCCTCGATGCCGGACCCGTCGCCATTCCGTTCGCTCCGTCGCTCAACATGAGCCTTGCGATGGATGTCGATCAACTCGGCGCGTTCTTCGCCCTGCTCGTCTCGATCATCGGCTGCCTGATCGTCTTGTACGCCCGTGGCTACTTCGGACGCGATGAAGAGTCCCTCTGGCGCTTCTACCCCACCCTCGGCCTCTTCGCGACCGCCATGATGGGCGTCGTCCTTTCCGACAACTTCCTCGGCATGTTCCTGTTCTGGGAACTCACCAGCATCTCGTCCTTCCTCCTGATCGGCTGGTACCGCGAAGACCCCAAGTCACTCAAACTCGCCCTCCAGGCCCTCTGCACCACCGGCCTCGGCGGCCTCGTGCTCCTCGCGGGTCTGATGACCCTCGGTGCCGCGACCGGAGAATGGAATTTCTCCGCCCTCACCGCCCCGATCTCCGAGATGCCCGGCGTCGATGCCGGTCTGCTCACCGCCGCCTTCTTCCTGATCTTCGCCGGCGCCGCGGCCAAGTCCGCCCAGTGGCCCCTGCACTTCTGGCTCCCGGGCGCGATGGCCGCCCCCACTCCCGTCTCCGCGTACCTGCACTCAGCAACGATGGTCAAGGCCGGGGTCTACCTCTTCGCCCGCCTCTACCCGACGATGCGTGAACTCGAATGGTGGACCCCCACCCTCGTCTTCTTCGGGGCCACCACCATGCTGCTGGGCGGCTACCTCGCCCTCCGATCCGATGGCCTCAAGCGCATCTTCGCCTACACCACCGTCAGCCAACTCGGCCTGCTCACCTGCGCCTACGGCCTCGGCGGCACCACCTACACCCACGACCACCACCACCTCGACAACATCGTCTGGCCCATCACCCAGATCCTGAACCACGCCGTCTACAAAGCCCCGCTCTTCATCATCGCGGGTGCCATCATCCACCTCACCCACCAGACCAACCTCTCGCAACTCAAGGGCCTGTGGCGCACCCATCGCCACCTCGCCCTCATCGCGATCCTCGCGGCGTACGCGCTCGCGGGCCTGCCCTTCACGCTCAGCTTCACCGCCAAGGAAGCGTTCCTCTACCAGATCTATCACGCCTTGGACACCACCCCTCTCTTCTGGGGTGTCATGGCGATGGCCGTGCTGACCGCCATGTGCAATGTCGCCATCTTCGTGCGCATCACCCGCACCTTCTTCGCCGATGCAGGTGCGGAGGAAAACCATCGCGACACCGAACGCGCCGAAGCCCACCACGACATCCATGAACACGGCTTCTGGGCCTCCTGCATCTGGTGGCCCGCCGCGGCGATCCTCCTCGTGCAGTTCCTCGGCGGCATCGTGCCCGGCGCATACGAGTCGATCTTCGGCTCGCTCGAAACGCACGCGCTCTACTGGGACCACCTGCCCAGCTTCTTCTACGCGATCACCCATCCCTCGCTCCCGCTCGTGATGTCGGCGCTCGCAATCAGCGGCGGCCTGGCGATCGGCTTCTCCGGATTCCTGCGTCGCCCCGTGGAAGACGCCCACAACGCCCTGTTCCCCGCCACCTATAGCGGCGTGCAGTCCCTGGGCCACACCGTCTTCTCCCGCCTGCAGAACGGCAACCTCCGCTTCTACACCGTCGCGACGCTCTCCGCCCTGCTCATCGGCATCTTCACCGCCATGTGGTTCGGCGACGGCTCGCTGCTCTCGTGGCCGAGCACCGCCCCGCTCTCCTACGCCCCTCTGCCCTACATCCTGACCGGGATCCTGCTCACCACGCTGATCTGCGCGAGCGCCCTGATCCTGCCCCTTGTTCAGGTCCGAGCCGTCCGCGTGCTCGTCCTCGGGGCGTGCGGCTTTGCGGTCACGGGCATGTACATCGTCTACCAGGCCCCTGACCTCGCGCTCACGCAGTTGATGTTCGAGATCATCAGCGTCGTGCTCTTCATGCTGGCCCTCCGCCTGCTTCCGGAAGAACCCAAGAAGCACCCGCGCATCTCCGCGCTGCCACGGGCGGTCTTCGCGTCCATCGTCGGCTGCGTCGTCGCGTGGGTCGTCCTGCACGCCGGCTCGGTCGCCGACGAATCCGCGATCCTCGCCTACGAGCAGTCCCAGCACGACACCGAACTCGCGTCCATCGCTGGCTACGACACGATCCTCGCCGCCGGCTCCGAGAACGGCGAACACGCGCACACCGACGATCACGCCCACACCCCCGCCAAACTCGTCGGAGCCGACAGCACACGCCTCGGCGGCTGGTTCCTCAAGAACTCCTACAAGGGAACCACCGACGATTCCGGCGGACGAGGCGGCGGCGGCGACAACACCGTCAATGTCATCCTCGTGGACTTCCGCGGCTACGACACCATCGGCGAGATCACCGTCCTCGCGATCACCCTCATGGGCGTGCTCGCCCTCCTCGGTGCCGTCCCCGCACCCCGTGACCTCGCCGACGGCAACCCCACGCTCATCAACGGCCCGCAGCCTCACCTGCGATCCGTCCTCCTCCGCACCGCGATGAAACTGATCCTCCCGGTCAGCCTCCTCTTCGCGGGCTACATCTTCTTCAAGGGCCACAACGAACCGGGCGGCGGATTCATCGCCGGCCTCATCGCTTCCGTCGGCCTCGCCGCCTACCGCATGTCCGAAGGCGGCCAGGCCCTGCGCCGCCTCATCCCGATCACCCCCGGAGGCATGGGCGCGATCGGCCTCGCCATCGCCCTCACCACCGGACTGCTTCCCGTGCTCGTCGGCCTCCCGTTCTTCACGAGCGGCCAGGGCTACATCCCCCTGCCGGGTGCCGATGCGCCCTACCACTGGACGAGCGTCATGTTCTTTGACCTCGGCGTATTCATCGTCGTCATCGCCGTCAGCGTCGGCATGATCAACCGCTTCGAAGAGGAGCTCGAATAGTCATGACACTGCTACTCGGTATCTGTGTCGCCGTGATCTTCGCCGTCAGCGTCTACCTGCTGCTGTCGCGCGAACTCAAATCCGTGGCGATGGGCGTCTTCCTCTTCAGCCACGCCGCACACCTGGGCATCCTCGCGATGTCCGGACAGCCCGTGCTGCCCGGCGGCATCGTCAAGGGTGCCCCCGTCCTCGGCGCCAGCTCCAGCGGCGTGCATGTCGACCCGCTGCCTCAGGCGCTCATCCTCACCTCCATCGTCATCAGCTTCGCCATCATGGCCTTCCTGCTGACCCTCCTCGTCACCACCTTCCGCACCACCCGGACGCTGAATGTGGACCGTCTCTCCGACGAGGACCGCCCCCAATCCATGTCCGAACCCATCGCTCACGAGGTGGCCGCGTGAACCCGAACATCATCGCTCTCATCGTGGCCATCCCGCTCGCAACCGGCGTGCTCTGCGCGTTCGCCCGCCGATCGCAGCACCTGTGCCGTGTCATCGGCCTCACCGCGCTGCTGGCCAACCTCGCCATCGTCCTGACCTTGCTCGGCTCGCTCGGACCCGACCAGACCATGCTCGTCTCCATGATGGGCAAGTGGGCACCGCCCTTCGGCATCGCCATCGTCTTCGACGGCCTCTCCGGCTCGCTGATCGCCATCGCGCTCACCGTCGCCATCGCCGCCTACATCCACTCCTGGAACCTCCTCCCGACCAACATCGAACGCGGCTGGTTCCACCCGCTCTTCCACATGCTCATCCTCGGCGTGAACTTCAGTTTCATCACCGGTGACCTGTTCAACCTCTTCGTCGCCTTCGAGATCATGCTGATGGCCTCTTACGCCCTGATGTGCCTCGGCGGCACACGCCAGCAGATGTCGCAGGCCTTCAAGTATGTCATGCTCAACCTCGTCGGCTCGACGATCTTCGTGCTCACCGCCGGCATGATCTACGGCATCACCGGCACCCTGAACTACGCCGACCTCGCCCGCTTCGTCTCCGAGAACGAAGGCACCCTGCCCACCGGCTTCCAGGCCCTGGCCGTCGCGCTGCTCTTCGTCTTCTGCCTCAAAGCCGCGGTCTTCCCGCTGGGGTTCTGGCTCCCCGACACCTACCACACCCTGCCCAGCAGCATCGGAGCGGTCTTCGCCGCCCTGCTCTCCAAGGTCGGCGTGTACGCGATCCTCCGCATGTACCCCATGGCCTTCGCCAGCCCCGAGGTCGCCGACCTCTCGATCGTGCGGAACATCCTCGCCGTGCTCGCCGGTGTGACCATGGTGCTCGCCATCCTCGGGGCCGTCGGCGCCACCAACCTGCGCCGCATCGTCGCGATGATCCTCATCTCGCATGTCGGCTACCTGATCTTCGGCGTCACACTCATGAACGCCGAATCCTTCGCCGCCACCCTGCACTACATGACCCAGGAGATGATCATCATCGCCGGCCTCATGCTCTGCATCGGCGTCATCGAACATCGCGCCGGCTCGGTTGACCTCCGCGAACTCGGCGGCCTCGCCCGTCGCTACCCCCTGCTCTCGACCATGTTCTTCCTGCTCGCCATGGGCCTCGTCGGCATCCCGCCGCTCTCCGGCTTCTACGGCAAGGCCGTACTCCTGCGCGAGGGCGCCTCCTCCGGCTCCTGGTGGCTGGTCGGCGCCACCACCTTCGCCGCCGTCCTCACGCTCGTCGCCGTGGCTCGCGTCTGGATCACCGCGTTCTGGTCAGGCCTCCGAGGCCCGCTGCTGAATCTCCCCGAGGGTGCAAAGGCCGGGCCGGATGTCCCCTTGCCCTTCGCCTACGCCGGGATCGGCCTTCTGGCCAGCGTTTCACTGGCCCTCGGCTTCGGCGCAGAACGCTCCTACAACTGGACCCAACAGGCCACCGCGTCCATCGCCACCCCATCGCTCTACATCGATGGCGTGCTCAAACTCAACCCCACCTTCGCGGAGCCGGACAACCACACCGTCGCCGCGATTGAACCCGCCGCTCACACACCCGCCCTGCTCACAACGGTGACACCATGAAACAACTCGGCACCAACCTGTTCCTCGCCGTCATCTGGTGCATGCTCACCGCGAGTTTCAGCATCTGGAACTTCGTCGGCGGGATGTTCGTCGGAGCGATCGTCGTCACGGTGTATTCCAGCGTGTCCGGACAAGGCAACTACCTCAAACGTGCCTGGGGCCTGTTCGCCTTCGCGTGCTACTTCGCGAAGATCCTCACCAAGGCGAACCTCCAGATCGCCTGGGAAATCATCACCCCCGGTCACAACCAGACCCCGCGCATCCTCCGCTACCCCGTCGATGGCCTGAGCGATGGCGAAAAGACCACCCTCGCGAACGCCATCACGCTGACCCCCGGCACGCTCGTCGTGGATATCAGCCCCGACGGCAAGTGGCTCTACCTGCACTGCATGTACGCCCAGGACCCTCGCGCCACCCTCAACGAGATCGATGACCTCGCGATCCGTCTCCGAAAGGCGGTGTTCTCATGAGCCCCCTCGTCTCCACTCTCGCCGCCGACAACTTCATCGAGGACATCCTCTATGTCCTCATCGATGCCGGCATCATCCTGCTCTCGCTCGCCATCCTGATGTGCCTCTACCGCATCATCAAAGGCCCAACCCTCGTGGACCGCGGCCTCGCCTCCGACACCGTCGGCATCCAGGTCGCCGGGCTGGTCCTCCTGCTCTCGATCCGCTTCGAGACCCTCATCACCTTCGACGCCGTCCTGATCGTCTCGATCCTCGGCTTCGTCTCCACCCTCGCGTTCGCCCAGTTCATCGGGCGCAGAGGAGCCGTCTCATGATCACCACGACCGCCCTCACCCTCGCCGCCGAAGCCGCCAGCACCTCGACTGCAGACTCGCTCTCCATCGGCGGCATCCGCGATGCCTTCGCCGCGATCGCACTCGCCGGCGGCCTCTTCTTCATGTTCGTCGGGGTCCTCGGCATCCTCCGCCTGCCCGACGCCTACTCGCGCATGCACGCCGCCTCCAAGTGCACCACGCTCGGCCTCACCGGCATGCTCATCGCCGCGGGCCTGCACCTCTGGACCCTCGACATCGTCGCCAAGTCCATCGCGGTGATCGTCTTCACCTTCGTCGCGACCCCCATCGGCACCCACCTGCTCGCCAAGGCCGCGCACCACGGCAAACTCCCGCTCTGGGATCGCACCCTCTCCGACGAACTCGCCGAGGACAAGGCCGACCCGAACATGGCCGCCACCGACGACGAGATCGGCATCCCCTGCGTCGATACGCCCTGCGACTCAAGCCCCAACCGGCTCCGGATGAGCGCCTGAAACCCGGGTCGCCGCGTCCCCCAGGCGCCGGGCTTCCGAACGCTTGCCACGGTCGTAGATCAGCATGAACACCAGGTTCAGCGCGAGCAGGCCTGCGATCGCGCCCGAAGCGATATCCTGTGGCGAGACCGTTCGGATGCAAGAGGTTTGTTCGGGATACGGATCGCTTCGTCTCCAACTCGGACGATTTGGGCAAACCGGGCAATCCGGAGCGGATGACGACCCGCCGAACCGCTGGTATAGTGTCCCTCCCGCCGCGACCGGCCCCCGCCGTCGCGACCCCGCCGGAGGGGTGGCAGAGCGGTTGAACGCGCTGGATTCGAAATCCAGTATGGCCTTCGGGTCATCGGGGGTTCGAATCCCCCCCCCTCCGCTTCGAGAAACGGCTCCCACTGGGGGCCGTTTTCGTTTTTGAAACCCGCCGCATCGCCCCACCCGAAACCAGAAAAGTAAAACGCTTAAGCCCGCGTTTGCGCGCGCAAAAATGCCTCGGCAAAAATCCGCGCATGTGACTTTTTCGAAAAATTTTCCGCCCGTGTTTCCGGCAGATTCTCGCGACGGTGTGCGCGCATCTCCGCGTTTGCGCGCGCACGCTGGCTCGCGCGCCCCTGAGGGTGAGGGCTGCACACTTTTCCCGCAGCCCACTTCACCAATCCCAAGGAGGCTGCCATGCACACCAGACCCGACACCGACATCAACACCATCGAGACTACTGAACTTCTCGCCATCCGCACCCAGATCGAACTCGAGCGCCTGCGCCTCGAACTCACCATGATCCGCGTGCAAACCAAGGCCCTCGAAACCCTCGAACGCTTGATGGACGACCCCGAGCCCACCGGCAACGAGAAACAGGACCGTTTCGAAGCCACCAAGCGCAATCGCCAGCGTCTCGCGGCGAACCAGGTCCTTATCCACTGCCGCACCGCCGAACGCGAGAAACGGCTGGCCAAGTCCAACGCAAAAGGTGCCCCTCCTTCTCCCCTCGCGGGAGAAGGTGGCGATCGATCGCAGATCGATCGACGGATGAGGGGGCGCCCCGAACCTTCCGAGAATGAAGGCTCACCATCGTTGGGTGCCATGGCCCAAGCCAAAAACAAAACCGAAGGCGCAGGCCATGCCGACAACGGATCTGCACGCACACCTTCACACGGCCTTCCCCCGATCTCCGATCGGACTCAGACCTTGCCACCCAAACCTCAGAAGTTCATCAAACCCAAACACCCCCGCCGCTCGCGCAAACGCAAACGCGGGCGCTGA
>JBICHT010000115.1:0-10418 GCA_043101125.1 Phycisphaerales bacterium JB050 | reverse complement strand
GCAGGCCCGCGCCGCCCGATCCCGAAGCGGGTCCAGAGCCGGGCACCGGTCCGACCCGAGCATCCCCATCGGCGAAGCCAAGAACGGCGCCGGCGCGCACGAAAACAGGCCGCCGCATGCACCCGTGCACGCCGCGGCCTGATCGCCTCACTCCGGCTCTCGAACCCCGCGCTCAGACCGGGACGCCGCCGCCGGTCATCAACAGGCCCCGCCAAACTGGGCCAGCACCAGGTTCAGGTCCGCGAGGTTCACGGTCCCGTCCTCGTTGGCGTCGCCCTGATCGGTATCCATGCCGAACATCGCCAGCACCAGGTTCAGGTCGGCCAGGTCGACATGGCCGTCGCCCGTCACATCGCCGCAGGGAGGCGGGGCCAGGCGGACATTGTCGATCGCCGAGGAGTCGCCGCCGGCGGTGTACTCCCCGCGGATGTACACGCCCTCGAGGTCCGCCAGCACCGACAGCAACTGCTCGTTGGTCACATCGGTGGTTGTGAGCGAGCCACTGCCCAGCGAGTTCACCAATCGCCAGTCGGCGGCCTCATCGAGCACCACCGCCCACGAGGTCCACTCGCCGTTCTCCGGCTCGACCGGCATATTGACCCCGATGGAAAGCCCACCGCCGACGAGCATCACATCCGCGCGCGTGTTTGCGTTCTGGTTTCCCACGATGCCGTAGATGTCCCACGACAGCAGGCCGCCCATGAACGCCGAGCGATCACCCAGATACGCCTCCGACGCACTGAAGAACCAGTATTCGCCGGTGCCGATGTCGGTGGCCCGGATCGCCGCGCCTGGGTTGCCGAACTCATCGGTCCACACAAAATCACGGGCATCGTTGAGCGTGCCCCACCCCTCGGCGTCGGCATCAAAGGTGGATTCGATCGAACCGCCGGCGAACGCGCTCGCCCCGGCAACAAGCCCGAGGGCCGCGATGGTCAGGATCGTCTTCATGATGGGTCTCTTCTCCTCGAATGGTTGGGGCATCACACCATACCCGCGAAGGAAGCGCGAACACTCCGCCACGCGCCGTGTGCGTCCAAGCAAAAACACCGGCTTTTTCCTCCAAACCGAGCGCAGATCTCCCAGTTCCTCAGATCCCGCCGGAAAAGTGGCGTCCGATCAGTTTTCCGCTCAGTCCAGCAAGGCCCGAAGCGCGTCACCCGGAGCCTCGGTCCGCATCAGCGATTCGCCCACCAGCGCGATGTGCACCCCAGCCTCGTGCAGCTTCCTCAGGTGCGTCGGCTCGGAGATGCCCGACTCGGACACCAGCACCGAGGTGTCTTCGATCATGTCCACCATCCGCAGCGTGTGGGCGACATCGGTGGTCATGGTCTCCAGGTCGCGGTTGTTGATCCCCAACAGCGTGTAACTCGGTTTCGGGAAGCCGACATGCGGCAGCACGCGAAACAGGTTGTCCGACGAATGCACTTCCAGCAGCACCGTCAGTTGCAGTTCGTGAGCCAGGATCATCAGGTCCAGCAGTTCCGATTCGCGCAGGCACTCGGCGATCAGCAGGATCGCGTCGGCCCCGGCCGCCCGGCTCTGCCAGACCTGGTAAGGGTCGATGATGAAGTCCTTGCGGAGCACCGGGATCGGCACCTCGTCGCGGATGCGATCGATGTACTCCAGTTTGCCGGCAAAGAACCGCTCATCGGTCAGGCAGGAGATCGCCGCGGCCCCCGCCTCGTGATACTGTCGGGCGATGGAGACCGGATCGAAATCCTCATCCCGCTCGTACTCAGGGCGGATCCACCCCGCCGAGGGGCTTTTGCGCTTGACCTCCGCGATGATCGCGGGCCTGGCCTGCTTCTCGCTGCGTGTGACCGCGGCGAAGAAGTTCCGAGGGCGCCCTCGCTCGCTCGCCCGCTCCTGCACCGACTCCAGCGGCTCGGCCTGCTTGAGCAGGCGCACCTCCTCCAGTTTGTGGTCGATGATCTGTCGGAGGGCGTTGGGAACGGATCGGGCCATAACAGTCTTTATCGGCGTATTCGCCGCGGTTCTGGTGGGGTTCATGGCTCAACCGGCGTTCGCGGGTGTACCCGCCCAACCTCCGGTCGAGGGTGCAGCCTCAGTTGTAGGAGAGGCGCCCGCTGCTGTCGAGCCGGTCCCGGCAATCCAGACCGACACCTGGGTCTTCTTGATGGTGCTGGGTGCTCTCTCAGCCGGGTCGGTGCTGCTCACGCGCCGGTATCGCCTGTTGCAGACCCGTTCGACCGGCCACGGTCGCTACGACGCGATGACCGCCGCCATGCTGCCCAAGCAACCCGGACAGCCGCCGCTGAACCTCGGGCTGATCCTGGTACTCAGCGCGATGGGGGTGTGGGTGCTGTCGATGATGGCCGCGCTGGTCCGGTTCTCGCTGGCCGCTCAAGGCGACCCGACATTCGAGCCCACGCTCGGCCTGAGCGCACAGGCCTACGGGGCCTCGGCGGGGACGGCGATCCTGATCGTCGGCCTGGCCTGCGTGTTCTGGCGCCCATTGGCCAGCGTGCTCGGTCTGCCCCTGAACCGGCGCGAGTTCGCCCGAGATTTGCTGCTGTCGGGCGCGGCGTTTGCGCTGGCGATCCCGCTGATCCTTCTGACCGGGATGGTGGTCGGCATCATCATGGCCCTGCTGGCTCAGGCCGGGGTGGTCGATCCGGCCGATCCGCTCGCGCACGAAACCCTGCGCGATCTGGACGAGTCGGAGCGAAGCGGCGCATGGTGGGCGGTGATCGCGATGGTGGTGATCGCCGTGCCGATCGGCGAGGAACTGATCTATCGCGGGCTGATGCAGTCTGGCGTCCGCGCGAACCTCGGGACCATACCGAGCCGTCGCAGGGCATGGCTCGACTGGATCGCCATCGGCATCGTCAGCATGCTGTTCACCTACGCCCACCAGGGCGTCGCGGCCCCGCACGCGCTCGCGGTGATCATCGTGCTCTCGATCGCCATGGGCCTCGCCTACGAACGCACCGGGCGGCTGCTCGTCCCGATCGGGATGCACATCGGCTTCAATGCTCTGAATATCGTGATCTCGCAGTTCTCGACCTGATTCTGGAGAACCTCGTATGCACGCGACAAAGCGAACCTGAACCACTTCTTGAACCACGGACGGACCCAGGCGCGGGACATCCAATGCGATGACAAAAATCTGGTAAAGCGAAAGGGGAGATTGGAACGGTTGAAGTGAGACGATGGCGCAAGCGATGCGTCAGCGTCCGACCCTGACGGGAGCACCCGGAGCGGGTACCTTTTCACCAATGAGTACCCCCGCCCCATCCCGTACCGATCGTCCCCGCATTCTCACCGGCGATACGCCCACCGGGCGCCTGCACCTTGGCCACTGGGTGGGCAGCGTGGAGAACCGGGTGAACCTGCAGGAGAAGTACGACTGCTACTTCCTGCTGGCGAACATGCACGCCTTCACGACCCGGGCCGATGCCCCGGCTGATATCCGCCAGGACACCATCGAGATCGTCAAAGACTGGCTGGCGGCGGGGATCGACCCCGAGAAGTCCACGGTGGTCCTGCAGACCGAGGTCCCGGCGATCGCGGAACTGACCTGGTTCTTTGCGATGCTGATCCCGTTCAACCGGGTGATGCGGAACCCCACCCTGAAGACGGAGATCGATTCGAAGGGGCTGGGCGACCACTACAGTTTCGGCTTCCCGATGTACGCCGTGGGCCAGTGTGCGGACATCCTGGCGTTCCGGCCAGAGTTGGTGCCGGTGGGTGAGGATCAGGTGGCGCATATTGAGATGTGCCGCGAGGTTGCGCGGCGGTTCAATGTGGTGTACTGCGGCGTGGACTCGAAGGTGGAGGACGAGGACTTTGTGAAAGAGGGCGGGGTGTTCCCGATTCCCGCCGCGCTGGTCGGCAAGACGGGACGCCTGATCGGCACCGACGGTGTGCAGAAGATGAGCAAGTCGCTGGGCAACGCGATCTTCCTGTCGGACTCGCCCAAGCAGATCAAGAAGAAGCTCGGGCAGATCTACACCGGGCGGCAGTCGTTGGATGAGCCGGGCGACATCACAAACGCGTTGTTCGAGTATGTGCGGATCTTCATCAAGGATCAGGATCGGGTAAAGGAACTCGAGGAGCGGTACAGCAAGGGCGACAACATCGGCGACGGTCACATCAAGGTGGAGGTGGCCGAGGCGATCAACGAGTTGCTGGAGCCGATGCGCGAGCGTCGGGCGGAATTGGAGGGGCCGGACGGGGATGACAAGGTCATCGAGATCATCCGGACCGGGACCGCGCGAGCGAACGAGGTTGCGGAAGAGACGCTGGCGATGGCCAAGGAGTCGATGAAACTGGACTTCTTCCCGCGCGAACTGCGGACCAGGTAAGCGATGGCCCGGGGCGAGGATCAACTCGTCGCGCACGAGATCCGGCCGGGCGTGGTGTGGATCCGGCCCGGCCACCGGCCCTATACCGTGACCGATGCGGTGCTGGGCATCGCGGCGTTGACGGTTCTGGAACTGCTGGTCGGGTACATGATCGGGACGATGACCTCGTCTCGCGTGTACGGGCTGGCGGCGATGGCGGCGGTGTTGCTGGTGATCCTCGTCAGCGCGCGAATCGTGTTGCACCGGAATCTGAAGCGGACGGCACGCCTGCTCACGCATGCGAAGCAGATCGTGCAGGGGGCGATCGAGGGCGACCCGGAGGTGACCGACGCGATGTTGTGCGCAGCGGTGTTCGCGCAGCGGCGTGCGAGCGTGATCGATGTGAGTTCGATCCGGGTGGCGGATCTGGAGAAGTTGGAGCGCCGGCTGAGTCGCCGGCTGCCTCGGGTCTGGATGCTGAGCGACGAGCCGCTGGAGATTGATTCCGGGTTTGTGCCGAGCGAGGAGGAGCACCAGGATTCGCTCGCGGCGAGGCGTGCGGGATTGCCGATGTACCGGCAGGGGGAACAGATCTGGCCGAGCTCGCCGGTGGTACCGATGGGCGATCAGGCAAACGCGTCCTCGGTGGTGTTGTGGATTGCCGGTCTGGGTGCGGTGATGACGCTCGCGTTGTCGGGTGCGAGTCCGGTGGTGCTGCTGTTTGCAGTGGTCGGGTTCATTCTGATCTCGTTGGCGTGGCTGGCCCGTTCGAACCCGGCGGGGTACGCGTTGGCGGTGACGGATCGGCGGGTGCGTCTGGCGCGTCGGAAGATTGGGAGTCGTCTCGGTCGTGGGCGTGAGATGAACCCGGAGGACACGCTGGTGATCATCCGCGAGGCGCCGCGAACCGGGCATCTGAAGCCGGCGAAGGGGGAGGCGACGCCGCTGGTGTGGCGGTTCGTGGTGGATGTGCCGGTGGCGTCGATGCCTCGCGCGATCGAGATCCCGAAGTTTGACCCCGACCGGTCGGCGTGGTGGTGGGTGGCGGATCGGTCTTGGGAAGAGGCGGAGGGGGGTCTGCCCGGGAACCTGGAAAAGGGACCTGGGGAGGGAGAAATCGCCTTTGGGGACGGTGAAGAAAACCAACCGGAAGGTGGCTGACACGCAGGCGGAGTGTCGGTATACTGCCGGGCCGCGGTTTTCGCGCTGCGGGCCTGTAGCTCAGCTGGTTAGAGCGCACCCCTGATAAGGGTGAGGTCACAGGTTCGAATCCTGTCAGGCCCACTTTTCTCGATTTCTCTGCCTGATCGCCCGCCCACGAGCGGGCGGTTTGCGTTTTTGGGACCGAGTGAGTGGAGTGGATTACGCAGCCTGGCGGGCGTTGCGGTCCGGGTTGCTCAGCCAGGTGGCGCAGGTTTCGAGCAGATGCTGCTTGTCGATCGGCTTGGTGGTGTAGTCGCTGCAGCCGGCTTCGAGGCATCGTGCCTGGTCCTCGGGCATGGCGTGCGCGGTGACGGCGATGATCGGGGTCGTGATGCCGTCAGCCCGGAGGGTCTGGGTGAATTCGAGGCCGTCCATTTCTGGCATCTGGATATCTGTGAGGACGAGGTCGTAAGGCGTGCCCGCCTCTTTGGCCTTGCGGAACTTGTCGAGGGCGATCAGGCCGTTGTCTGCGAGTTCGACGGTTGCTCCGGCCTTCGAGAGGTGGAAGGCGATGAGACGCTGGTTGTCCGGGCCGTCTTCGGCAAAGAGGATGCGGCCTTGGAGTTGGATCGTGGCGGACTTCGGTCGACCTGCGTCTGGGATGTCGATTGCTCGTTGTTGGGGCGAGCGAGTCGGGCCGGAGACTTCGGTCAGGGGGATCGTGATGCGGAAGACCGACCCTTCGCCGGGGTGGGAGCGAACGAGGTTGACGGTCCCGCCCATCAACTGGGCGCAGCGCCTGCTGATGGCGAGGCCGAGGCCGGTGCCGCCGTGGCGGCGTCGAATGCTCGCGTCGGCCTGGGAGAAGGTTTCGAAGAGGATGTTGTGCTTGGCGGGGTCGATGCCGAGGCCGGTGTCTTCCACATCGATGACGATGGTGTTGTCCGATTCGATGCGTGGTCGGACGGTGACGGATCCGGACTCGGTGAACTTGATGGCGTTGCCGAGGAGGTTCAGGAGGATCTGGCGGAGTCGAGTGGGGTCGCTCATGATGCGCTGGGGTAGCGGCGAGGCGATCTCCAACTCCAGTTCGAGCCCCTTGAGGTCCGCGCGGGCGCGCATGATCTGGATGCAGTCTTGAATGAGTTTCTGGAGATCGACTTCGTCTTGCTCGACCTCCATCCGCCCGGCTTCGATTCTGGAGAGGTCGAGGATGTCGTTGATGATGGTGAGCAGGTGCTTGCCCGCGGCGTCGATCGTGTCTACAGCGTTGTTGCACACGCGGTCCTGCTCGCAGGTGGGGGATTCCCGCCGCAGTAAATCGGAGAAGCCCAGGATGGCCGTGAGCGGTGTGCGGATTTCATGGCTCATGTTGGCGATGAATTCACTTTTGGAACGGCTGGCGGCTTCGGCGGCATCGCGGAGGATTTCGAATTCTTCGGCGCGTCTGGCGAGTTCTTCGCGGGCGAGGTACTGGTCGTTGATGTTATGGAACGCGCCGCGGAGGATGACATTTGAGTCGGCATCGCGGATGGTTTCGCACTGCGCGCGGACCCAGCGTTGCTCACCGGTTGCGGTCACGACCTCGAGTTCAAGGTCGTACGGCTCGTCGCACTCGATCGCACGCTTCATCGCGGCTTTGATGCGAGCGTGGGACTCGGGAGAATAAAACGAGAGGACTTCCTCGAGCCGGAGTTGGGAGTCCGGGCTGATCCCGAAGATGTGTTTGACCTCATTGGAAACATAGAGTTCATCGGTTTCGACATGGTATTCCCAGCCACCGACATGGGCGAGGGCGTTCGTTTGCTCAAAGAGCGTCGTGGTGCGCACGAGGGTGTCGTGGTCAGACTTTCGAGCGGTGATATCGGAGAGCAATCCGTGCCAGATGATGGAGCCGTCGGATTCTTGCCGGGGCATCGAGTTGCCGCTCATCCATCGGATTTCTCCGGTGTGCATTCGGATACGGAATTCACAGCACCAGGGCTTGAGGGTGCGTGCGGACTCGGCGACAGAGTCTTCGAATCGTTCGCGGTCTTCCGGGATCACCATCGAAACGATGGCGTCCGGATCTCGATAGACCTCGGAAGGCGAGATGCCGCAAACCTGGAAGACGCCTTCGGAGATGTATGGGATCTCGGTGGTGCCGTCCGGACGGTGGCGGTACTGGTAGACCGCTCCGGGGATCTGCGAGGTGAGTTCCTTGAGCATCGACTCGCTCTCGGCGAGTTCGATTTCGACGGTCCGGCGTTCGGTGATGTCGAGCACGACGCCCTGCAGGTAGCGTGTTTGTCCGGATTCATCTCGTTCGACGACGGTTTTGTCATAGACCCAGCGTACGGAGCCGTCGCGGCAGATCAGGCGGTATTCCTGTTCGAAGGACTCGCTGCGTTGTTTGAAATGGTGGCTGAGTTCCATCGCGAGACGCTCGATGTCGTCGGGGTGGACCATGTCCGCGTATTTCACTTTTCGAGAGAGGAGCTCATCGGCGGTGTAGCCGAACTGCTCGACATTCTTTGAAACGAGCAGGACGGGCCAGCCGCTCTCGACACTCCAGCGGAAGAGCACGATTCCAGAGGCTTCGAGGACCAGATTGTGTGCGCGAAGGAGTTGGTTGGCCTGGCGTTGTCGTGAGAGATCGCGGATGAACCAGACGCGGCCGAGGAAGCAGCCGGAACCGTGGTTGATCGGTTCGGATCGTATTTCGTACGCGCGTCCGTCGTTAAATTCGAACTCGTGAGAGATTCGCGCGGAGTGGTCTTCAAGGGTTGCCGAGACCACGGCCTCGACCTCGGCAGACTTCAAGCAACCGCTGTAGATCGATCGGAGCGATTGGCTCGGATCGAGTGTTTCGGCCTGATTGTCCGCCAATTGACGGAATTTCTGGTTCGTGCGGACGCGGTTATGGTGGGCATCGGTCACGAGGATGGCGTCTTGCGAATATTCGGCCTGGGCTTCGAGCATTGCGCGATGGAAATAGATTTCCTCGCCGGCGCGGACTTGTGCGCTGAGGTCGATGATCGCCCCGAGTGCCCGGATCGGCGTTCCGTGATCATCGCGGATGATGCACGCGCGGTCGAGCACCGGGATGTATTCGCCGTCGTGGCGTTGCAAACGGTATTCACCTGACCACTGCGACCGTCCGGACGCGATGGCACGCTCGAAGCTATCGGAAATCGACTGGCGTTCACCGGGATGGATGAGTGATTTCCACCATTCGTACCGGGGTTTGATCTCTTCCTTTGGGTAGCCCAGGCGGGCGAGGGCATCTTCGCTCCACCACCTCAGACCGCCGTTCATGTCGTAGTCCCAGACGATGTCGTCTGTGGCGACGCTGAGCAGTTTGAAGCGTTCATGGGCGAGCGCGATTTCGGACTCATGGTGTTTACGCTGATCGATGTTCCGGAAGCTCGCGACGATTCCGTCTGCGGCTGGTGCGGCCGAAATCTCGAACCACCCCTTGAACTGCGTGGTGTCGTAGAACACTTCGTCGCGGATGGGGGTGTTCTCTTCAAGGACCCGGATGTATCGATCGAGGCGGCCGTTTTCTGAGACGAACGGGACCACATCGGTGAGGCGTCGTCCGATGATCGCCTTGGCGGGTGAATCGAGCAGTTCCATGACCCGCGCGTTCACCATGGTGTACTCGAAGTCCACGATTTTGCCAGTCTCGTCTCGGATCGGTGTGAGGGTGTACACCCCGTCCATGAGCGAGTTGAGTGCGTAGTTCGCCAGATGGTGCTGGGCTTCGTGATCGATGAGTCGGCGTTGCTGTTCGAGGAATTGGACCGCTGTCGCGGCAAAGTCTTTGACGGCTTCGATTTCGTCGGCGGTGAATATGCGCGGCTTGGGTCCCATGACGCAGAGCGCGCCGACAGAATATCCGTCGGAGGTGACCAGCGGCGCGCCGGCGTAATGTCCGATGCCGAACTCGACGACCAGTGGCAAGTCGCGGAAGCGTGGCGCGAGGCGGAGATCATTCAGGATGGTTGGCTTGCCGGTGCTGATGCATTCGCCGCAAATCGTGTCGGAGCGTTCGGCGCAGAAATGGTCGACACCGTGTGAGGCGATCGTGCGAACGGTATCGCGATCGACGAGTGTGATGGTGCACATCTCTGAACCGAAGACGCGCGAGACGGAACGGACCAGGGTGGCGAGTGCCGTGCCGTAGGAGGTTGTGGCGTAGGCATTCTGGATGAGTTTGCGGACTTCGGGCTCGTCCCACCGCGGATCGATGCGCGGCAGACCGGCGGCCTGAGATGAGGCCGGAACGGCGGCAGGGCGTTGATTCGGCGTGGGGTTCATGATTCGAACAGTCCGGGTTCCTATGCGGGCGCAGGTTTCCGAGGTGGTACGGAGTGGTCGTGCGCCAAGGGTGTGTCATCGGACCGGAAACCCAGGCTGTTCATGGCGGGGGCGGTGGGCAAGCATTTCCGCGCCGTGTGCGCGGATTAGGCGCAGGAACACCCCTGATAATGGGTGCTCTGAAGGTAGGTGTGTTTCTCGGCTGGTCTCCCAGAAACCGCCTCGGGCGCTTGCTTTCGGGCGCTACTCGTTCTTCGGGAGATCGATGGTGATGGTGGCGGTGGCGATCATGGCGGGGTCGGGGCGGAGTTCGATGGAGCGTTTGATGGCCTGCTCGGTGCGCGGGACGAGGCCTTCGTGGACGGTGGTGTCGTTGGCGATGATGGTGATTGGCTGGTCGAGGTCGAGCAGTTTGTCGCTGAGGAGCAGTTCGACCTGCTGGACATCGCTGGATTCGATGGTGATGGTCTGGCCCTTGACGGTGGCGCGGATGGTCTGGCCCTTGGCGGCATTGGCGCGGTCGGCGGCGAGCCAGTAGAAGCGGTCGTGCAGGGTGTTGCCCTGTTGCCAGACGACGGTGGTCGGCCAGGGGTTGCGGGTGTGCTGAGCCATCCAGGGGAGGGCTTCGGCGTCTTTGCCGCCCATCCAGTGGCCGTCTTCTGG
>JBICHT010000114.1:0-24332 GCA_043101125.1 Phycisphaerales bacterium JB050 | reverse complement strand
ATGATGAGGAGCGCTACGGTGTTCTCAAAGACCAACTGTGTTTGCTATTAAACGGTGTCGATGCACGAATCTGGCGGATCTGTGGGTCGAGATCGAAGACTCGATCGAGCCTGAAGGTCTCGAGAGCACTGACTTCGAGTGCGGCGGCGGTCTGAGCGGTGAGCATGGCGTGTCCGCGTTCGTTCTGGGCCAGGCTCGTGGCGCCAACGCTCAACAGCAACGACGATGCCAGCACCAGGCTGCTCGCTCTGGTACCAATGCGACAATTCATAAGGGTTCCTCCTCAATTGCGTGTGAGCCGGTGGGCGTGAATTACACCGCTGGATTCCCGGCCTCACTCTCCTCCGCGTATATCCTGCCGTTTTTTCGCCAGCGTTCCGCGTTCGAACCGATAATTTCGCGTCATTGAGACTCAAAATCTCCCTGATTTCCACGAGGGGGAAGGAAATGCCTACGCGAGAGGGGGCGCTGTCGTCCCCGCGTGCTGGCGTGGTGTTGAGCAGTTCTTTATGATGAGCGGCCCGTCTGAGTCTGGCGGGCGTGGGGCGTATAGCTCAGCTGGCTAGAGCGCTGTGTTCACACCGCAGAGGTCACTGGTTCGAGTCCAGTTACGCCCACTTCAGACTAGAAAAGCAACCGGCCCGCTTCTTTGGCGGGCCGGTTGGCGTTTTGGGATGTCGGTGGCGGTCAGTTCGCCGGGATCTCGATGGTGGTCGAGATGTCACGGGCCTTCTCAGCGGCGTAGGTCAGTTCCAGTCTGGCCCCCGGCTGGGCGGCAACGATCAATCGGTACATGGTCGAGCCTTTGCCGCCGATGCCGCGGTTGTTCAGGATCCGGGTCTGATCCTGGTCTGCGGGGTTGGCGCGTCGAATCTGTTTGGTCCGCCAGGAGCTGACCGTCCCCGAAGTGAGAACGGTGAAGCCGTCGCCGGAGATGCTGAGCAGATCGGGCTGACCGATGCCCCGGTTGGCGGCCTGAGCGGTTCGGGTCGGGATGGTCCGGTCGTTGTGCACCTCGAAGGTGATCGACCACAGGCCGTCCTCCAGACGCTCAATCTGAGGTTCGCCAAACCGCAATTCGGCCATCTCGCTCGCGTGGAGCATGGTGAAGGCAAAGTTGCGGTGGCACTCCTCCTCAAGCATGAAGGTGGGGGTGCTTCGGGCGGACCATTTGTTGGTTCCGCCGACCAGGACAGTGCCGTATTCCGGGTGCTCGTACTCGGTGAATTCGGTGAAGAGTTCGCCGAAGGCCATTTTGTCACGCCAGAGCCATTGCTGCTCGCCATCCGGGCGCTGGACATCACGCTGGAAGTATTTCTCGGTGGTCCAGAGTTCGTTGGTGAAACTGATGACGCCCAGTGTTTCGGCGGTCCAGTTCACGAAGCCGCCGTGCACGGTGTACAGGTCCTCGTGGATGACCATGTAGCGGTAGTAGGGGAGCATGTCCTCGCCGATGCGTGCGAGTTCGTCGTACACCGCGACATCGGATCGGGGGTACATGTCGGCGCGCGTCGGGCTGCCGGGGCCGCGCAGGATCATGCCGCCGGTATTATGGTAAGACTGCACCGCGCCGATGTTCGGCTTGCTGAGGATGAAGTCGGCGATACACCGGGTTTCCGGGTTGTGGAGCGGGTATTCGCCCGCGCCGCGCTGTACATAGTTGGGCTGCCAGCCGCCCGGCCAGTTCCGGTTCATGTCGTCGCCGCCGGGGCCGTCCTCATTGATGCGACCATCGCCGTCGAGGTCGGTGCCTTCCGAGCCGAGGTAGGTCCAGCCACCCTCTTCGTCGGGACCCACGCGCTCGAAAATGCGCGGGTCCTGCTCGGAGCGCCGCCATCGTCCGCGGGGCTCCTGCTTCCACATCTGCGTGATCGAGCCGTCGCCGTCGAGGTCGTTCGGTGGATCTTCGTCGAACAGGCCGTCGCGATCGTTATCGATCGGGCGTTTGTTGCCCCGAGACGAGTTCGGGGTGTTGGGTTCTTCGAACCAGTAGACGCGAGAATCGGGGTTCACGATCGGGAGCACATAGAAGGCGGTTCGATCAACGAGATCCGTGATCATCGGGTTCTCGCCGTAGCCCTTGGTGAGGTACCAGATGGTGTAGAGGCAAACTTCGGAGGCCTGGACCTCGTTAGCGTGGATGCTGCCATCGATCCACATCGCGGGCTTGTCGGTGTCCGCGCCGGTGGCCTCGTTGTTGATCGTGACCAGCACCATGTCGCGCCCTTCGGTCGACTGGCCGATCACTTCGGTCTTCACGATCTCGGGGTACTCCCGCTCGAATTCGTACATGAATTCGACAAGTTCCTCGTAGGAGTAATACCGGTTGAACGCGATATCGACCTTGCTCTCGATGTGTGCCTGTGCCAGCGTGAGAGCCGGAGTTACAAGAACGGTCGAGGCCAGCGTGAGCGCGGCGAGGGAGATGCTTGGGAATCGTCTCATGGTTTACTCTCCCTCCTGCTGAAGGTTGATCGAGATGGTCTTGGTTCCGGATTCCGGGATGCTGACGATGATGTCCAGCGTCGGTTCGCTCGTACGGAGTGTCCAGACGAGGTCGATCCTCTGGCTGGGCGTGAGCCGTTCGATCCGCACGATCGGCTCTCCGACGAGCACGCGACCCTGTTCGATTTGCGGGCGGACGAGGATCGGGGGCCATCGTCTGGTTTTTTCGGCGATCGCCGCACGGCTTGCGAGCCCGCCGCTGTTGGAGACGCGCATCGCGACTTCGTAGATCCCGTGCCCGAGATCGCGAACGGTCGGTTCGGAGACCTCGACCTCGGGGAACATGCTCAGCAGTTCTCCGATGAACGCGGATTGTTCGCTTACGAGTTCGTCAACGGCATCGGCCGGCGCATTCAATCGAAACCCCGGCACGAAGCCACCGATTTCCACTTCGCCGAACTGCGGATGCTCAAAGGGAGTCCACTCGATGAAGCCTTCGCCTCGTTCGTCCGCGTAGGCGAGCCACGCGGCCTCGCCTCGGGATGAAGATTTTTTACTCGACCGTCGCTCTTGAGGCGCGTCCTCAGTCGGAGCATTCGCCTCGGGCTGACCGGTCGCGATCGCCATGATGCGAGCCTGCACTGCGGGAGAGAACGAGTTGAATTGCTGCATGAGTTCAGCCTGCTCCTCGGCACTGCCGGACTCGTAGATATCGATCATCTCCTGGATTTCTGCCGCGGTGGGCCCCTCACTCGGTTCCGGCGGGGTGGGCGCGGGCGGTTCGGTTTCGGGTGGCGCATCCGCTTCACGATCGACCTCGGGAACCGACCAGAGCGGCGTGCTGAAGGAGTACAGGCCGAGGTGGGCGTAGGCCCAGGCGTGCAGCGAACCTTCGTTTGATCGCCCCTCGGCTTTCTTCAGGCCGGTGGCGTCGAGAAAGGCTTTCTGCACCTTTTCGTACGCGGCTTTGTCGTCGGACTCGATGCCCAGCGGCACGCGACGCGAGTCGTCGTGCTTGCCGTCGGGCGGCAGTGAACTCAGCGTGTCGTGGGGGCCGTAGGTCAGGACCGCGATGAGGTTCTTCCGCTCGAGCATCCAGTTCGCGAGCGCGCGGGCACCGGGGTCCTCGAGCGGGTAATCGCCGGTCACCGGGTCGAATTCGTCCCAGCGGTAGGGGAAATGGCGGGAGAGGTCGATCCCGCCGATCGGATCTTCGCCGACGCGCCCATCGCCGTCGCGATCCACACCCTCGATCATCACGGCGTAGACGGGTGTTTCAGCTTTGCTGGCATCAGCCGGGCGGAGCAGACGCGGGTCGTCTTCATGCTCGACATGGGTCGCGACCAGGCCGGAGCCGGGCGACGGGTCTCGTACGCGCATCTGCGTGATGTAGCCGTCCCGATTGATGTCCGATGGACCGTCCTCGTCGAGGCGGCGGTCGCGATCCTCGTCGATCGCCTTGGGCGCGAGCCGCAGGTCGTACGAACCGATCGGCCCCTGACTGCGTCGGGCCGAAGCATCCGGATTGACCAGCGGCACGATGTACACCGTGCGACTCGCGAGCAGATCAGCGTGATCCGCTGCGATCCGCTCGGCGAGTTGTCTGGCGACCGCGATGCCGGTTTGGTGCGTTGCATCGACCCCCGCAACGATCAGCAGCCCGGGCTGGTTGTCGGCATTCTCAGGGCTGGTGCTGAGCGTGAGTAGTTCGATCGTGCGGCCTTCTACGGATTCGCCGATCGAAGCGCTGCGGATGGTGGCTGGTGCGGCGTGTTGATCCGCCGCATGGGTGGTTGCACTCCAAAGGTGAACCGGGAGAGTCGTTCCCACGATCCCCGCCAACAGCGCGGCGCGGAGGCCGCATCGGTGAATGCGCATGCGTAGCGTCCTTCCTGGCCCAAGTACTGGCCTCAGTGGTCCGCTACCTTACCGCTGACCCCTAGCCGATGGTGCGGTTTAACCAACATTGGGAACGGTCAGTCCCCGCCTGGTTCTGCCTCGGGATCAGGGGGTGGTGTCCTCGTTCGGAACACGGAGCATGACCTCGATGGTGTCCTCAAAGTCCACGGCGCGGATGGTAAGGCCAGTGTGAATCAGGCCTTGGGCACTTTCGCTCGGTATGAACCGTAGGACGACATGCAGACCCATGGCCGGGTTCAATTCGGTCGAGACGACTTCCACGCGCAGGTTTGGGTCCCCCGTGTGGACCTCTTGAAGTTCTGCCGCCGTGCGGAGGCCTTTGAGGACAACTGTTTCTTCCACCGGTTCGCCGGGTTTGGCGGATCCCAGCCGGAGGTGGTCTTTGTTGTAGATCCACAGGGTTCGGCGTTGGTCGACACCCGCATAGGGGTTGTCGATGTGCATCGCGACCACCGGGGCGGTCGGATGGTCAGTCTCAATCGCGACCCAGCGACGCAACCGAAGGGGATCAACCTTTGAGAAATCGAAGGGGATGCGATGGACGAGCGCGGGCTGTTTCAGTGCCTCGGCCAGATCGTCGCGCGAGATCACGCCAGCAGGGGCTTCGTCATCTTCGCCGGGCGTGGCGAAACTGAGACTTCGAACAGAAAACGGCTTGCCATCGGTCGAGGTGAGGGTGATCGTGCCTTGGAAAAACTGCCCCAGCGGTTCGTATTCGCGAGAGGCGCGAATACCTGTGTTCACATGCGCGACGGTGGTGATGCGCAGCGGCCGGTTGTATCCCTCGAACACGAGCAATGCATACCGTCGGATCGGGCCCCACAGTTCGCCGCTCTGGAATGTCAGTTCAACCTCAACCGACTCACCGGGTTGGATCCACTCTTCCGGCCAATCGGCAACGGTACACCCGCAGGAGACGCGAACGCCGGTGATGCGAATCTGGTTTTCCGAATTGTTGGTGAGTGTCGCCTTCCGTTTGACGGTGGTATTCGGAGCGACATCGCCGAAATCGACGGTGTCATTCTCAACGGATACGGGCGGGGTGGTGATGCGCCGGCCGGAGCCCGATTGGGCCGCGGCGAGATTTCCCAGCATCGCGACCAGCAGCGTCGCGATGACGAAGGGGAGTGTTCGGTGTCCTGCGTTTCGGCTGATCATGTCGTCTCCGTGTCTGCAGTAGCAGGGACAGGGGTAACCCGTAGGGTTATCGGCCCCGGTTTCGGGTCGAATCAGGCGATCCAAACCGCGAGTGCGTCCTCGGTCTGGCAAGACAAACCGTTTGACGGCATAGTTTTACCGTAAGCACCCCGGGAAGGATTCGAACCTTCGACCTGCGGATTAGAAGTCCGCTGCTCTATCCAGCTGAGCTACCGAGGCGTGGCTGTATCCCCTATACGGTAGCCCCATGGCACACCGCTCACAATAGAATGATCCATTCCAATCGGTGGATTCGACGCACGCGAGGACGAACAGGCATGACCAAGCAAAAGGTACGCATCGGAGCATTCGCTCTCGGAGCAGTCTCGCTCGGTGCGATCTCCGTCGGTTTGTTTGGCTGCGAGGAGAAAACCGTCCCCGGATCGAGCCAGCCCAGCCCTGAACCGGAGCAGACGGAAGAGGTGGTTGTTCAGGAATCGCCAGAGAACGACACCACGCAGGCGCAGCCTTCAGAGGACGACGACAACTACGCACTCACGCGCGTCTGCACCTTCAATGTGGAGGACCTGCGCTACGATGACATCATGGCCGGGCTTCGCGGGGACGAGAACCCCGGTGCCAATCGCGCCCGAGATGTGGCTCGGCTGATCGCGGCGATCGACCCGGACATCCTTTTTGTCAATGAACTCGAGTTCGATTTCATCAGTTCCGAGCCGATGAGCGGGCGTGCTTTCGCCGATCTGGTGAGCCAGCAACGCGAGTATCTGGGGCTGGGTCATCGCCATTTCGCGGTCTATCAGGCCCCACCGAACACCGGCATACACAGCGGGTTTGATCTCGATCGGGACGGGCAAGTTGTTGCCGAGCCGCTCACCCGGGGATATGGCAACGATGCCCTTGGGTACGGCGATTTCCCGGGCCACTACGCGATGGCTCTTTTGGTGGCCGAGCCACTCGCGATTGTTGAGGATGAGGTGAGGACCTTCCGGGACTTCCGCTGGGCGACCATGCCAGAGGCCCTGCTCCCGCCGGGCGATGGCGAACGCGTGCCGCAGAATGAGCCGTGGTACAGCCCGAGCATGCTTGAGGTGCTGCCTCTCAGTTCCAAGAGTCATTGGGATGTGCCCGTGGACTTAGGCGATGGTGAGATTCTGCATATCTACGCGTCGCACCCGACTCCTCCAGTTTTTGACGGTCCCGAGGACCGCAACGGACGACGCAACCACGACGAGATTCGCTTCTGGGGCGAGTACCTGTCCGGCGCAGAGTGGATCGTGGACGATGCTGGCGAATCCGGTGCGGGAGTGCCCGCTCCTGCGGTGGTCATGGGCGACCTGAACTCCGATCCCTTGATGGGCGATAGTCGCGATAACCCGGTCGCGGTGTGGCTCATGGACAACCCCAGGATCGACGGGGCGTTCACTCCGGTCAGCACGGTCGAACTCGAAATCGAAGATCGGCTTCTGCGACCGATGGCGACCGCAGAGTTCGGTCTGCGGGTTGACTATGTGCTCCCGACCAGAGAGGTGGATGTCATCCGCGGCGGCATCGTTCGCGGTGAAGCCGATCTGCCCATGTCCCCAGCGTTTTCCCATGAGATTCTGGATTCCATCCGTTACGAGGTGAGCGACCACTTCCCGGTCTGGATCGATGTGCGCCTGCGTGATTTCAAGCAATAAGTTCCGGGACATCGCTGGGAAGGCCCCGGTATACTCCGCGCTGGCTCTATGGTTATAATTGCCGTTGAACCGCAATGGTTACTGCTAAACGGTATTTCGAGAGGCCCGGGGCATGGCCCAGTTCGATCAATCCGTCATGAACCCTGCGATCGAAGCCAATGCTTCTCGCAAGGCTGTTTTGCGTGAGCAGATCGCGGCGGTGATCGAGCTCAGCAAGCCCGGCATCGTCAGGATGGTTGTGATCGCCACGGCGGTCGGCTACATCATCGGTTCAATCGGTGCGGTACCGGATCTGTGGGTCGCGTGCTTCTGCCTCATCGGTACAGCGCTCTCGGCGGCGGGTGCGAATGCGCTGAACATGGCCGCCGAGGTCGAGCGCGATTTGTGCATGCGCCGCACCGCCTCACGCCCGATCCCGGGTGGGCGGCTGAGTCGGCGGGCGGGGTACAGCGCGGGCATCGCGTTCTCGATCGCTGGCGTGACCATGCTGTGGTTCGGGGCAACCCCTGCCGCGGCGGTGGTGTCGCTGGCGACCATCCTGTCCTATGTCTTGTTCTACACCCCGCTGAAAGCCGTGACCCCGCTGTCGACCCTGGTCGGCGCGATCCCCGGTGCGTTGCCGCCGTTGGTGGGCTGGGCGGCAGCATCGGGAGCCGTGGTTGCGAACCCTGAGGCATCGTCCTGGCTGCGCCTGCTGGATCCGGGCGGGTGGTCACTCTTCGCACTGATGTTCGTGTGGCAGGTCCCACATGTGATGGCCATCAGTTGGAAGTATCGCGACGACTATGAAGCGGGCGGTTATCGCGTGCTGCCATCGGTTGATCCGACGGGTCTCAAAACGGCAAGGGCGTCGGTGATCTGGGCGGCAACGCTCATCCCGGTATCAATCCTTCCAGCCGTGACGATCTCCCTCCGGACCGTCGAGGGCGAGGCGAGCGTTCTGGGGCTGGGTTATGTCTTGATCGCGGCACTCTGCGGGCTGGTGATGTTCTGGTCCACGGTGGAGTTTCTTCGCGAGCGCACCAACAAGCGGGCGCTCATCGTGTTCATCGTGTCGATCCTCTACCTGCCGGCGGTGCTGGCGGCGATGCTGATCGACGCGTTCATCGTGCATCGGCTGTGGTGAGTCATCCGCTGATTCGGGCCACGGACCTCCGCAAGGTGTACCGGACCAAGTCCGGGCGTTCTCGTGTGGAGCGCACGGCGCTCGATGGCACATCGGTGGAAGTTCGAGCTGGTCAGAGGCTGGCCCTCGTGGGCGCGAACGGATCAGGCAAATCCACACTGCTCCGTATCCTTGCAGGGATCGAGCCCCCGGACAGCGGTCAGGTGGAGTACCGAAATGGATCGGGCCAAACGATCACGCACCGCGAGGCCGCGTCGCGGATGGGTGTGGTCTTCCAGAGCCCCGGCCTCGATCGCTTGCTGACCGTCGAGGAGAACCTGCGGACGCAGGCCGCCCTGTATGGGGTCGCCGATGCATCGGAGCGCGTGCGCGAGTGTGCGGAGTTTGTCGGCATGACCGATCGCCTCGGGGACCGGGTTGGCGGGCTCTCGGGAGGTCTTGCGCGCCGTGCGGACCTCGCGCGGGCGATGATCAGTCGTCCATCGGTGCTTTTGCTCGATGAGCCGCTCGTGGGGCTCGATGCCGAGAGTCGCGATGTTTTCCTACGCGGGTTGCGAGAACTGGCGGCAGGCGATCCCTCATTCACTCTGGTGACGTCCTCCCACGCTCCTGAGGAAATCCGTCTCGCTGACGAAGTCGTTGTCCTTGATGGGGGACGCATCGTGGCATCGGGTGATCCGAACCAGATCGCACGAGACCGGTTCGAGGGTTGCGAAGCCCTCGCGATTGTAGATGCGGCTGCGGTTCCCGAGGTTCAGGGGCTCCTGACCTTCCGAGCGGGCGAGCAGACCATCGTGGGGGGGGAGAGGCAGGCGATCGAGGTGCTTGCACTGGCTCAGAGTCGCGCGGGCAACGCCGTCGAACTCCGTGAGCCGGACTTCGTGAGCGCGTACCGGCTGATGCTCGCTGAATCGTCGATCGTGGAGGCCACGCCATGAGCATCGGTGCGCTTCGCGTTCTCATCGTTCGTGAGTTTGTACGCATGCTCCGTCAGCCGACGCGCATCGTCGCGACGCTCGGCACCGCCGCGCTGTTCTGGCTGCTCGCGGCGAGCGGATTTTCTGGTTCCGTGGATCTGCCTGGTGCGGAGAACGGTTCCTACAGCGCGTACCTTCTGCCAGGCATCGCGCTCATGGTGGTGATGTTTGGCACGATTTTTGGCGCGATCGGGCTCATCCAGGACCGCCATTCCGGGTTCCTGCAGTCGGTGCTGGTCAGCCCGGTGTCGCTCTGGGTGGTTGCTGTGTCCAAGCTCGCGCCCGCCGCGGCTCTGGCGACGGTGCAGGGAATCGCGGTGCTGGCCGGCGTTTTCATGATCGGTGGGGTTGAGACGGGATTCCTCGACTTTGTACTCGCGTCCTTCGCGTTGCTCTGTGGTGCGGTGGGCGTGTTGAGCGTCGGGCTCGCTCTGGCGTGGCGGATCGATTCGGTCACCGGGTTCCACGGTGTGATGAATATTCTGCTGCTGCCGGCGTGGGTGCTCAGCGGTGCAATGTTCCCGGTGGATGGGGCATCGTCGTGGTTGTCGGGCTTCATGCAGGTCAACCCGCTGCACTGGATCCATCGGTGCACGAGCGATGGGCTCGGCATCGCAGGGTCCGCCGGGCTCCTCGCGTGGGTGATCACGATCGCGTTCCCGCTGGTCACGACCGGCTTGTTGCTCGCGACGATTCGTCGTTCTGGTGGTCGGCGCGGTGCCGGCGAGGGTTGAGTGGGCTAAGGTCTGGTTCCTCTGTTTTTCCTGATTGCTTGGGTGGTGTCATGTCAAAGTCTCCGATGTACTGGCTTGTCTCGCTGATCGCCGCCATGCTGATCGGGTTGATCGCGGCGTACGCCACCATGCGTCCCGGAACGGGTAGGCCGACGCAGGCGTTGCCGCTGACCGATCCAGTGGCGTACGAGGGGATGCAGATCATCCCGTTCGAGATGGTCGATCAGAACGGCAACACGCAGAATCAGGAGATCCTGCGCGGAAACTGGACGGTCATGAGTTTCATGTTCACGCACTGCGTCCTCGCCTGCCCGACGCTGCAGGGCAATGTCTACCGCCTCGCCGAGTCGCCTTCGCTCAAGAAACTCCCGGTGCGATTCGTCAGTATTTCGGTGGATCCCAAGAACGACACCGTCCAGCGACTCAACCAGTACGCCACGGATATGGGGATCGACTACGGGCGGTGGAAACTGCTGCGGGGCGATGAAGCGTTGGTTCAGCATTTCATGACCGCGCTCGGCTTTGTCCCGCCGCGCGAAGACAACAACCCCGACACGCAGATCACACTGCCCGATGGATCCACCATGGGGAATATCCTGCACCCCAATTCGTTCCTCGTGATCAACCCGGACGGCAAGGTGGTCGGACGATATCGCGGCGACGATCCGGAAGAGATCCAGCAGCTCGCGGTTGATCTCCAGCGAGCGATCCGGGGCTGAAGCTTCGCGATCAGTCCGCTTTGGTGCGTGTGTTCAAACCCGGCAGTTTGATGTCGTGGCGCATCGATTCCACCTTGGTCGCCAGGTATCGGAGGTTCTCCTCACGCGGCGTCGGCTGCAAGGGCACCCGTTCCACGACCGGCACTCCATAGCGTTCGAGTTGGTCGATTTTGTCGGGGTTGTTGGTGAGCAGCCGGACGGATCGGACACCGAGATGATTGAGGATCGAGGCACCGACACCGTAGTCGCGGGCATCGGCCTGATGGCCGATCGCGAGGTTCGCTTCGACGGTGTCCATGCCGTCGTCCTGCAACTCGTACGCCCGGAGTTTGTCGACCAACCCGATGCCGCGGCCTTCCTGGCGGAGGTACAGGATCACGCCTCTTCCGGCTTCGTGGATGAGCCGGCGGGAAGCGGTGAACTGCTCGCCGCAATCGCAGCGCAGGGAACCGAGCAGGTCTCCGGTGATGCATTCCGAATGCAGGCGGACGAGGACCTCGGTCTGGTCCGAAACATCGCCGACGACGATCGCGAGGTGATCGTCGGTGCTCCCGGAGGCGTGGAAAACCATGAGTCGAACCTTACCGAACTCTGTAGGAAGGTTGCTCTGAGCTTTCAGTTCGATGGCGGGTTGATGCGGAGCGGGGCTGTTCAAACGAAGTTCCGGTGGTGGGGGGAGAATCAGGATCGGCAAGTCTAGGATCTTCGGGTCCACCGTGTCGATCAGTTGATCGATCGTATGCGTTTCGGAGAGAGCCGAGGCGACGAATTCCCCAGCCCTCCCGAAAGGTGGACAAGGCTTGGATAAGCAGCACATCATCCGCGAGCGGGCGCAGCGCCGTGCCGATCGCCTCTCGAACCTTCTGGATACCCGCTTTGCGATCCCGGGCACTGGTTTCCGCTTCGGGCTTGATCCGCTGGTGAGTCTGCTCCCGATCGCCGGAGATACCGTCATGCTGCTGGTGGGGCTGTACCCGGTCTTTGAGGCCATACGGCTGGGGCTTGGAGTGGGGGTGGTGCTGCGGATGCTGTTGAACCTGGGTATCGACTGGCTCGTGGGTCTGGTGCCGCTGATCGGATTCATCCCGGACTCGATGTACAAGGCGAACTCGAGGAACGCGAAGTTGCTTCGGAACGCACTCGAACGGCGTATCGGCCGGGGTGTTCCCGGTTCAGTCTGAGATCGCTGGCCAGAGCCTGCGGGCACGACTAATTCATGGGTTACACTCGGCCAGTGAATCGAAACAACAAAGAACATGATCGAGGGGATTTTCTCGCGGCCAGCATGCGTGCGGTTGCGAGTGAAGTCATCAATTGGAGTGGCGAGTCGCGAGTGCTCCAGACACTCCGGACGGAACTCGATCAAGCGTTCGAGCGATGTACCGACCCGGCGTTCGCCGAGAGGTACCACAGCTTCATTAAGATCGGTCAACCGAGCGATTACCTGAGCCGCGTCGTGGAAGCCGACGGGGTTCGCGCTCTCGCCGGGATCCATTTCTGTGGGCGCGACACGAACAAGCCGTTTGTGAATATTTCAGCGATGGACGGAAAGCCGACTCGTTGGAGCGGTGTTGTGGAGGCATTACTGGAGGCCTTCCGTGTGTTTCAGCCACGCGTCTGTCGCATCCAGTCGGCTGGTTCGGAACCGCCCTTTGAGGAGGCGGGGCTGCGTGTGGTTGGCGATCAACTCGTCGTCGCGGAGCGGGTCGGTCGCATGATGAGCGATGGGCTCTCCACTGGTCCTGTTTCTTTGCGTGATGCGCAGCCGCAACCGGCGTTGGAGTTTGTGTCGCGTATGTACGAGCAGCACCTTCGCTTGAATCCCGAACTGGTCGGGCGAGTCGAGGCGGCGACACTGGATCAACTGCAGGGATGCTCAGAGCACGGGGTATTGGCGTGGTGGTGTGTGGACGACGATATCGCGGGCTTGATCGCGGCGAGCCCGGACTCCGGATTCGGGATCGAGGGTTGGGTGGTGATGGAGGAGGTTGTCGACCCGAAGTTCTCCGGGCGAGGCAGCGCCGCTTTGGCGCAGCGGGAGGTGGCCGGGCGCATCTTCGCCAAGGATCAGGACGCGGTGCTGTTCGGCACCATCGACTTCGTGAACACCGCGAGCCGGCGCAGTGCGGCACGGGCCGGGCGCAAAGAAATCGCCGGCTGGTGGTTTGTCCAGCCGGCGGAGCCGGGAGCCGATTCGATCCTGGTTTGGTAACCGGACGAGTGTGTTACAGGCAGCTTTCGCCGAACGCCGCGAGCACGGCGTTGAGATCGGCGAGGTCGACGCTGCCGTCACCGTTGGTGTCGCCGTCGGATGTGTCCGTGCCAAAGTTGGCGAGCACAAGGTTCAGGTCGGCGAGGTCGACCGAGCCGTCGCCGGTGGTGTCGCCGGGGCAGGGCACGGTCTCGCAACCGGCCGAGCGGACGAGGAAACCGTCGATCGCGGCTTCGACGAGCGAGCCGGATCCCTCATCGGCGGCGATGAAACGCATCTGCATCTGATCGGTGAGCGAGATCAGCGAAGCCGGATCAATGGTGACCTGGAACCAACCGCCCGAGACCTCCGGGCCGTCAGGGCCGACGACCTCCACATTCACCCACGATTCGCCTCCGTCGTTGGAGATATCGACGGTAAAGACATCCGCGTTGGGCGAAGCGCCGGCGGAATTCGAGTACCAGCGCCAGTATTGGATCTCGACGGACGAGTCCTCGGTGCCGGAAAGGTCGAGGATCGGGCTGAGCAGTGTGGTCTGCCCACCATCAACATCGTTCGCACCATCACCACCGCCCGGGTGCTGGCCGGTGACATAACAGAGCGGGCCGAACAGGGCACCGGAGGGCTGTGCGCTGGTGCCGTTCGGGTCCACGCGTTCCCAAATCCCGGCGGTCGCGTCGTCGCCGGGTGCTCCCACGGTCCAGCCGAGATCACTGGAAAAATCGTCATCGAGTACGGTGGTCAAATCGGTCACTTCGATCGTGAGCGGCTGCTCGGCCCCGTTCTCCGGGTAAGTGACGGTCAGGCCAGAACCGGTCTGGGCACTGAAGTAGAGCTCGTACACCGTTCCGCACGCCTGTGCGGGGAGCGAGGCCGAGAGTTCGCCGGTGCCGCCGAGCCCACCGAGACTGATCGTGGTGTACTCGGACTCGGGCTGCACGCGATAGGACAGTTTGGCGCTGCCGATCTGGAACACCTCGTTGTTGACTTCGGTGATCTCGATTTGGACCGGGATTGTCGAATCAGAGGGTGCCAGATCCGAGAAATTGACCGGTTCGATGATCAACGGGGTGAGCAGGAAGTCGGCGAGTGCGAATACGCCGGCCATGGTTTCCTGTCCCGTTGGCACGATTTGATCAGGTGGGAGCGTGAAACCGAACTGGCCGGTGTCACGCAGTTCGTAGGTCCAACTCAGGGCTCCGAGTTCGTGGAAACTCCAGTCTGGTGCGGTGCCGGACGCGGCGTACAGCAGCGCATCGCACCCGAGGCCAGCCTCGTAGTTCGTGCCGTAGACCGAGATCATGGCTTCTTCCTGGCGTTCCTGTGCGAGGCGAAGTTCCTGTTCGCGGGGCGGGCATTCGGTTTCCGAGTACGCCCATGCGCCGAGGATCAACTGGCTGAAACTATGGATGTCGAGGTGGCCTTTGACATTCGGAAGGGACGCCATGAAATCAGACAAGTTCGTGGACTCGGGTTCGGAGAACGGCGCGGTGCCACGATAGGTGTCGTTCCCTGGGTCGCCTGAAGAGCCATCGGGGAGGCCCCATGCGGTCGACCAGTTGCGGTTGAGGTCGACACCAAAGGTGCCGTTGCCGTTGTTGCGACGGTTTTTCCGCCACAGGCGCTGGCCAGAGCCGCCCTGTGAGGCGGGGAAGGTGTAGACATAGCCGTCCACATTCACGACCGGAATGATGTAGAACGCCAGTTCATCGACATATTCCGTGATCTGCTCGTCGGAGCCGTATCCGTTGACGAGTTGATCGGTGAGGTACATCACACTCGCCGGGCTGATCCATTCTCGCGCGTGCTGGCAGCCATTGATGACGAAGCCTGGTCTCGAAGCTTCGTCTCCCTCGGGGTCGTTTGGATCGAGGTTGGCGATCCGTACCCCGTACACCGTGCGGCCTTCAAGGGTTTGCCCGATCTCGAACTTGGAGACGAAGGTCGGGTTCGCCGCGACCAGGTCGTCCAGATAGGTGTTGATCTCGTCGATCGTGCGGTAGTCGCTGAAGAAGTCGGCACCGTTCACAGTGCGGGCGGCCATCCGCTGGGCGGTTTCCGCGTCCACGACCGACTGCAAGTCGTTGGAGATGATCTCGTATTGAAAGTTCAGCGCGTCGAGTTGCCCCAAGTCATCCTCGTCGATCGCGTACATCTGCATCCCGACCGAGGGGCGACAGTGCAGCGAGTTTCCGATCGCGTCCAAGGCCGCCAGTTGGCTCGGGACGGTCACGAGAACCTCCACCAACTTGTACCCCTCGTACGGCTTCGGGGGGGCCTCGTCTGCGAAGGCAACGCCAGAACCGGTTGCGAGCAGGAGCGAAGCGAGGAGCGTGGAGAAGCGGGCTGAAGCCATGGTGTGTCCTTTCGGGGTGTGGGACTCCACTTCACCATACGACGGAATCCGGCGCATTCTGCACGCAGGCTCACGCATTACCCAGAAATCCACCGACCAGATTTGGTATTCAGACGGGTTCCTGCCATGGGAGTTCCCGAACACTCAGGACTCGCAGCGGGCGAAGGGCCAGCGTGCTGCTGGCGGGTCCGGAAACACTTTGCACGCCATTTCGTCGTCGCGAGGCAAGCGATGATGCACGCAGGGCCGCGACCAGCGGTGCCTGCTCGGGCATGGTGGCGCATGACAAGAGCACCATGGACAGGCGCCTGCCGCGCCGCGGTGCCGACGAGAGTCCGAAGCGAATGGTCTCGCGTTGCATGGCATCGAGCATGGTTTGCTCGAAATCGATCACATCATCCCCGCTCGTATCCTGATCAGATTCAAGCAGACCCCGGAGTCGCTCAAGTGGCGCGGCGAGTATGTCCCGCAACTCCAGGGTGACCTCCGGCTCGACATCGCGCGGAAGCGGGATGGAGATGCGCGTGGTCGTGCGCAAGGCACGGGTTTCCAGACGCCGCACGATGGACCCGTTCGAGCGTCGCGTGTGTTCCTGCAGCAGCGGGGCATTGATGGCGTGTGCGAAACGCGACAGGCCGACGCTGATCGGCACGGAGACGGCGGGTTCGGCTCCCCCCAGCGGAATGTCGCGACACAGCGCACGGAGGTACTCGTGCGTGGAGTCGAACACACCCTGACGCATCAGATTGGAGAGACCGGCGAACCCGGGCTCGTTGCGTATGGTGTGCTCTGTTTCACGCACCAGGTCGATGGGCTCGATGCCTGCATAACTGGGGCGCAGGGCACCGTTGCGCCAAAGGTCTTGCATCCAGCCCCACCGCCGGATGAGCCTTGCGAACTCCGGTGCGGATGCCGCCGCGGCGTTGACCGATTCGCGAGAAGTCCCCTCAAATGGGGTGGGAAGCAGGGTGATCGCGGGCTGGCCGAGCAGGAATGCAACATCCGCGACCGCGCCTCGCGCGTCGAGTTCGTAGGGGCTGACCACCAGTGGGAAGGGCACGGACATAGCGATGGGCGACCATGCTAGGGCGTGCCTGAGACCACGGCGCGTCTTTGGCTCGGTTTTGGGTTATTGGGCGATACGAAGCGATTCGGAACGCTTCCTGAACAGAGCGTTGTAGCGTTCAGCCAGGCGACGGAGATCCGATCGGCGGCTCGTGGTGTCCATGGAGGGGGTGATCCGGGCAAGCACATCCTGAGAACCGCAAACGCGGTCGATGCGCAGGGTCGTGTCCTGGCTCTTCGTAAACGGTTGAGGCATGAATCCACTCCTTGGATTCTGCGCAGCGCGGGCTGCACAACAGAGACGGGTTCCCACCGAGCTCCGCTCGGACGACTTTGGCAGACTACGAAAATTCTGCGCGTGTGCACACAGTGATCTGCGTGATGCGGATTAATAACAGCGCGCGGACCTGTGAAATTTTGATGCGAGTGGGTTATTCGGCCTGTGTCGCGTTAACGCATGGGCTCATCGAGGCGAACACTCGCGGATATCCCTGCGGGCAATCCGTCAGGGTTTGGGAGCGTGATTCGTACGAGCCGCTGTGAGGTCGCTCCGACAGCCACTTGGGAAAGAGAGGAGACGGTGGCGGGCCTGTACTCCTCGTGACCGGGGAGGTCCATCGAGATCCACACCGTGCTCCCGGGTTCGAGACGCATGGCATCCGCCGCGGGGATGGCGGCATCGAGGATCAGCGGGTTTGTCGAAACCAGGCGCAGCACAGGACTCAGCGCTTCGACGGTCTCGCCGGGTTCGGTCAGGACAATCTCGATGTACCCGCTCACCGGGGCGTGCAGGGTGTATTTCTCAAGGATGACCGCCGCGGCCTCGAATTCGAGTTGGGCTTCCTCGCGTTTGAGTTCCTCGATATAGATGGTGGCTTTGGCCCGCTCGACCTCGAGTTGCTGGCGCGCGACCTCGCGCTGGTTTGCTCCGCCATCGGCGAGGGCTTCCTTGAGGATCTCGAGTTCATCGACATGAAGATCGTGCGTGGCGTTGGCGGCATCGATGGCCGCGGTGCTGTTGGCCCGGAGTTCCTGGAGCTTCATCCGCAGCTTTGCTTCGCGGTCGTCCAGTCGCAAAAGTGGGGTGCCGGCTTCGACATAATCACCCGGCTCAACCAGCCGCTCCATCAGGCGACCGGAGATGTTGAAGGCGAGTTCCAGATCGCGACTGGGTTTGGTGATCGCGGTGATCCGCTGCGGGGCGGAGGGACGCGAGCGATCGCCGGATTGCATCGCGACGGCGATCGTGGCGATCGCCAGAGAGACCCCAATGGCCAGAACGGAGCGGGTTGCGAGCAAACGGGTCATGGGCGTGCCTCCGGGTGCGGGGTGTACACTCTCGCATCGACCGAACGGAGTCGAACGATGCAGCGCCTCGGGATCGGTATAGAGGATACAGGGGCTTGGAGACGATGACGCGAGTGGTGTTCGGGGCGATGACCGGTACGAGCATGGACGGGCTCGATGTCGCGGCGATCCAATGGGCCTCGGATCGCCCCCCTCGGCTGCTTGGTCTGGAGTCCGACGGTCTCGGCGAGGTGGGAGCGATCTTGTCTCGCCTTGCGACGGGCCAGGCGTGCAGCGCGTCGGAGATCGGTCGGGCGGCGCAAGCGTTCGCGGAGAGCCATATCCAGTGCATGCAGCGGCTAGCCGAGCGAGTCGGTCCCCCGGATCTCATTGCGGTTCATGGTCAGACGGTTTTTCACCAGCCGCCCGCGTCGTGGCAACTGCTCAATCCCTGGCCGATCGCCCGTGCGTTTCTTGTACCAGTAGTCAGCGACCTTCGCGGGCTTGATCTGGCCAGCGCCGGGCAAGGCGCACCGATCACGCCGCTCAGCGATTCGATCTGGTTCGGCGATCCGCAGGAAACCCGGGTTGTGCTGAATCTTGGTGGCTTCGCGAACGCGACGCTGCTCCCGGCAGGAGCAGATACCGATCAGGTCCGCGGCTTTGATATCTGTGCTTGCAATCATGTTCTGAACCACGGCGCGATGCTGGCTATCGGTGAGCCTTTTGACCGCGACGGGGCGATGGCCCAACAAGGCAAGCCGTCGCGCGCGTTGGTTGAGAGACTGATCGTTCCCCTCCGGGCGCAGGCATCGGCGGGGCGGTCGCTCGGGAGTGTTGATGACTCATCGGTCAAGTTCGAGACCCACGGCATCGAGCCAGCAGATCTGCTCGCCAGCGCGGTTGAAGGTGTCGCGACGGTGATCGCCGAGGTGCTCGCCGCACACCATCCGGACCGCGTGATCCTCGCGGGCGGCGGCGCCCGGAATGTGGCGCTCGTGGAGGCCATCGGCCGCGCCACGGCGTGCGAGGTCGTGCTCTCGGATTCGCTGGGCATGCCGGTTGAAGCCCGCGAGGGTGCGGCGATCGCAACGCTCGGTGCGCTCGCCGCGCAAGGCAAGCCGATCACCCTGCCCGCGGTCACCGGTCGTGCCGCATCAACCGGGATGATCGACGGCTTGTGGTGTCTGCCGCGTGCGATGGCCGATGCTTCGGGAGTATGGAGAAGGCCTTGAGCGAGTCGCAGCCCAGTCATCCCACTGACCGCTCGCGCATCGAAACCGAGCGTCGCGATTCCACGCTGGCCGGTCTTGATCGCATGTCGGTGGGGGAGTTGTTCGAAACGATCAACCGCGCGGATGCGACCGTGGCCCAGGCCGTGGCGCTGGCGAAGCCGTCGATCGTCGGGTTCATCGAGGATGCCTCGGCCCGCTTCTCGTCCGGCGGTCGTCTGGTGTACCTCGGCGCGGGGACATCCGGGCGCCTCGGCGTGCTCGATGCTTCTGAGTGCCCGCCGACCTTTCAGGTTGATCCCGGTCGTGTCGTGGGCCTGATCGCGGGCGCGGATCCGGCGTTGCGCCAATCCAGCGAATCCAAGGAAGACGACCCCACCGGTGCGGTGCCTGAACTGGACGCGCTCGATCTGAACGAGCAGGACACGGTCCTGGGCATCGCCGCGGGCGGGACGACCCCCTGGGTGCGTGGAGGGCTCACGCACGCTTCGTCCCGTGCGGGGTGCATCGGCTTCCTGACTTGCACGCCGGTGGAGACACCGCCGGGAGTCGGGCATCACCTGATCGTGCGGACCGGCCCCGAAGTGCTGACCGGCTCCACGCGGATGAAGGCGGGGACCGCCACGAAGATGGTGCTGAACCTCATCTCGACCGCGCTGATGGTCCGCAGCGGACGGGTCTATGAAAACCTGATGGTTGATCTGCGGGCGACCAACGACAAACTCCGTGATCGCGCCCGGCGCATCGTGTCCGAGGTGACCGGCGTCAGCCGGGATCGAGCCGCAGAACTGCTCGCCGCCGCGGATGGGGTGGCGAAGGTCGCGATTCTTATGGAAGCGGGCGGGGTCGGCCCGGAGGAAGCGAGATCGCTCCTCGCCTCGAGCAACGGTCGCCTCCGCGACGCGATCACGAAGGCGAATCGCTGATGGAGTCTCTGGAACGCATCGACTGGCTCATCATCGCGGGCTACGCCCTGGCCATTGTCGCTGTAGCTGCGTGGTCGGCCTTCAAGTCCCGCGACACCCACGACCCGTTCCTCGCCGGGCGAAAGATCTCGCCGGTCCTCGTGGCCATGTCATTGGTGGCGACGGCGGTTTCCGGGGTGACTTTCCTCGGCGGTCCCGAACTGTCGTATACCGGCGACCTGACCTATCTGATCGGCCAGATTTCCGAGATCATCGCGATCGTGCTGGTCGCGTTCGTGTTCCTGCCTCGGTACTACGGGGCCAAGGTCACCACGGTGTATGAGTTGATCGGTCGGCGCCACGGCCTCCGGGCCCAGCGGGCGACCAGCGCGATGTTCATGCTGGGCCGGGTCTTTGCCAGCGGGTCCCGGTTGTATATCGCCGCCCTCGCGGTATCGTTGATTCTCTTTGGGACGGAATCGGATTTCGGTTCTATCGCCGCGTCCGTCGCGATCATCGCGACCGTGGCATGCCTCTATACGCTCACCGGCGGCATCCGCGCGGTCATCTGGACCGACACCGCGCAACTGCTCGTCCTGCTTGGCTGTGCGATCCTCACGATTTTTGTCCTGCTCGATCGCATCCCGATGGATGCCGGGCAACTCTGGAACACACTGCGTACTCCAGATCCGACAACGAACGAAGTCAAAGCCCGCGTGGTCGCCGGTGGGTTCGATCTCGCCGAAGATTTCTCGCTCTGGAGTGCGCTCACGGGGCTGATGCTCTTCAACCTCGCCGCGTTCGGCACCGATCAGGACCTGACGCAGCGCATGCTGACTTGTTCTTCAAAGCAGCGCGCCGCGGTGTCCGCGATTCTTTCAAAATGTATCGGTTTCATCGTGGTCACCGTTTTTCTTGTCCTCGGCCTGCTGCTCTATGTGTATTATCAGCGCCCCGACATCATGGGGACCTTCACGCCGGCTCACGCTCCGAGAGCCGGCGTGAAGGTCTTCCTCGGGTTCATCCTCGACGAGATGCCCCCCGGTGTAAAAGGATTGGTCATCGCGGGCCTGTTCGCCGCGGCAATGAGTAGTCTGGATTCCGTGCTCAACGCGCTGTCCACCACCACCGTCTGCGATTTCTACGACCGCTGGCATCCGCACGCGATGCCAAAGAAGCGCGAGGGCGTGGCCCGACGCTTCGTGGTCCTCTGGGCCATCGTGCTCTCAGCCTTCGCGCTCTCCTGCGTCTGGCTGCAGGATGCCAGTGGCGATTCCATCATCGTGTTCGCCCTCGGTGTGATGATCTACGCCTACACCGGCATGCTCGCCGTCTTCCTCACCACCATGTTCAGTAAGCGTGGCAGCACCGGTTCGGTCATCGCGGCCCTGCTGGTGGGCTTCGCCGCGGTCGCCTTCATGCAATGGGGGCCGATGCTGCTGAACCTTGATCTGCAGATTTCACTCGGCTGGCGCATGCTCTTCGGCACGATCCTTGCCCTCGTGGTCTGCAACGCGGTTCCCGGACCCTCCGATGACGAGGAATTCGTCCGTGACTGACCCGCTCGTCCGATTGTGCGGCGGGCTGCTCATGGTCGGCATCCGAGGGGCCGAACCGGGCGATGCTCAAGTCGAGCGCGATCTGGAGCGGTGCCGCCTCGCAGGGGTCCGCAGCATCGTGTTGTTCGACCGTGATCTTGCCTCCGGCGGCTCGCCCCGGTCCCGGAACATCGTGTCGCCGGAACAGGTTCGGCGCTTGACCGATCGGGTCCGCGCGGTGCTGGGCGAGGGGGTTCGTATCGCCGTGGATCAGGAAGGCGGCCGCGTCGCTCGCCTGAACGAAACCAACGCCCACGAACGAGGCATTAGCCCGCTCGACTTTGCCGCACTCGACGAACAAAGCCAAGCCCGCGCAGCGATGCTGCAAGCCGAACAGTTGAAGCGGGCGGGGATCGACTGGAACCTCGCGCCGGGTGTCGATCTGCAGTTCCCCGGCTCCGGCTCGCTCATCGAGCAACATGCCCGGTCCTACGGGACCGATCCGGACACGGTCATCCGCTGCGCCCGGGTCGTTGTGGATGCTCATCGCGATGCGGGCATCCTCTCGTGCCTCAAGCACTTTCCCGGTCACGGCTCCGCGCCCGGCGATACCCACGACCAACTGCTCGACATCACCGGCTGCCACACCGAGCGCGAACTCGAGCCTTTCCGCGAACTCCTTTCGCGTCGTGACGCGTCAGCATCGCTCGCGCTGATGACCGCCCACCTCCTCCACAAAGCCATCGACCCCGACCGACCCGTCAGTCTCTCAGCATCGTGGACCCGGGTGATCCGCGACCGATTCGGTTTCGACGGGGTCATCGTGACCGACGCGCTCGATATGGGGGCCATCGCGAAGCGATATCCGCCGATGGAAGCCATCCTTGCTGCGACCGATGCTGGAGCCGATCTCCTGCTGCTGGCCAACAACATGCCCGATCGCTCGGCGGAGTTGGACCCACTCGAAGCCGCCAGGGCGATCGCACAGGCGGTTCACAGCGGCTCGATCGAAGGCGGCGAGACGCGAATCCGAACATCTCTGGAGCGGATCGACCGTTTCTTCGCCTTCTGACCCGGAAGCCGCGCGGGTTGCGGGATACGATGCCGGTCCCGATCCGTTCGGTGCTCCACCATGTCCAGCGAACAAGCACAACCCGATCCCGGCGCACGCCCCGAAGTCCCCGATCTGCGGGGCGGGAAGCGTCGGCGCGGTCGCTCACGCCGAGGACGGAGCAAATCGGGGGGCAGATCAGGCGGTGCCCCCCAGGTCTCGCAAGACCCTGAGCAACTCGCCGTGTTCCGCAAGCGTCTGGAACGCACTCCCGTGTACGAGCGACGGCGCCTCGGGTCGCGCCTCCGTCAACTCGATTTCTCCCGCGCCGAACAGGTCGAGCGGTTCGAGCGTGATCTGAGGCGGGCCGAAGACCGACGAGCCGCGCGCCAGTCCATGGTGGTCACCCCGACCTACCCCCCAGAACTCCCGGTCAGCGAAAAGCGCGACGAGATCGCCAGGGCCATCCGTGACCATCAGGTCGTCGTGGTCTGCGGCGAGACCGGCTCGGGCAAGACCACCCAGCTGCCGAAGATCTGCCTCGAACTCGGGCGCGGCATCGACGGAGCCATCGGACACACCCAGCCCCGTCGCCTGGCCGCTCGCAGCGTCGCAGTCCGCATCGCCCAGGAACTGAGCACTCCCCTCGGCAAGGTCGTCGGCTACAAAGTCCGTTTCGACGACCGGTCCTCCGGCGAGACGCTCGTCAAGGTGATGACCGACGGCGTGTTGCTGGCCGAAACACAATCCGATCGGGATCTCACCCGCTACGACACCATCATCATCGACGAGGCCCACGAGCGGAGTCTGAACATCGACTTTCTGCTCGGGTATCTCAAGCGCATCCTGCCGCGTCGCCCCGATCTCAAGGTCATCATCACCTCCGCCACCATCGACCCCGAGGCGTTCGCGAAGCACTTCGCCGACTCGGTGGGTGAAGTCCCGATCATCATGGTCTCCGGACGCACCTACCCGGTGGAGGTGCGCTATCGACCGGTGGTGGAGTCCGTCGGCAAGCCGATGGACCCGGACGATGTCGATGTCCCGAACGCCGTCGTCCGCGCGCTGGATGAACTCACGACCGAGCCCGGCGGATCGCAGGGCGATGTGCTCGTGTTCCTCAGCGGCGAACGCGAGATCCGCGAAACCGCCAAGGCCATCCGCAAGGCGAATTTCAGCGGGACCGAGGTTCTGCCGCTCTACTCCCGACTGGCCTCTTCAGATCAGGATCGGATCTTCAAGCCCCACAAGGGCCGGCGGGTGGTGCTCTCGACCAACATCGCTGAAACATCACTGACCGTGCCCGGCATTCGCTTTGTCATCGATCCCGGTTTTGCGCGCATGAGCCGCTACAGCGCCCGCGGACGCGTGCAGCGACTGCCGATCGAGCCCGTCTCGCAGGCCTCCGCCGATCAGCGCAAGGGGCGATGCGGCCGCGTCTCCTCGGGCATCTGCATCCGCCTGTACGACGAGGCCGACTACCGCTCGCGCCCCGAGTTCACCGACCCCGAGATCCTGCGCACGAACCTCGCCAGCGTCATCCTGCAGATGCACGCGCTGAACCTCGGCTCGATCGATCGTTTCCCGTTCCTCGATCCACCCCGAGCGTCCATGGTCCGCGAGGGCGAGCAGACACTGGTTGAACTGGGCGCGCTCCGTGTCAAGGAAGATTCCGGCGGCGAGCACGGCCCACGCCTCGAACTCACCGAACTCGGGCGCCAACTCGCCCGGTTGCCGGTCGATCCGCGCATCGGACGCATCATCATCGCCGGCGCCGACGAACAGTGCCTGCGCGAAGCGTTGATCATCGCATCGGTCCTGAGCATTCAGGACCCGCGCGAGCGCCCCAGCGAACAACGCGACCGAGCCGACAAGGCTCACGAGCAGTTCACACACGAGGGCTCGGACTTCCTCAGTTATCTCCTCTT
>JBICHT010000113.1:0-12695 GCA_043101125.1 Phycisphaerales bacterium JB050 | reverse complement strand
AGTTGAAGCGCGACCAGCGAGGCGGCCACATGGATCTTCAGGCGCTTCGTTATGCCGCGATGGTCGCCCCGATGACCTGGTCTCGGCTTGTTGATACGCACGCGGAGTACCTGAGCCGGAACGGTGCAGACCCGCGTGATGCCGAGAGACAACTGCTCGATTTTCTCGATTGGAACGAACCGGACGAAGCGGAGTTTCCCAGCGATGTCCGGATCGTGCTGGTTTCCGGGGGATTCAGTCAGGAGTTGACCACGGCGGTGCTCTGGCTGAATCAGCGAGGGATCGATATTCGATGCGTGCAGCTTCAACCCTACGAGCGCGACGGCGAATTGCTGATCTGGAGCGAACAGTGCCTGCCGTTGCCTGCGGCGGAGGATTATCAGGTCCGGCTGCGGGAGAAGTCTGCACGCATCCGGGCCAGCAAGGCGGTACGCGGCGAGGCGACGGGGTACCACTTCATCAACACCGGTGAGGACAAGAATTCGAATCGCTCCTGGGATCACTGCGTGCAGTACGGGTTCATCTCAGCAGGCGGAGGGGCGCGGTATGTGAACGCGGTCAAGAAATTTCAGGCGGGGGATCGCGTGTTCGCGTACGCAAGCAGGCACGGATATGTCGGGATTTGTGAAGTGATCGATCCGGCCGTGCCTCGGCATGATTTCGTGCCCGCGGGTGAGAACCGCAACATGTCGGAAATTCTGTCTGCAGAGCTCGGAAAGGATGTGCTCAACCGGGACCGGAACTTGGCATCCGATATGGTCGAGCACTGTGCTCGGGTCCGCTGGCTGGCGCATGTTCCGAAGGATCGAGCCATCTCAGATACGCACTACCGTCAGACGACTTGCCGGATCCGCAACCCGGACTTGGTTGAGCGTTTGCTGAGCGCGTTTGGCGTTGAGGAAAGCCGCTTCTCGACGCAACGCGACTAGACCAGAACTCGTCGGGCTGTTCGCTCCGCGCGTCCGGTCTCGTGATGCGATCGCACCGGGGCCGCTCACGGTCGTGAGCGGGAGTCCCGGGAAGGTTCGGATCAGGCGCGGCGGATCAGCATGGCGTTGCCGGTGCTGAGGGGCACGATGGGCTCGGGGATGCCGGAGGCGAAGGTTGCACAGGCCTTGCGGCACCCCTCCCACTTCCCGCTCGACCATGGGCCGTAGTCGTCGATGACGATGATGCCACCGGGAACCAGGCGCGGGTAGAAGCACTCGAGGCACTGCAGGGTGGGGTCGTGCAGGTCCACATCGATGTGGGCGAAGCGGAGCGGGGTGTCGGGGAGATCATCGAGCACCGCGGGGATCCAACCCTTGCAGAAGCGAACGCCGGGGAAGTCGGCGAGGACCCTCCGGAGGTGATCGACGCCGGTGTCGGTGAACTGGCCTCGTGACCAGCAGGCGTGGGCGTCGGCGCCGTCGGCCTCGGTGGGTTCGCTGAGGCCTTCGAAGGAATCGACCACGGTGTGGCCGGTGCCGTCGAAGGAGGGGTCGTGCTGGCGCCGGGTGTGGCAGGTGAGGTAGGAGGTCAGCCCCCGGTAGCAACCGGCTTCGATGGTCTGGCCGGGGAGGCCTTCGGTCATGCGCAGGGCTTGCACGAGGTTGTAGAAGCGGGCCGCGGCGATGGGGTGGTAGGTGCCGCCGCAGACGCCCAGCCCGCGTTGGTAGGTGGATTGGAAGTCGGCTTCGGGGACGACGGGGGAATCCTGCCAGATGTCGGGCTGGTCGAGTTGCATGGAGGGTGTATCGGCAGGATGGTGCGTTGCGGTCCGCAATGGGCGTATGAGGAGCGCGCACAAACAAGGCACCGGCCGGGGAACCGGTGCCTTGATCGTACTGATCGGGGGTCTTGGATCAGCGACGGCGGCGACCGGCGAGGAGGGCCGGTCCACCGAGGAGAGCCAGCGCACCGGGAGCGGGCACCGAGCGGAGTGTGATGTTGTCGATGGCGAGATCGAAGTTGGTGAAGGGGTAGAAGAAGCCGAGTTCGGCGCTGTGGATGACGACCTCATCGACGCCGGAGATCAGGTCGGCGAAGGTGACATCGCGCGGCAGCGTCCAGTTGCCCTCGCTGTCTTCCGCGCCGTAGGGCAGCCAACCCTCGGGGAGTTCTTCGGAGTTGGGATCGAAGGGGAGGGAGTAGTTGGTCCAGTCCTGGCCGTGGCCGGAGACGGTGCCCATGTTGAACTGGACGGAGGCGTAGGGATAGAAGTCGTCGCCGAGGTCGTAGTTGCGCAATTCGAAGATGACGGCGCGGCTGTCAACGGGGTTTCCGAAGAATCTGATGTGGTTCGACTGCATGTCGAAACTGAGTTCGAGGAGGTCGCCCTTGGCACCGTAGTCGCCGAGCATGTCGGGATTGGTGTTGTTGGCGAATTCGTACCAGAACATGTCGGTGACGCCGGGGATGCGGAAGTAGTCGTTGAGGCCGTCGCTCTGGATTTCCGCCCCCCCGTTGCCCTGCCAGCCGTTGGTGCCGCTGGAGAAGTCGGTGTGGGAGATGGTGTCCGCAGAAGCGGCGGTGGCGCAGGTCGCGACCACGAACGCCGCGAGGAGGGAGGGGGAAGAAACGGATTGTGTCATGGATGCTCCTTAGGATGTTCTGAACTGTTCAGAACAGTCAGAGAATAGGCCCTCTTTGGTGTGTACGCAAGGAATCGCACAGAAAAATGTTCGAGCCCACGGGCTCGGATCATTGGGAATCTGGTGCTGAGGATTCCCTGACCGGCACAGATCGGGCAAATTCCGCGAATTGCGAGCGATTCGGCTCAAGTGGGAGGAAAAGGCGGGAGGTGGAACGGACGGTTGAGGCATGGAACGCACACCCCAAGAACCGAATCGCTCTTCTTCTGCCGCGCCTCCCGCTCTTGAGGGGTCACGAGGGCGGATTACGGAACCGAAACCGGACCCGAGGACGCTCAAGGCGAGGCCGCTGAGTCGCCCGCGGGAGGAATGCCCGAAGCCTGCTGACCCGGTGGAAGGGTTCGTGGTCCGAGAATCCGAGATGCCGTGGATCGCGGATGTGCTGGAAGAACTGACCCCGCGCCAGCGGGATGTGCTGCTGGAGTGTTGCAGCGGCGGGAGCAGCGAGGCCATCGCCGGTCGGATGGGGGTGAGTGAGTCGACGCTGCAGAACCACCTGCACGCGATTCGGCTGCGTCTGGGCGTGACTGGTCGCGATCGGTTGGCACGGATGGTGGGCGTGCGACTGATCGCCGGGCACCGAACCCGCATGGAGCGTGGAGCGTCGTAAGGGTCCGGAAAGAAGCCTGCGCCCGGGTATAGTGCTGGCGCAGGGTACGGATCGGTTCACGGCCTGAATCCGGGTGAATGCACCCACTGGGCCATCCGATACCGTGGAGGACGACGGCGCGAAGGAGCGGCGTCGGGAGTGAGGGACCTGCTGAGGGTCTGGACTGGGACTGGGAAAGGGCTGGTCGCGATGAAGGGTGTGATTCTTGCTGGAGGTCTGGGGACGCGCTTGCGCCCTCTGACAGAGGTGACCAATAAGCACCTGCTGCCGGTGTATGACCGGCCGATGATCTACTACCCGATCCAGTCGCTGCTAACGGCGGGAATCACGGAGATCATGATCGTGACCGGCGGTGACCACGCCGGCGACTTCCTGAAGCTGCTCAAGAACGGCAAGCACCTGGGCATCAAGCGTCTGGAGTACGCCTATCAGGAGGGCGAGGGCGGTATCGCCGATGCGCTCAAACTGGCCGAAGAGTTCGCCGACGGCGACAAGATCTGCGTGATCCTTGGTGACAACATCATCGAGGGGAACCTGCGCAAGGCGGCAGGCGACTTCTTCACCCAGCCCAGCGGCGCGAAGATCCTGCTCAAGGAAGTGCAGGACCCCGAGCGGTTCGGTGTGGTTCGCTTTGAGGGCGAGGGCACAGACAAGCGCGTGGTGGAACTGATCGAGAAGCCGTCCGACCCGCCGAGCAACATGGCGGTGACGGGGTTCTACTTTTATGACAACGATGTGTTTGAGATGTGCCGTGAGTTGAAACCGTCGGGACGCGGCGAGCTCGAGATCACGGATGTGAACAACCGGTACCTCGAACGCGGCGACCTGACCTACGAGACGCTCGAGGGCTGGTGGACCGACGCGGGGACCTTCGAAAGTCTTTTGCGGGCGTCGAAGCTGGTCGCCGAGGGTGGTGCCAACCACGCGCAGATGCCCGCCGCGGCTGGCGCTCGCTGAGCGGGTATGAGCAGCGAGCGGCCAATTCCCAGCAATGGCATCGTCGTGCTTGGCGCGGGCGGGATGCTTGGGCGCGCGTGGTGTGAACTGCTTGAGGAACTCGGCATCACCTACCGTGCGTTCGCGCGCGATACATGCGACATCACCGACCCGGCCTCGATCCGCCGAGCGATTGATGACTGGCCGACCGTGATCAACTGCGCCGCGTACACGGATGTGGACGGGGCGGAGGCGCACGAGGACGAAGCGACCGTGATCAACGGCGTGGCGGTCGGGCTGCTCGGCGAGGCGTGTGCAGAGGTCGGTGCGCGGCTGGTGCATTATTCAACGGATTATGTGTTCAACGGCGAGCGCGACGGCGACCTGACGATCGCGCCCCCCTACCGCTGCGATGAGCCGCGGGACCCGGTGAACGCTTACGGGCGGTCGAAGGCGGCGGGCGAGATCCTGCTGGAGCCGATGATCGATTCGGGCAAACTCGATGCACTGATCATCCGGACGAGTTGGGTGTACGCGCCGTGGGGCAAGAATTTCGTACTGACCATCGCCAAGCTCGCGGCGGAGCGGGACGAGTTGGCGGTGGTGAACGATCAGCACGGGCGTCCGACGAGCGCGCTGGGGCTGGCCGAGAGCACATTGAAACTGCTCGAAGAGCAAGTCGAGCCGGGGATCTGGCACGCGACCGATGGCGGGCGGTGCACCTGGTTCGACTTCGCGACGGCGATCGCGGAAAAGACCGAGTCGGGCTGCGTGGTGAAGCCGTGCGGGAGCGATGCGTTCCCGAGGCCGGCGAAGCGTCCGGCCTTCAGTGTGCTGGATCTGAGTGCAACCGAAGAAGTCATCGGGCCGATGAGCCCTTGGGAAGACCAACTGGACCAAGTGCTGATCGCGGCGAAGCTCGCGAAGAAGAGACGACTGAGAAAGGCGAGAAAATGAGCGACAAGGCGATCCGTGATGATGCAACCGTGCTGGTGACCGGCGGGTGCGGGTTCATCGGTTCGAATTTCGTGCGATTTGCGCTCGAGAATCGGCCGGGGTGGAAGATCATCAATCTCGATTGCCTGTCCTACTCGGGCAACCTCGAGAACCTGACGGATATTGAAGACGACCCCCGCTACGAGTTCGTCAAGGGCGACATCCGCCATATGGACGATGTCGAGCCGCTGGTGAAACGCTGCGACGCGGTGATCCACTTCGCGGCCGAGAGCCATGTGGACCGGTCGATCCTCGATGCCGGGCCGTTCATCACCAGCAATGTGCAGGGCACGCAGGTGATGCTGGACGCGGTGCGTCGGATCAAGAGCGACGGCGGCAAGGCTCCGGTGTTCTTCTTCGTCGGGACGGACGAGGTGTACGGCTCGCTGCCTCTCGACCAGCCGGAGTTGATGTTCACGGAGGAGACACCGATCCAGCCGCGTGGCGTGTACTCGGCGTCGAAGGCGGGTGCGGACCTGTTGGTGCAGGCGTACCACGAGACTTTCGGACTGGACACGCGGACGACGCGCTGCTCGAACAACTTCGGGCCGTACCAGTTCCCGGAGAAGGTGATCCCGCTGTTCGTGACGAACCTGATCGAGGGGCAGCAGGTGCCGCTGTACGGCGACGGGCTGAACATCAGGGACTGGCTGCATGTGGACGACCACTGCGAGGCGATCATCGCGGTGCTGGAGAAGGGTGCGGCGGGTTCGATCTACAATGTGGGCGGGAACAACGAGCGGACCAACCTCGAACTGACGCACCTGATCATCGAACTGATGGGCAAGGGCAAGGACATGATCCGCCATGTGGAGGATCGCCTGGGCCACGACCGTCGCTACGCGATCGACCCGACGAAGCTGAAGGGCGAGATCGGCTGGCAGCCGACGCGGTCGGCGTGGCCGGAAGCGCTGGAAGAGACGGTGAAGTGGTATGTGGACCACCCGGACTGGTGGAAGCGGGTGAAGAGCGGCGCGTATCGCGAGTATTACGAGAAGCAGTACGCGGGGCGGTGAATGTTCCGCTGCGCGGGTTTGGCTTCTCCGAATGAGTTGAAAGATTCGGACCGCCCCCCTCATCCGGTCACACACTGAATCCGCGTGTGACCACTTTCTCCCTCGAAGGGAGGTGGAGGTCAAAACGCGACGAGGCCGAGCGGTGTGCTCGGCCTCGAAGTGAGTCAGGTTGTCTGGTCGCGTTTTAGCGACGGCGACGGGTGCCGACCAGGGCGAGCCCGGCGAGGGCCATACCCGAGGCGGTGGGGAGCGGGATCAGGGTGAGCTGCGACTGGAAGTCGTTGCCGTTGCGGGTGATGTTGACCACGCGGATCTGGCCGCCACCGGCGAGCAGGTTGAAGTCGTCCGCACCGGGGACGATGCTGTAGGTGTTCGGAACGGTTGCGAGCAGCGCGGTGACTTCAGCCTGACGCGCCGAGTTGAGGCTGCTGAGTTCCAGCTCCTGCTCGAGGTACCAGATGGTGTTCTGGAGGGCGCGGGAGTTGGCCACGGTGTTGACGATGCCCTGAGCACCGTTGGTGGCCTTGCCGAGCATCCACTGCTGGAAGAGGTAGGCGGTCGCGGCGGAGAGGGGGTCGTTGCCGCCCACGCCGGCACCGGCCACACCGCCACCGGTCGCACCGTAATCGCCGGTGGCGAGGGTGTAGTCGTAGACGGTGGAACCGTTCGGGTTGACGGTTTCGTTGAGTTCGAGGCAGAAGCTCACGCGGTTGCCGGTGATCTCACCGGTGTATGAGCCGATGAATTCGCCGCCGGAGGTGCCGGTGATGCCACGGGTGAAGGTGACGGTGTTGGCGGTTGCGATGCCGGTCGTGGCGAGGAGCGCGAGGGCTCCGACGATGGTGCAAGTCTTGGTCATGTTTCTCTTCCCCAATTCTCTTCTCTTGGATCTGTGCGGCCATGGAACACAAATGGTCGCTTGGCGAGAGGCCGTGCTGAGATCATGACCTGTTCTGGGGGGCATGCAAGAGGGTTGGGCTCAAAAAAATCTTCTATCCCATTGGTTTGCAAGCGGTTACGGGACCCGGAGAAGCCTTTTCGGACCGATCTGCGCGAATACCCTGATTTGGTGGTTATCCATGCAGAAATTATGGGGTCTTGGACTATGAGACCTCGTGGGAGGATGTGAAATTAGGCAATGACCCACAAAAACTGTTTCGCCCGATAACCGATCGTGACGCCGGTCCTGGCGTGGATTGGAAGTTCGGCCGTCAGGGTCAAAAAAGACAGAGCCGGGCGTGGTGCCCGGCTCTGGAGAGTGCATGTCGTTCTGGTTGAGATGCTGCCCGCATGCCAAGCAGCGTTTTGAGAGGTTCACCCCGGGCGTCCACCGATGGATCCCTCGGCGATTCGTGGACCGGCGTGGCTTCGGGAATGTCCCGAAGACTTATCGGTGCAGCGCAACGGAGCGTTCAGGCTCCGCTCGCTGCGAGCGATGGTCGACGCTTACTTGCGACGACGGATGCCACCGACGAGGGCGAGACCCGCAAGGGCCATACCGGACGCGGTGGGCAGGGGGATGAGGACGATCTGAGACTGACGCTCAGTTCCTCGGGATCCGTCCCCATTGACATCGAACGGGTTCACGATGCGGATGTTCGGGAACAACGACGCGTTGAAGTCGTCCGCGCCGGGGGTGTAGTCCAGAGTGGAGTACTGAGCCAGCCCACTCACGAAGTTGATGACGCTGGTCGCACCTGCGGTGGCGGAACCGTGCTCCTCTTCGAGGAACCAGATCGCTTCCTGGACCGATTTCGCGTTTGCCGGGGTGTTGCTGATCAGGCCGGACATCCAGACGGTGAAAATCGCGGCGGTGGCGTTGGACAGCGGATCGGGATCGGGTCCCCCGCTTCCGCCGTGCACGGCACCATCGCTGCCGGAGACCACTTCGTACCCGTACGAAGGGCCACCCAGGCTGATCAGTTCGCCGATTTCGAGGCAGAAACCGCGGAGGCTCCTGCCCGCGAGTTCACCGCCGGTGTAGGTGCCGACGAATTCACCGCCGGTGAAACTACCGGGACGAATCCCGCTATTGAACACGACTGACTGGGCCGAAGCAGCAGACGCTGCACCGACCAGCGCGAGCGCAGCAAATGCGCACTTGCTTGTCTTCTTCATCTCTTTACTCCAATTCTTTCTCTTCCAACCAGAATTGCTCGGGATTACACACCCGACGGTGGACTTTCTCAAGGTCCACAGGCGGTATTGTGCAGGATATGAGGCGTCGAAGCAATGCGTGGGCAATAAAAACTACGCGCATTCGCGTATTTCAACGCTTTTGAACACAAGGGTTTGCATCCCCGAGTCGGGTGTCCTGAAGTACTGGGAGTGGCGAGTACGCCCTGTACTTGAAGTAGTTATTGGACCACCATGCGACATAGCCCACTTTTGAGCAGATAACCCCAGAGAAGGGGCGTACAGGGCGGGAGAATTCTGCCAGTTGGCGACCGGGGGCAGGTTTGGTGGTTCAAGCGCCTGCGGCTTGTTCGCGCTCTTAGTCGCGGAGTTGCTCTCGAACCGCTCTCAAGCGCTGACGGGTCGAGGCGGGCAGTTGTTGTTCTGCTGCGGGCCCGATGGGTTCGATGGTAGCTCTGATGAGTTCGGGGCTCTGGTTGGCGGCGAGTTGGGCCTCGGCGAAGGTGACGCGTGCGGCGTTGTTCGTGGCGTCAAGGTCCAGGGCGGTCTGAAGGGCGGCGAGGGCTTCCTCGACATTGCCGACGGCGAGGTTTGATCCGCCGTAGGTGTCGTAGAAGACGGAGAGGATGGAATTCGGGATTTGAGTGGCACGGGCCGCAGCGATGGCGCGTTCGGATGTCTGGAGGGCTTCGGGGAATTGGCCTTGTCGTTTGAGCGCATCGGCGAGGTTGTTGAGCGTCGCGGGATCGTTCGGCTCGGCTTCGAGAGCCATTCGGTAGGTACGGATTCCGCTGTCGACCAGGCCGAGTTCGATCTCGCAGTAGGCCTTGCGGCGATAGGCGAAGGCCTTTGCCCCTGGCTGTTCGATCTCTGCCACTTGATTGAGACGGGTGATGGTCTGGGTCAGCAGGTCGCGGCGCATCGGGTCGTCTTCGGGAGCAGACGTTGCGGCGGTGAACCAGAGTGAAGCCACGAAGGGTCGCAAGTCTTGCGCGCCGGGTCCGGAAGAAGTGGCGACGAGGTCGTCGCTGACGAGGTCGAGGAGTCGGCGACGGGTCATGGAGTCTGCCGCGGACTCGATGGCGAGTTGGAGCGGGTCGACACCGGCCTGGGGGTTGCTGGTGACGCGTCGGACGAACGCGTTGGTCACAGGGGTTTGATCCTGCCCGGTTTCGAGCTCCAGGAGCGTGACGAGCGCTTGTGCTCCGATCGGAGCAACTTCGGTCATGAGACTGCTTCGATCATCCGCGGAGAGGGCATCGAGGGCGGCGTAGGCCTGCGTGGTCTGCCCGGCTTCGCGGAGGATTTCGGCGATGGCCACGACATCGTTGATGCGGGTGGCATCGGTCGTGGAATCGTCCTCGGACATGAGCGATCGCTGGAGGGCGATGGCGGTCTCGAATTCGCCGAGTTGGGAGAGCGGGTAGACCAGGTTGCGGGTCTCGTATTCGGTGATGTTCTTGATGGCCGCGGCTGCGAGCATGGCGCTGCGGGCCTGATCCGCGAAGGGTTGCCAGCGTTCGGGGTCGTAGGCCACGGCGTAGAAGAGGCCTACGGCTCTGCTCATCAATTGTTCGTCGTTGATCGCCAGGGGGAGGACACGGAGTGCGGCGTCGGGTTCGGGTGTGGTGCGGACGGTGGCGGGGAAGTCGCTGCGGGTTTCATCGGCGACGGCAAAGGTGAGGCGTGCGACTGCGGCGTTCTCTGCGATGAGTCGCGCGGCGTTTGCGAGGGCCGGAAGATCCTCTGCATTGGCGCGAGGTGCATCCGGGGAGTCCAGCGTGATCGCTTGGACGGCGGTGTGGAACGCGGCCGCGACGGTCAAGTCGGCGGCGGCGACGCCAGGAGTGATGGTGGCGGGTCGTGACTCGTCGACGCGTTGTGCCGCGTTGTCTTTGACCTGCTCGGCGATCTGGTTGAGTGCGACGGCGCGTGCGACATCGCGATCGGGCGCGGCGAGGAGGACCTGCGCGAGACGCAGGAGATCGGTGCGCTCCCCGGTGGATTGTGCGATGGCCACGGCGTCGTTGACGGCGAGAGACCAGAGCATGGTCTGGATCTGGCGTGAGCGATCGTCGTTGGCCTGCTTGGCGACCGCGTTGTACTGGGCGCCAACAAACTGGGCGAGGTCGCGACGCTGGCTGCGCATGCCGAGCGACGGGCGGAGTTGAAAGCCCCACTGCACGAGCGCGGTTGCGGCATCGTCGAGTTGGCCTGCATCGGTCAGGGCGGTGACGAGATCGGGGTACAGGCCCCATGCGGTTGGGCTGGTTTGTTGAGCACGCCGGAGGTAGCCCAGACGGCGTTCCAAGGAATTCGGGAGCAGTTCCCACCACTTTGAGACGAGGTGAAGCACTTCGACGGTGGCGGAACCGGACTGCGGGCCTTCTACGAAGGGATCGAGCCGTGAGATGATTTCCTGGCGTGCGACCTCGGGGGTTCGTGTTGCGGGGTTGGCGTAGAGGCGTCGCGATTCTGCGAAGTTGTATGCGTAGCTGTCGGTGCCGAGGGTATCGCGGATTCGGTCGAGCGCTTCGGTGAGTGCTTCGGTGCGAACGGGCGGGATCTCGCCGGCACGGAGGAGAGAGTCGATCAGGAGGAGTTGGGCGTCGGCGTTGTCCGGGTAGTTTTCGGCGAACGCGAGCAAGCGATCGTAGGCCTGCTGCTCAACGGCCTGGTAGGAGCGTGCGAGTTCGGATGAGAAGCGGGCGAGGATCCGCTGGTGATCGAACTTGGTCACCTCGGAGAGGTCGGGGTCTGCCTGCACGCGCTCGGTCTCGGCGATCAATCGCTCGAGGGCGGGGCCGTAGACCCCGGTGCGAGCGACCTCAATGAGCGAAGCGGCGTACTTGCTTTCCGGGGTGAGTTGGGAGAACTGTGCGTTGATCACCTGGGAGGCGGCCGCAGCGGTGTTGGCGGGGACGAACGCGGGATTCGCGATCACGCCGAGTTCATCCGCGGCGCGCAGCATGCGGACGAGGGTTTCGGCGGTGGTGGGTCCATCACTCGCTTCGGCGACGGTTTGGGCGAGGCTGCTGGCCACCTGGTCGGCGAATTCTGCGGCGCGGGCGGGCAAGCGGATGGAGCCGATGATCGCGAGTCGCAGGCGTGCGACGCGTATGGGAGGCTCTGGGAACCCGGCCTGTTCAAGGTCGTTGAGTGAGGTCAGGGCGACTTCGTAGGGGATGAGTCCGAGTTCGAACTGGTCAACCCGTGCGTCGATCATGCTGAGGCCGGTGCTGATCGTGGCTCCACGGAGCATGGCCTCGGTTGAGATTGCTTCGGCCTGGCCGATGTTGCCTCGCTGGCGGTAGATGTCGAGGAGTTGCAGAGCGGGCAGGTCCCATGCGAGGCGTTCTCGTCCGGCGAGTGTCCAGAGGTCGATCGCCCGGGCGGTGTCGCCGGATCGGAATGCCGCATCGGCGGCGAGCGCATTGACCAAGGGTTGGGCGAGCGAGTTGAGGAAGGTGTTGATCGAGTTGTCGGCTTGCTCGCTGACCGAGAAGAGACCACTGAGGCGTATCTCATCGGCATCTTTGGCTGCTTGCTGGAGGTGGGACTCGGCGTCTTGAATTTTGCGTTCGCGCAGTGCGAGGGTCGAGGCCACGAGGTTGGACCAGACGCGAGTCAATGGTTGTCTGGTCTCGGTGGCAACACTCGCGATGTTGGGCGAGATCTGGTCGTCGGGGAGGACCGCGGTGATGGCGATGAGGGCTTCAACGATGACGGCTGCGGGCGTGGTGTTTTCGGTGATCTGGGCAGCGGGCACGGATTCGCGCCAGCGCGCGGCGAGGTTCCTGGCCTCGTCGATACGGTCGGTCGTCCAGAGCCATTCCAAGGTGGCGGCGACGAGTTCCGGCGTTGCTTGGGGGGCGGCGGTGTGGCGTTGCACGAACTCAAGCGCCGCGTCGTTGACGGTCTCGAGTCGGTCGTAGGTCGGCTGTGCCTGTTCCGGATCGATTGGCCGGGTGAGTCGGAGGGCGCGTTCGACTTTGTCCACGACGCCGAGCACGGCGCGGGCGGTTTGTGGGTCTTTGACGGTTTTGGGCAGCAGCGACTCGATCAGGATGTCGTAGGAGCCGAGGGTTCGGGCTGCAGCGAGTGCCGCGGCGCCGGACTGTCGCGGATTGCTTGGGATCAGGTTCAGGCGGGCGTTGATGCGTGCGATGTCGAGGGCGGCTTTGGCGGCGGGTGGGGTCCGCTCGGCGGTGGCGCGTTGGTCGATTTCGGCGACCCATTGGTTGAATTCCGCGGGGCGTTCGGCGAGCAGCGCGGTGATGCCCGCGTAGGCCTTCAGGTTCTCGGGGTGATTTTGGGCGATGGCAGCAAGACTTCCAACCAGGTCATGGCCAACTACGAGGTCTGCGA
>JBICHT010000112.1:0-12881 GCA_043101125.1 Phycisphaerales bacterium JB050 | reverse complement strand
CGCACTCAGTCTTCTCAACATTGGCGGCCTCGACGACCTTGGCTTCACCCTTGGAAGAGCAGCACGAGTCGCCTTCAGCGCACTCGGTCTTCTCAACATTGGCGGCCTCGACGACCTTGGCTTCACCCTTGGAAGAGCAGCACGAGTCGCCTTCGGCACACTCGGACTTCTCAACATTGGCAGCCTCGACGACCTTGGCTTCACCCTTCGAGGAGCAGCACGAGTCGCCCTTCACGAGGTTGGTCGCCTCGACCACAGCAGCCTCGCCCTTGTCCTTGCAGCACGAATCACCCTCGGTGCATTCGCTCTTCTCGACATTCGCGGCGGGGACCACGGTTGCACCCTCGGACTTCTTCGCCAGAGCACCCAGTTCGCAGCAGCTCTTGCCGGAGTGGCCTTCGGTGTTCGAGGCCTGAACCACGGTTGCGTCGGCCTTCTTGTCGCCGCATGAACCGCTGGCACAATCGCCCGTAAAGACGAAACCAGCCGCGGCGATCGCGCTGACACCACCGACGGTCATCAGCACGGAAAGAAGAGTCGATCCTCGTTTGAACTTCATGTCACTCACTCCTGCGAAGGGAAAAATCGGCGCGTCGCACCAAACCGTCGTATTTGAGCCCTGCACCCACAGAGGATGAAGGGATAGCACACTCATCGGGCGGAAGCCCCGGGTGCAGCCACCCAAGCATACCGCCAATCAAGCCCCGAGCAGCCAAAAACCGAGAAAACAACCCGTCTTCTGTGCGGCATGCAGACCGACCAAAGCGTGCCGGGTCAACCCACGGCAACCCCGTTCTATGCGCGCGATCTGGTCAAAAAGCACAATTATTTTGAGCCTCAATGCCCGATAACGCACGCCCAACGAGAATAACTCAGCCGAACTGAATCCCTTGTGCGAGGGGGAGTTCCGTCGAGTAGTTCACCGTGCAGGTCTGGCGACGCATGTACACCTTCCAGGCATCGGAGCCAGATTCCCTGCCTCCACCTGTGTCTTTCTCGCCGCCGAACGCCCCGCCGATCTCGGCTCCGGAAGTCCCGATGTTCACATTTGCGATGCCGCAGTCGGACCCCGCCGGGCTGAGGAACCGTTCCGCCGACCGGACCGAGTCCGTGAAGATCGCCGAACTCAGACCCTGATCGACCCCATTCTGGGCTTCGATCGCCTCATCCAGCGAATCGAATTCACAGATGTAGAGAATCGGGGCGAAGGTTTCTTCTAGCACCACCTGGGGCATTTGGCCTTTGGGAACCTTCACGATCGTCGGCTCCACGAAGTGCCCCGCCTCGGTCCAACCGTCGCGGATGCCCTTCTGCCCACCGACCAGGATCTCGCAGCCGGACTTCTCCGCCCGCTCGATGGCCTTCTTCATCGCGAGAACTGCTTCTTCGTTGATCAGCGGCCCCATCAGCACACCTTTGCTCATCGGGTTGCCGATCTTCACGGTCTTGTACGCCTCGATCAGACCGGGCGTGATCCGCTCCGCCGCATTCCCGACGCAAAGCAATCGCCGGGTCGTCGTGCAGCGCTGACCGGCGGTGCCGACCGAACCGAACACGATGGCCCGCTTGGCCATGTCCATGTCCGCGTCCTCGGTGAGGATGATCGCGTTGTTCCCGCCCAACTCAAGCAGGCAGCGTCCCAGACGAGCCGCCACCTTCTGACCAACCTCACGACCCATGCGGCAAGAGCCAGTCGCGCTGATCAGCGGCAAACGCCGATCCTCGGTCATCGGAACACCAATTTCCTCGTCGCTGCCGATCACCAACGCCAGCAGGTCCGCCGCCTTGATGCCGTCGGTCGGTTCCCAGACATCGGTCGAGTTCTCAAGGACTTCGACGGCGACCTTCGTCGCCGCGATCGCGATCAACGGGGTCATGGCACTGGGCTTCCAGATCACCGGATCGCCGCAGACCAGCGCCACCATCGCGTTCCAGGCCCACACCGCGATCGGGAAGTTGAAGGCCGTGATGCACCCCACCGGTCCCAGCGGCTGCCACTGCTCGAACATCCGATGCTCCGGACGCTCACTGGGCATCGTCTTGCCGTAAAGCTGTCGCGACAGGCCCACGGCGAAGTCGGCGATGTCGATGCACTCCTGCACCTCGCCGTCGCCCTCGGGCTTGATCTTGCCCATCTCCGTGGTGACCAGACTGCCCAAATCATCCTTGTGCTTGCGAAACGCCAGCCCGATCCGACGCACGATCTCGCCCCGCTTCGGAGCGGGCACCACACGCCACTGCTTGAAAGCCTGCACCGCCCGGGCAGCAGCATCCTCGTAGGCCTCACGACCCTGCGACGCGACCCCCGCGAGCGGCTCTCCGGTCGCCGGGTTGTACGAGATGATGTGGTTGTTCTCATCAATCGATCCCGGCGCAAAGACGCGCGGGTCGTCGAGCACAGCGAGACGCTGGAGCAAATCGGTCGAGGAATTGGCGGGCGAATTTGTCTTCGTTGGGGCACTGGTCATGGTGGCATCCTATAGCGATTCAGCCCCCAGCATCACCAAGCCGCTTCAGTCGCTCGATCCGCTCCGGCTCCCGCTCTTGGAGCCACGGATCAGCGGAGAGAACCCTGTGGGCTTTCGCGAAGAACGGGCGGGCCGACTCTGGGGTCCCAAGCAGGAGGTGGCATTCCCCCAGTTCTTCAAAGACATACCCCGAGGGCTCACCGACCCGCTCGTAATCGGCCTCCAATTCCCGCTGGATCGCCATCGCCTCATCGATTCGCCCAAGTTCGCGTAACCCCCGAGCCACGCACCATCGCGCGATCCTGATCGCTCCCGCATCGCCCTGCTCGCGCCGCGCATCGAGGGCCCGTTGGAAGCAGTCCAACGCCTCGGCGTGCTCACCGGCTTCAAACCGCGACCACCCGAGGTTGTTCAGCAGCGAGGCCCGCCACTTCCGCGCCTTCGGATCTTCCGATGCCTCTGAAATCTCGATCGCCTGGCGCGTCCAGTTCGCACCCGCATCCCCCGGCTCGGAAATCCCCAGCATGTGTGCCGCATCAACCGCCAACGCATCCAGCCCCACAGCCCCGGCATGATCCAACGCGATGCGAAACCGTTCCGAGGCCGCTTCCCGATCACCGGCGCTATTGAACAGCCGCCCCCTCTCGAGCTCGCATCGCACGCGCAGTTCGTCATGCATCCGAACCAGATCCTCACCGATCAGGTCTAATTCGGAATGCCCCTCCTCGAACCGACGCTGGAGCCCGAGGGCTCGCGCCAGTTGCGTGCGCAACAACTCCCGCTGCGCACCGACCTCCGAAGCCATCGCTTCACGGAAACGGAGCTCGCTCGCCGCGGCATCACTGAAATCCCAAAGCCCGTCGATTTCGTTCGTCATCCGAGCAGTCTGGGCGACCGATCAATCCACATCAAGCCTTCTGGGGCAAGTTGAACCGCAGTGTGATCTCGGAATTGATCGGCGGATAGTCGAGTTCCATGCGGATCCCGCGCATCTGCTCGAACGCCACCCCCAGACGCTCACACACCTTCCGGGCCAGCATCCCGTGACCCGGCACATGCGGCGTCGACATCACGATCGGCCCCGGGCCGAGGTCCGTGAGTGCCGGAGTAAGGGGGAGAAGCCCGGGGTGATCCTCGGACCGGAAACCCGATGAAGCCCGATCCACCATATCGAACAGCAGCGGGCGGGCGTTGCGTACAAAGCTCAGATCCCGATGATAGAGCAGGTCGAATACCAATCGCTCCGAGGGAACACTCAGCGAGACTGAAACCTCACCCGTGGAATCCTCGCCATCCGCCCACCGGTTGCCGAGCCCCCGAAGAACATCGGCTCGCGCAATATCGAATATGCTCTGGTTGCCGACCTGACCGGGCTGGAGCATGATCTCCAAACCGTCGTCAGTCGGAACAAGGTCTGCGCCCTTCCCCGCATGGCCACGCTCGCCATAATGCTCGAGGATCGAGTTCGAAGGATTTCCATCGAGCGGCTCGAAAATTGGCTCCCAACCGATCGCCTGGTCGTCTTGCTCTTGCCAGCCGCGCACACTCAAGAGCATGCAACGCACCTTCGGACGCAATCGTCGCACACCGATGTACCCGCTCACCGCAGCAATATCGATCCGGTCGGGATCATCACGGTTTGGGATCAGAAACGCATTGAGCACGCGTGTCTGGACCTGCACACCACGAATCCCGCTCGCACCCCGATACGCCAGCCGCCGACTCGCCTCCAGGGCCTTGTCGGGCTCGGTGGCCATGCCATCGAGCATGAGATCCAGCGTCGTGCGATCATCCACATGCCGACGCACCACAAGGTCGTACCGCCGAACCGCCCCACGCACCCGGTCACACTGGTCCGCAGTCGCCCCCGCCCCCTTCGCCGCCTTCAAGACCTTCTCCATGGCCAGCGATCCCGGGATGTGCTGCATCGCCGGCAGGCACCGGTCCTCGCCGATCAGACGCGACAAGTGCCAGGTCAGAGTCTTATTGAGCGAAAACCGCCGGGCCATCTCCTGAGGCACCGCCGGGTCCATCCCGATGGCCGCGTAAAGATCCTCAAGTGCCGAACGCAACTCCCCGACCACCGCGGCACAATCCGTTTCGAATGAGAGCGTGACACCCGATTCCATGGACACCCCGTTCAAAGCAAGGCCCCACCCTTAGTGACATGCCCAGAGCCTCTGAAGTCGCGACTCTGAAAGCGCTCGAATGAGATAGATAAGTACCCCATTCTGCGACCCAGCAGTAATAACTGCCCTGAATAAGCGGTTTTTTAATGCGCTCTCCGTGAAATATGCCCCTATTTGTCTGTCCAGCAACCCGCGCAGGCCAAAAAGTCACCAACTGGAGACATTTTTCTAGAATTCCGAACGGAAGCGCTGTCCCAGGCCGATATCGAATGCTAGATTGAAGACGCGACCCTCCTCTCCATTCGTCGCTGACCATCCCGCAAATCAAAATGCTTGATTCGATTTGGGGTGCCATACCTACCCAAGGCTGTCTTTCGGCCTCCTCCTTCCCACTCTCAACTTCGAGGTCCTCACGAACATGACCACTACTGCTTCCTATGATCGTGTGAAGTGGCACGAATGCGTTGTCGAACTTCTCAGTCGCTCAGATGCTATCGCCGACCGCGATGACGATGGGCGTGCCGTGTACTACCTCTTCGGTTGGGCTGGCAGTGTCCAGTTCACCGACAGTCGCGGCCAACTCACCACCGTCGAGGCCTGTCTCGGAAGCGTTCGCATGGACGGGTTCTCCCTGCTCACCAAGGCCGAGCTCCCCGCCGATCAAATCGTCATCGCGGAAATCGAATGCGCAGACGGCATCGAACGACGCATCTTCGCCAAAATCGAGAGTGCTGAATCCGCGGCCCGCCACGGGAAAACTTTCGAATGCAGCGTGATCGATCGCCCCGAGGACATCGGTGAGAACGCCATCCGGCTCCGCATGAAGCAGGATTTCAACTGATTCCTGTCGATCGATACGCGCCTCACTGCATTCGTTTGTGCGAAGAATAACGCCCGCCATCGACTGGCTTCGGCGTGAGCACCATCGCGGTCCGGGCCGGGATCTCGACCTCGATGATCCCGGAAAACGCGTGAACCTCGCCGCCTCCGATCTGATCGACAAACGGGTTCGAGCCCATCTGCTTGGAATCACGCACCGCGACCACTTCGCGGACCGGCTCATCCTCGGCATTGCACAGCACGATCACCGTCTCGGCGTACCGGTCCGTCCGGCGCAGAAACGCCATCGCCCGCTCGGTCGGCAGGTGCCGGTAGTCCCCGATCCGCAGCGCGCGGTTGGATCGCCTCATGTCCACGAGTGAGCGCACCCACTCGAGTTCGGCGATCGCGTCGGGATCCTCATCCTCGATCAGGTCCCAACGCATCGGACCACGCATCTCCGGGTCATCGCCGCCGGTCATCCCCAGTTCCGAGCCGTAGTAGATCACCGGAGCGCCCGGCAGCGTGAACTGCAGCACCTGGGCCAGACGCCGGCGTTCGGTGTCGGGAAGCATCGTGGCCAAGCGCTGGGTGTCGTGGTTGTCGAGCATGAGCCACGACCGAAGGATGGGCTCGACCCCGGCGTCATCCACCATCGTTGTAATCATCGCCGAGGCATGGTGCCCGGAGATATCACCCCGCGCCAGTGACAGCACAATCGAGCGCAGGTGGAAGTTCATCAGCCCGTCAACCGAGTGGCCCCAGTCCTCCGGGTAACTCCAGATCTCGCCGATGATCGCGCTGCCCGGCTTGAACGCGTGGGCATGGGCGGTGAGTTGCCGGAGGTACTCGAACCCGATGTCGTAGGCGACATCCAGTCGCCAGCCGTCCGCCCCATCGGCGAGGAACGACTTCATGACCGAGTCGTCATCCTCCCAGAGGTACGCGCGGACTTCGGGGTTTTCGAGGTTCAGCTCCGGCAGGTTCGCCACATCGTACCAGGCGCGGTACCCGTGGGGCTGGTTGGCATCAAAGATGTACCAGTCGCGGTAAGGACTGTCCTCTCCCGCGCTCGCACTCTCGAAGAACGGGCTGTTGCGACCGGTATGGTTGAACACCCCATCGAGCATGAGTTTCATGCCCATGGCATGCACGCTGTCGGTCAGTTCTCGCAAATCCTCGCGATCACCGAACTCCGGCGCGATGGTTCTGTAATCGATCGCGTCGTACTTGTGGTTGGTCAGCGCATCGGGAATCGGGTTCAGGTACAGCACATCCGCGCCGAGATCGTCGATGTGCTCGAGCCGCGTCCGCACCGAGTCGAGGTCGCCGCCCCAGAAATCCACCTCGTGCGACCACACGCGGGCATCTTCCAGATAGTGACCGCTCGTGGGTCGTTCGGACCACTCTCGCAACCGACGCGGCGGCGCGTAGAGGTCCAACTTCTCGTCCAGTCGCTCCGATGGTGCGAACCGGTCCACCAGCACCTGATAGACGATCGGGCCGAACCGCCAGTCGGCATCGCGTCGTGCGTAGTCGGCCCCACGGGCGAGGTCGTGGGCGTTTGCGTACGGGCCGGCGATGGCTTTGCCGGTCGTTGAATCAGTCATCCGAGTCGCTCCGGTGCAACCGAGCAGCGAGCCCGACGCGAGGATCGCGAGGGTCAGGGCGCAGGTTCCGCTCGTGTGTGGCATGGAGAACAGCCTAACGAGGGCTCAGTCGATGTCCAGATCCCGGCTCTGCCACAATTCGTCGTCCTGAGGCTCCGGCTTGTCCGGCTTCCTGTTTACCTGCTGTTTACCCGGATGCGATTCCGCACGGTCTTTGGCCTGCGTTGCCACATGACGCGATCTGGTTCGCTTGCTCTCGATCGCGCGCCCGATGGACAGCGCATCAAAGCCGAGTTTGCGCCGAATCTCATCGGCAACCTTGTACACCTCCGCACGCCGGTCCACTTCATTGGATTCTCCAATGCGGAGCTGTCGCTGCTGGTACGGCGACAAGCCGCCGAGTTTCACACCCACCAGACGCACGCCCAGCCGACGCTGGGCGACCGATGCCCGTCGCTCGAGTACATCGTCGAGCAGTTCTTCGACCACCGGCATGATGTCCGCATCCTGATCGGTCGAACCGATGCCCTCGTGACCGCCAAGCGACCGATCGCGTTGAATGTTGGTGAAGTCCGCGAAACGCACGCGCACGCTGACCGTTGTCGCGAACAGGCACTCCTTGCGGAGCGAGTAGGTCGCCTTGGCGGTCAGACGGCTGAGCGTCGCGAGCATTTCCTGCCGACCGGCCACGCTCGAGCAGGATTGGTCCTCGGCGAAGGTCCGGTCGCGCGAGATGCTCTTGCGCTGCTCTCGCTCGGCGGGAAGATCACCCGGCACACCGTGTGAGGCATCCCAAATGGACCGACCGAGATCACCCAGGCGAGCGATGCAGTCCTCGCGGCTGAGGTCGATGATGTCGGCTGGCGTTCGGAAACCCATGCGCTCGAGCCGCTCACGGGTCTTCGGCCCGACGCCGCGAAGATCACCGAGCTTCAGCGAGCGGATGAACGCTTCGCACTCATCGGGCGGGACGGACTTGAGCCCCCGCGGCTTGTCGTAATCCGAGGCGAGTTTGGCAATGAACCGATTCGGACCCACACCGATCGAAGCGGTCAGCCCGGTGCGCGACTCGATCTCGTCGCGCAATTGCTCGGCGAGCACGAGCGGCCAGACACGATCCCAGTTCTTCGACAGAGACCCTTTCTGCTTCGCTCGGATCCACCGCTCCAACCCGGAGAAATCGAGGTAGCACTCGTCGATGCCGACCGGACGGATCCGTGGCGTGAAGTCTTCACAGACCGCGAAGACGGCGCGGGAGAGTTCGCGATAGCGCTCGCCGTGGCTCGATCGGTATACGCCGTCGGGACAGAGCCGGTGGGCCTGGGTGGCTGGCATGGCGGTACGCACGCCGTAGGTGCGCGCGACATAGTTCGCGGTGCAGACGATTCCGCGCCCGCTCTTGCTGAAATCGATGCGACCATCTGGCTGACGGGTCGGCGGGGGCGGCCCCACGTTGACGGGTTTCCCGCGGATGCTCGGGTCGTCGAGTTCTTCGACCTGGGCGAAAAAGCAGTCGAGATCGAGGTGGGCGATGACCGAGCACCCCTCCCATGCGCTCGGCCTGCCCGTATTCGCCGCACCGCTGGGCGCACCGCGATCGGTGGCGCGCTCATCGGAAGCGGCATCGCCGGAATCGTCCGGGCTGGCCTGTCTCGGCCGCTGGTCAGACGATTGGGAGAGTGGCGAATCTGGATGGAGGGGGTGATCGGGCATGCCTTGGGACAGTATGCGCTGTGCAGGCTCGCCGAACGCCTCAATCGATCAAGGTTTAGGCCGCTTCGGTCAGGGCCGAGGCGAGCATCGGCTGCTCCACGGACTCGGGGACCGGCTGGCCGCTCATTGCGGCGCTGGCCCGGTCGAGAAGTTGGGCGACGGCACGATCATGCCGAGCACCGGATCGCTCAAGGGTGTCGAGCACCGCATCGGCATCCAGGCGAGCACGAGCCCCGGGCTGAGACGCGAGTTGCCACAGCGCGATCGCGGCATCGACCGGATCGCAATGCAGCACCGGCTGCGATGCAGAGGACAAGCCGTCCTCGTCCTTGCCCTCGTCCTCGAAGAAGCCCTCGCCGAACATCGACGAGACCGGTTGCCAGTCGGAAGCGGGCGCCGGCGTGAGCTGCTCCGAAAGCCACGCCAGTGCCGCCTCCGCGCCAGCGGCGATCCGCTCGGCCATGGGCTGATTGAGGGCGCTTCCGCCGCGCCGGAACTGTTCGCTGGCCTTGAGCAAAGCCGCGACGGCCACGGCCGTCGCACTGACCGAGCCGAACGAACCGCTCTCGCTCTGGCGAGCAAGCAGCAACTCGGCGAGTTCCACGGTGTGTGCGGTCGGGGTGAAGGTCAGGTCCACGAAACGGGAGAGCCCCAGCCCGATGGACACCGCCGTCAGCGTCTCGCTGGCTTCCAGACGCAGGCGAACCGGGAGTGGCAAGGGACGGGTTGAGCCGAGGATCTCGTCGAGGAGCAGAGCGGCAAGAGCCGGGTCGCAGGGGGCACTGTTGGCGAGACGGGAGATGCGGTGAAGACTGATCATCGTGATGGTTCCTTGTATTGACTGCTGTGAAGGATGATCTGGACCTGTTTGGGTCACCTCTCTATCGTACCTAGGGCTTTGTTCGGGTCAAGAACAAACACCAAAAATATTGTCTGGATTGAAATTTTCCCATGGAAACGCCAAATCAGACTTCCGAGGCCCGCTCAAGCACGAGCCGCGGGTACCCTAGGGTCTGACGCTGCCCCGCCCGGAGCGCTGCTGCATCACCCCGATTGAAAGACTGACGCGAATGAACAATCCTTACCAACAGGATCCCGTGGGTGGCCAGCCCGAATACGCCAACTACGGCGAACCAAAGCCTCGAAACATCTTGGGTATTGTGGGTTTTGTGTTTTCTGTGACTTGTCTCGTCGCGCCCCTGGGGGTGTTGCTGAGCATGTTCGCTTTGCTGAAGCGTCCACGAGGCTTTGCCATTGCTGGCGTCCTGGTCGGGGCTGTCTTCTCCATTCCCCATGGGGTCGTCGCCGCCAGCTACCTCCGACTCGTTCTGCTGTCGCCGGCAGAGCTGACCGCTGAAACGACTGGTGTAGAAGCCAGTGCGGTTCTGGCCGAGGCGGCTCACCATTTTGTCACGAGCGGTTCACTGCCAACCAGCGCAGACCAACTCGACCTGGAGAAGTCCACGGCCACCGATTATTGGGGAAACCCATATCGACTTGAGATCACAGGAACTCGGGTCGAGAGCATCAAGGTGTTCTCTGCCGGTCCGGACGGCGTCTTCGACACGAATGATGATGTCGAAATCACGGACGCGATGATCAACGGGCAGCGCAAGAAAGAACTCATTGCCCTGTATGAGAAGGAGATCGATCCCGCTGCGTTCGACCGCCCCGCAATGCGTAAGGAACTGAACGCCGCGAACAGCGACTTCGCAAAATCGATTCTGCGCAACATTTTTGGCGACAGCGAAGCCGAAGTCATTCCTCCCAGCGATCAGGATGCCTCAGATTCCGGTGAAGACAGCGAGCCTTCCGATCCGGCGACCCCCGAGGACCCCGCCACCCCCGATTCCCCCTGATCTGCCACAACGGCAGCCCCTGACGCCTCGGCTCCCGGATGCGACAGGCAGACATCCTTATTTGAATCAAAACCCCGTTTTCTGAGTCGTGAGCGGGGTTTTTTCATGTCCCTGCTTGGCATCGAGCTTGCAACTACTCAGCCAACCCGGTCTCGCGGAACGAGTCGGGGCGAGAATACAAACCAAGCGGGCCCGCCCGCGTCTTTCGTACTCACGAGATTTACAGGTCCGGCCCGCCGCGACGGCATCGCCGGGGAAGGAAACTACTCTTATGTCCAAGATCATCGGAATCGACCTGGGCACGACCAACTCCGTCGTCGCCGTCATGGAAGCGGGCAGCCCCAAGGTGCTCATCAACGCGCAGGGCAACCGCACCACCCCGTCCGTCGTCGGCTTCACCGACAAGGGCGACCGGCTCATCGGCCAGCCCGCCAAGCACCAGCAGGTGACCAACCCGAAGAACACCGTGTACTCGGTGAAGCGCTTCATGGGTCGTCGCGCCAGCGAGGTCAAGGAAGACGAGAAGCGCGTGCCCTACGAGGTCACCGGCTCCGGCTCCGACCTCGTCAAGATCAAGATCCGTGACAAGGAGTACGCCCCGGCCCAGATCAGCGCGATGATCCTGCAGGAACTCAAGAAGGTCGCGGAGGATTACCTCGGCGAGACCGTCACCAACGCGGTCATCACCGTGCCGGCCTACTTCAACGACAGCCAGCGTCAGGCCACCAAGGAAGCCGGTGAGATCGCCGGGCTCAAGGTCGATCGCATCATCAACGAGCCGACCGCGGCCGCTCTGGCCTACGGCCTCGACAAGAAGACCAATGAGAAGATCGCGGTCTTCGACCTCGGCGGCGGTACCTTCGATATCTCCATCCTCGATGTCGGCGACGGCGTGTTCGAGGTCATGTCCACTAACGGCGATACCGCCCTCGGCGGCGATGACTTCGACGAGGTCCTCATCGACTACATCGCCGAGGAATTCCGCAAGGCCGAAGGCATCGACATCCGCAGCGACGCGATGGCCCTGCAGCGTTTGAAGGAAGCCGCCGAGAAAGCCAAGTGCGAGCTGTCTTCCAGCCAGGAGACCTCGGTCAACCTGCCGTTCATCACCGCCGACTCCAGCGGACCGAAGCACCTGCAGGTGACCATCACCCGCAGCAAGTTCGAACAACTCATCGAGCCGCTGCTCGAACGCATCAAGGCCCCGTGCCTCGCGGCGATCAAGGACGCGAAAATCGACACCAGCAAGATCAACGAGGTCGTGCTGGTCGGCGGCTCCACCCGCGTCCCCGCGGTGCAGCGTCTGTGCAAGGAAATCTTCGGCAAGGAGCCGGACAAGTCATCGAACCCCGATGAAGTGGTCGCCGTGGGCGCCGCCATCCAGGGCGGCGTGCTGCAGGGCGATGTGAAAGACATCCTCCTGCTCGATGTGACCCCGCTCTCGCTGGGTGTGGAAACCCTCGGCGGCGTGATGACCAAGCTCATCGAGCGCAACACCACCATCCCGACCAGCAAGAAGGAAACCTTCTCGACGGCTCAGGACAACCAGCCCTCGGTCGAGATCCGCGTGCTGCAGGGTGAACGCGAGTTCGCCGCGGATAACCGCGAACTCGGTAAATTCCAGCTCACCGACATACCCCCCGCTCCTCGCGGCATTCCGCAGATCGAAGTGGAATTCGCGCTGGACGCGAACGGTATCCTGAATGTCACGGCGACCGACAAGAAGACCGGCAAGAGCCAGAACATCACGATCCAGGGTTCGTCGGGCCTCGACAGCGCCGAGATCGAGCGCATGAAGCAGGAAGCCGAAGCCAACGCCGAAGCCGACCGACAGAAGCGCGAACTCGTCGATCTGAAGAACCGCGCCGATGGCATGGTCCACCAGACCCGCAAGGCGCTTGACGAGCACGGCGACAAGGTCTCCAGCGAAGTTCGCGGCAAGATCGAATCGGCCGTCTCGAATGTCGAGGGCAAGATCAAGGGTGACGACAAGGACGCGATCGAAGCGGCCCTGAAGGAACTCGAGACCGTCTCGATGGAACTCGGCAAGATCGTCTACGAGCAGGAAGCCGCCAAGGCCTCCGCCGGTGCCGCCCCCGAAGCCGAAGCCTCGGCCGAAGGCAGCACCGACTCCGACGATGTTGTCGATGCGGAGTACGAGGTCAAGGAAGACTGATCGCTTCCGATCTCATCTTGTGAGCAAAACAGGAACCGCGGCGGGGTGTGCACCCCCCCGGTACAGTTTTTGCGTGCCGAAAATGAAAAAAACAGATAGGAAGAGCG
>JBICHT010000111.1:0-9224 GCA_043101125.1 Phycisphaerales bacterium JB050 | reverse complement strand
GACCGATCCGACGGTCGACGTATTCCTGATTGGCGACGTTGACTCGACCGCCCTGGGGAATGAGAACATGGCTGCCCTCGAGCAGGCGGTGGGCCTCGGCAAAGGCTTCATGATGATTGGGTGCTGCTGCCGATCCCCTATGTCGATGCCTCGTCCTCGTGGACACTGCGCAGCCGCTGGCGTCGGATCGTCGTCAACGCCGCGGGCATGTACTTCGAACTGGCGATTGCGTCCGTCGCGGCTCTGGTCTGGGCCTCCACCGCCCTCGGCTCGCAGATGAACACGCTCGCCCACAACGCCGTGCTGCTCGCGGGCGTGACCACGATCCTGTTCAACGCCAACCCGCTCCTGCGCTACGACGGCTACTACATCCTTTCCGACCTTTGCGAAGCGCCGAACCTCTACCAGCGCAGCCGCGAGGCGATCTACTACTACGCCAAGAAGTACCTCTTCAAGGCCCGCGAGCCGAAGGATCCGGCCACCAGCACCCGAAACCGCAACTGGCTCGCGATCTACGGGATCACTTCCGCGGTCTACCGGGTGGTCGTGCTGCTGGTCATCATCCGGTTCATCGCTGATCAACTCTTCGCCCTCGGGCTGGTGCTCGCGATGGTCGCGGCGGTCATGCTCTTCTCCACGCCGATCACCCAACTCGTGAAGTACCTCGCCACCTCCGGCGAGATCGCCCGAACCCGTCGTCGCTCCGCGCTCATCACCGCCGGGGCGTTCGCGATCGTCACGTTCGCGGCGATGCTCATTCCGGTCCCCGATCGCGTGCGGATCGACGGCATCGTCGATGCCACGCGCACGACCGAGGTGTTCTCCGGCGCAGACGGCTTTGTGGACTGGATCCAGACCGACGCGACCCGAGTAGCAGCCGGCGATCCGCTCGTCCGCCAGTCCAACGATGAGGTCCACACGATGCTGATCCAAGTGGCCGCCCGGCTCGATGCGACGCGCACGAGCCGTCTGGCGAGTCTGGACAGCCCCGGTGATGCCTCGGTCTTCGCCCAGCGCGAACGCGTGCTGGAGCAACAGTACGACCAAACCCAGGCCGAACTCGAACGCATGACCACCGCCGCGCCCTTCGACGGCATCTGGGTGACTCCCGTCGGAGACCGGGCGCTTGGTGCCTATGTCACCCGGGGCGAACGGCTCGGGCAACTCGTCGATCCCTCGGACCTGCGCATCCGCGCGGTGGTCGGCCAGTCCAGCGCGGCATCGCTCCAACGCGAGGCGCTCGAATCCCCCGTCGATATCCGACCGCTCCTGCGCCCCAAACAGCGACTGTCTGGCACGGTCCAGTCCATCAGCGTCGCGGGTCGGCGCGACCTTCCTTCGGCCGCGATGGGCCAGAACGCCGGAGGGTCGATCGAGACCGATCCGTCGGCGGAGAACCAGACCACGGCACGCGACCCGGTCTTCGAGGTCGTGGTGATCCCGGACTCCACCGACGGACTGTTCGTTGGCCAGCGGGTGCAGGTGCGTCTCGAGCGTGACCCCAAGCCGCTGCTGACCCAACTGCTGCGCGCGGCGCGACAGGAGTTCCAGCAGCGCTTCGGAGCGCCGCAGTGAGCGCGGCCCTCGACCGCACCTGGCGGGCGCTGAGCGCTCCGATCGAATCCACTCGCGAACCCGAGGGGCTAGACTTCCTCGCGCGAGAGGCCGCGGCGATCGTCCGCAGCCGCGTGCCGCGCACCCGGAAGTACCTCGAACTCGCCTCGACCGTGCTCGCGGAGCGTGAGTCCCTTGTCTCGCTCGACGATCAGACGCTCCGCGATCGGGTCCGCGCGATGCTCGTTCCAACGCTCCTCGACAAACCCACCGAGGACCGCGTCGCGGCGGTCGCCGGCATCACGGAAGTGGCACGGCGCAGCGTCGGGCTGCTCGCGCACCGGGAGCAGGTCGCCGCCGCGCTGGCCATGATCGACGGCTGCGTCGTCGAGATGGCCACCGGCGAGGGCAAGACGCTCAGCGCGCTGCTCGCGGCGCCCGTGCTGGGCGCTCCCCGCAAGGGCTGTCATATCGTCACCGCCAACGACTACCTCGCGCAGCGCGACGCCGACTGGACGCGACCCTGCCTGGAGCGACTGGGCCTGCGCGTGGCCGCGATCACCGGCGAGGCGAGCACCGACGAGCGACGGCACGCCTACGAGGCCGATGTGACCTACTCCACCAGCCGGGAACTCGCGGCGGACTTCCTCCGGGACCGCCTCGCGCTCGGCGAACTCCGCTCGGTCGGTCCGCACGCGCTGCGGGTGCTGATCGGTGGTTCACTCACGGTGCCGCAGCCGCTTCAGCGCGGGCTGCACAGCGCGATCGTGGACGAGGCCGACTTCGTCCTGATCGACGACGCCGTGACGCCGCTGCTCATCTCCGCCGATGATGGGACCGCGCCCGCCCCCGAGGACTACCACGAGGGCCGGCGCATCGCGCTCGCGCTGGAGCGGGATGAACACTTCACCGTGGACGCGGCCCATCGCGAGATCCGCCTGCTCGCCAGCGCGAGCCGGGCGATCGACGACGCGGCGAAGGGCGGTCCTTTGGCGGATCGCCTGCCGCGTGACCGGGACACGATGGTGCGTCAGGCGCTCAGCGCGGAATACCTGTACCACCGGGGCCGGCATTACATCGTGCGCGAGGGCGAGATCGTCATCGTCGATGAGAGCACCGGGCGCACGATGCCCGACCGCACCTGGCGGGACGGCATGCACCAGGCGGTCGAGGCGAAGGAGAACCTCGAGGTCCGCAGCGCCAAGCGCACGGTCGCGCGGATCAGTTTTCAGCGGTTCTTCCGCATGTACCCGCACCTGGCGGGCATGTCCGGCACTGCGCTCGAGGCCCGGCGCGAGTTCGTGCGGATCTACCGCTCGCCGGTGGTGCCGATGCCCACGCACAAGCCCTCGCGCCGGCGCATCGCGATGGACCGGGTGTTCGCGACGGGCGCGGAGCGGGATAAGGCCGTGGCCGATGAGGCGGCGCAGCGCAGCCGCGCCGGTCAGCCGGTGCTCATCGGGTCGTCCAGCGTCGCCGAGAGCGAACGCCTGAGCGCGCTGCTCGCCGCGCGGGGTGTGGAACACGCGGTGCTGAACGCTGTGCGTCATGAGCAGGAGGCCGAGGTCGTCGGCGCGGCGGGCGAGCCGGGACGCGTGACGGTCGCGACGAACATGGCCGGGCGCGGAACGGATATCCGGCTGGCGGACGAATCGCGCGAAGCAGGGGGGCTGTGCGTGATCGCCGCGGGACGCGCGCTGTCGGCGCGGATCGACCGGCAACTCTTCGGTCGCTGTGCGCGTCAGGGTGATCCGGGGGAGGTGGTGATCCTGTCGAGTCTGGAGGACGAGATCGCCGAACGGTTCTTCCCGCGCGGGCGTGCCTTGCTCGCGCGCCTGGTGCCGGGCGCGTTGGGGCAGCGGTTGATCCCGATGATCCAGCGCCGGGCGCAGCGCCGGTCCGAAGCGATCGCCTACGCGCAGCGCCGCGGCGTGCTCAAATCCGATGACTGGCTGGAAGACTCTCTGGGGTTCGCCGGGCGGGAATGACACCGCTCGCGAGCGGCGGGGTACACTCGCGGGTTCGTGCTTCCTCTCATCCTCGCCATCTCGGCCACGCTGGTCCACGGCGCGCTCGCGTTCACCTCTCGTCTGGGTTCGCGCTCGCTGGCGGTTCCGATTTTCACGATCGGGGTCGCGGCCTGCTGTGCCGCGGCGGCCCGGTTCGGTGACTCGGCGCCCGGAGGCGAGACCGGTGGGGTGGCTGGCGCCGTGTCTGCGGCGGAACTGATCGTCGCCCCGCTCGTGCTCGTGATGCTGTGCGGGTGCTTCCGCTCGCTGATGGTGTATTCGTTCGAGGGGTTTCGCGTCTGGGTGCTCGCCGGGTTGCTGGTGGTCCTCGGCGGGTTGGGGCTGGTGGACCGGGTGGACGCGCTGAACGCCCAGTTGCTGCTGGTCCTGTCGCTGGGGGTGCTGTGGATCATCGGGAGCCGGGAGCACGAAGCGCGTGAGCGCGATCCGGAATCGCTGCCCGACTGGTCCGGCGCGCTGGCGGTGCTGGTCGGGGTTGGCGCGGCCGGGCTGACGGGCTGGGCGATCGCGGGCGACCTCGATGCGCGGATCGCGCTCGGGCTGGTGAGCGCAAACCTGCTGGCGTGGGGACTGCGCCTGGATGACCCGTCGCGCCTCGCGACCGGTTTGCTGGTCGCGTTGGGTGTCGGCGTCGGCGGGGCGAACATCACCCGGATCGTGGCGGGTTCGATGGCCCAGCCGGAGTGGGCCTCGGGCGACCGAGCGCAGGCGATGGCGTTGGAACTCTCGAGCTGGCCGTATCTGCCGGGGTTCGGATCGACGCTGCCGGACACGATGCTGCTGGTGCTCGGTGTGCTGCTGGTCGTGCTGGCGGCGGAATCGCCCGAGCGGAGTGCGAACCGGCGATGGCTCAGCGCGGGGATCGTGCTGGGGCTGGCGGGTTCGCAGGCGGTGTGGATGTGGGTCGGCGCGGGCTGAGGGCCAATCGGGGAGCGGTTGGGGGGCGATTGGGGGGGGCGTCGGCTGAGGCGATTTCTAGGGGGTGCCCGGGCGGGTCGCCGATGGTTTATTTGGACCTGCTACACTCGCGGACCCGCCACTGATCCCCTTCTTTGACCGCCGGAGACCTGTCCCGATGACGACCGCCGCTCCCGAGACCACCCGTCGCTCGCTGCCCCAGACCCGTCGCTCGATCACGCACAAGTTCTCGATCGGCAAGCACGAGGGCTACCTGACGATCGGCCTGCACGAGGACGGCAAGCCGGGCGAATTGTTCCTGAAGATGAGCAAGGAAGGCTCGACGATCAGCGGCATGTGCCAGGCGTACTGTCGCGCGATGAGCCTGGCGCTGCAGTACGGGCTGAGCGTGGAAGACGCGGTGGTGCGCTTCAAGGGGATGCGCTTCGAACCGATGGGCGCGACCTCGAACCCGAAGATCCCCGAGGCGATGAGCCTGGTGGACTACATCGCGCGGTTTTTGGAGTTGGAGTTTGTGGGGTGAGGGTTTTACATAGTCATGGATGAACCCACGTCAAAAGATTTAATGTTACCTGCGACTGAGTTTGTGCTAGCGACGCTGTCGATTTTGTTCGGTATTCCTGGGTTCGGAGTCGGCGCTAATGCGGTAGCTTTTGCAGACAGTTATCGATCGCGGCGTAAAAAACGACGTGCTGATCTGCTGCGTGCAATCGTAGCCAGTCTTGAAGAGCGAACAGCAGACATTGAAGATGCGATAGCAGAGGATCAAGACGACCGAATTGACTTATTTGTCGAAGTGATCAATAAGGCTATCGACGATGACGAACAACACAAGGAAGAATTTTATTCAGGTGTACTTGAATGGATCATGCGCGAGAAGCCGAGCCGATCTCAGGTGCGAGTTCTCTCCGATGCAGTCCGTCAACTCACGACGATTGAACTCGTTTACTTCGTTCGGGAAATGAACGGTGAACGCGCGCAAATGTTAATTGAACGCGAACTTCCTGAGCAGTTAGTGATTTCCAGGCTTGAGGCGCACGGGCTTTCGAGCGGTGGGGTTCGCATGCATGGTAATCCCACATCACTCGGTAAGGTGCTTAAGAAATACATTTCAGTGGATTTGCTTCCTCGAATCAGTTAAGGCTCGTGAATGTTTCAAGGCTTATAGGGGTGATCGGTTTGGAGCCAGCATCTGCCATCTCTGCTTCCGCAAAGACTGGGATTCCGTGTGGCATGTTCTTGCTGGTTGCCGGTTGCTGGGGACCCATCGCTTGCGCGATTGGGCTCTAACCCTGTGGCGGTTTTGTGTGCTGGAAGGATTGGGGCGTTGCCTCATCCGGGCCTGTGCTGGGTCGCACCGGACGACCGGCTGCCGCGTGGGGAGATGGAGGAGAGAGGGAGGATGAAGAGAGAGGCGGGCAGGATGCCCGTCCCACTCGATTGGGTAGTTCGAGAAGAGCACTGGTCGCAGGCCGGTATCAGTGCGGGGAATTGGGAATTTGATTGTGCTCGGCTTGATATATTCTCATAACGGAATATGTTATGGGCATGCCCCGTGCCCCGGCTACGAGTGATGTCTTCAACGCGGTTGCCGAGGTTCGGCGCCGGGAGATCATCGGTGTGCTCGCGGAGACCGGGCCGTTGCCGGTGGGGGATTTGGTGGACGCGGTTGGGTTGCCCCAGCCGGCGGTCTCCAAGCATCTGGCGGTGTTGCGCGAGGTCGGGCTGGTCTCGGTCACGAAGCGCGGGCGGCAGCGGGTGTACGAACTGGAGGCGAGCGAACTGCGATCCGTTCACGAGTGGGTGAGCGGGTACGAGCGGTTCTGGGCGCACCAGACGGATCGGATCAAGGAGCGTGCGGAGAAGGCCGCGGCGTCGCGGCTCACGGATGCTCCGTGAACATAGGGACAGCATGAAGGAGGAGGACGAGTCATGGTCAAGCAAGCGGAAAGCGGAACGGTGCACGCGATCAACCTGGTGCGCGAGGTGTTCATCGAGGCGCCGATCGAGATCGCGTTCGCGGCGGTGCTGGAAGAACTCGGGCCGGGCAGTGAGATGCCCGACGGGACTTCGCTGCAGATGAAGATCGAGCCGTGGCCGGGCGGGCGGTTGTACCGGGACATGGGGGATGACAATGGTCACCAGTCGGGGCACCTGTGGGGGCATGTGCAGGTGATCAAGGCGCCGACGCTGCTGGAACTCACCGGGCCGCTGTTCATGTCGTACCCGGCGGTGAACCATGTGCGGTACCGCCTGACGGAGTGCGAGGGCGGAGTGCAACTGGTGCTCGAGCATCGTGCGCTGGGGCACATCCCGGAGGAGCATCGCGAGGGCGTGAAGGAGGGGTGGGAGCACGGCCTGCAGCGCGTGCGCGAGATCGCGATGGACATGGTGAAGGGTTGAGGGGGAGTTCTGCTCGGCGCGCGCGGCCCCCTCTCCGAGGAGGGGAGGAGGAGACGAGGGGGCCGCATTGGGTTGGTGGGGTTGGGGGGTGCCGGTTGCTCGTACGGCGGTTCGCCTGACGACAAACCGCTCGGGGAGCGTGATGGTGGGACCGGTTACGGCTTGGGCGGGGCGTTGAAGCCGATCACATATTGGAAGCCGTGGAGGGGGTACGCGATGCGCAGGCGGTAGACGCGGTAGTCGCTGGGGGGTTGGTTGATCTCGGTGAAGACGCGTTGGAGCATCTGCGCGTAGTTGGGGATGTCGGATGGTTCGATGAGTTCGAAATCGAGCGGGAGCGACTCGATGGTGGCTTCGGTGTCGATGCGGTCGATGTCGCGAGCGGGGTCGTTGGGGTTGGCGGGGCCGCGTGAGCCGGGGTTGTAGACGATGAGGCGAGGGTCTTCGCCGGGGAAGAGGGATTTGTGAACGAGGGTGTCGATGTGGAGCATGCGGACGGGGACATCGTGGAAGATGGCCGCGCCGCCGAGTTTGCGATCGGGTGCGGCGTAGCGTCGTGAGCCTTTGGGGGTGTGGCTGACGGCGAGCATGTCGGCGACGGCGTCTTTGCCGAGCGGTCCGGGCTGGAGACGGTGGACGAGTTGGCCGTTGTTTACTTCGGTTTCGAGCGGCGCGGGGGCGTTGGTGTAGAGGTCCTGGAGCGCGATGGGGCTGGCGAGGGGGTCGGGGGCTTCATCGGCGGAGCGGTAGGGCGGGCCGAAGGTGAAGACGACGGGGGCCTCGGCGCGCAGGCGGCGCATGCCGATGACGCCGTGCAGCGTGGTGACGGCGATGGCGTCGTCTTCGGGTGCGTTGGTCGCGGGGGGGGAGAAGATCATGGCGGTGATCCAGGTCTCGCCCTGGACGCCGAGGACCTGGCGCATGCCGTTGTAGATTTCGTAGCGGGCGCTCTCTTCGAAGCGTTGGCGGAGTGCGGCGCTGTCGTCGGAGATGGCGGCGTCGAGCGCGCTGCGTGTGCCGAAGCGGTCGCGGATGAGGGACTGGAAGCGATCGACGCTGTCGCTGGCGCGCCCGATGGCGGCCGACGAGATGGTTTTGATGTCGCGTGCGCCATCGACGACAGCGCGTAGGGAGTCGGGGCCGGGGACCTGCTGGAGGGCCTCGAGTGCGTCGGCGCGTTTCACGGCGTTGAGGAGTCGGCTGACGATGACGCGATTGACGCCGATGCGTCGTCCGATGGCCGAGGGGCCGTGGTCGAGGTTGGAGAGCGCATCGAGGAGATCCTGGAAGGCGTGCTGGAGTTCTTCGGCGCAGGCGGCGATTCCCGCGGGATCGTCTTTGGGGGTGGTTGGATTGGGTTGGCTGGTGGTTTGTGTCACGGGTTCCCCACGGTCTCGTTGGAGAAGAGTACCGCCAAAATTGTGGGCGGTGTAATTATTTGCACTTTTCTTTCGTAATTTTTTACACCTTTGCGGTTTCGCGTGTAGGTTGTAGGTGTCGACCCGGTTGGTCGGCCGCATGAATTGACCGGTCCGGTAGACCGTAACAGCAGAAGAGGGACAGACCAATGAAGAAGATGCTTGTTTTGCTCGCCGCCGCAGGATTGGGCGCCCCGATGGCGATGGGTGCTCCGTCGTATGTGATTGAGGATCTTGGGCTGGTGCAGGCCGGCGATTTCGCCTCGCAGGGCTTCGGCGTTTCGCCGGGCGGCGTGGCCTTCGGTCGCGGGTTCGGGAGCAGCAACATCCCGTTCTACGCGAACCCGGGGCAGCCCCTGACGGCGTTGCCGAACCTGGCGGGCAAGCCCTACGGCGTGGCGAACGGTGCGAACGACAGCGGCATGGTGGTCGGCGTGGGCGCGAACACCTCGTTCGGTTCGGGTGCGGTTCCGCTGCAGTGGACCAACGGCGTGGTGACCGAGCTGTCGACGGATGGTGCCGGTGTCGGTCGTGCCAACGATGTGAACGACGGCGGTTATGTTGTTGGTTCGATCGGTGGCGGCAGCGTGGAGGTTGGCGCGTACTGGCACAACGGTACGGTGAACCCCATCACGGCGACCACCGCGGGTGGTGCTCGCATGACCACCGCGTTCCGCGTGAACAACGCCGGATTCGCGGTTGGCAACGGCATCGATCCGAACAATGTGGCCCGGAATGTCGGCCTGATGTACAACATCGGCAACGACTCGATGGTCGAAGTGCCCGCGCTTCCGGGTCACAACGGCACGATCGCGTTTGATATCAGCGAGGCCGGTCATGTGGTCGGTTAGAGCTCGTTCAACCAGACCGACTCGAAGACGATCATCTGGAGCGCCGATCG
>JBICHT010000110.1:0-26843 GCA_043101125.1 Phycisphaerales bacterium JB050 | reverse complement strand
TCTCATTTTGCAGCCAGATATCTTCTGATTGCTCAATCCGACAGGACGCAGCCCACCGGCTGCGTCTTGTTCGTTTTGCAAGACTCGATGGCGAGGCTACCAATGCCTGATCACGGCTTGCTGACCGTTGCTTTCGCCAGCCGCTCGCGCCAGCCATCCATCGCGGATTTCTTGGTGAGGTCGTAGCGGATCGGCGTGATGCTGATCTTTCGCTCGAAGATGCTGGCGACATCGGTGCCGGGGTCGGCGGCCTGGAAATCGAGCCCGTGGCCCGACGCCCAGTAATACACCTGCCCGCCAGGGGCTTCGCGCCGGTCGTACTGGTCAACCAGACCGTGCGTGTTCATCGGGGCGACCACCAACTCCGGTTCCTCAGGACTGGGCGGCTGGGATGAATCGTCGCAGACCGGCAGATTGATGTTCACGCAGCGATGGCGTCCGAGAAGCTCGGATTCATCGCCCCCCACCCCTCCCGCGATGACATGCTCGATCGCCCGGCGGGCCATCGCCGCGGCGCGGTCCTGGTCGGGCTGGCCATCCCCGATGTGCAGCGAGACGGCAATCGAGGGGATGCCGAGGAACGCGGCCTCGAGCGCCGCGGCGACGGTGCCTGAATAAATCACATTGATCCCCACATTCGCGCCGGCGTTGATGCCGGAAAGAACCAGGTCGGGCCGGTCGCCCTCGCCGTAGACCTCCGGCCACAGGTGCGCGATCGCCAACTTCATGCAATCGGCGGGGCGTCCATCGACGGCCATCGCGTGTTCACCCTTGCGCGGGAAGACCTCGTCGATCCGCTTGGAGGTCGTCATGAGCGGCTGGTGGAAGGTCAGCCCATGGGAGGTCGCCGACTGGGCGGTCAGCGGGGCCACGGTCATGACCGTGGTATCCGGTCCCCCCAGCGGCCCGCCGAAGCGCCCTGTGGGGTCCGTCACTGCCTCGTGGAGGGCCTTGATGCCGCTGGCGGTGATACCGTCGTCGTTGGTGAGCAGGATCTTCATGGGGGCAGGGTAGACGATCACTCCCCCGCTGGCGTTCGCATCGCGTGAAAACACACCAGTGCCGCGGCGACCGCGGCGTTGAGCGATTCCACGCCGCCGGCCATCGGGATCGCCAGGCGCTCGTCGAGCAGGTCCATGACATCGCGGGAGATCCCCGTGGTCTCCGAACCGATGACATAGACCGCTCGATGGCTGGGCGTGTGGTCAAAGAGATTGCCGCCGCCGTCGGCCTCGAGCCCTGCGACTTGGAAACCGACGCCTTGCAGATGGCCGATGGCACTGGCGAGGTCGTGGCACACCACGATGGGGACCTTGTACACCGTCGCGGCGGATGCCTTGATCACGAGGCCGTTCACCCACGGGCAACCGACACGCGGCCACAGAACTGCGCTGATGCCCGCCGCGACCGCCGAGCGGATGATCATGCCGAGGTTCTGCGGATTGGTGATGGTGTCCATCGCGAGGACGCGTGTCGGAATGGCGGCTCGTTTGCCGTGCAGCGTGGCGGTCCAGTCCTCGAGTTCGATGACATTATTGAGCGAGATCCGGGCGACCACGCCCTGGTCGTGGCGGGTGTCGCCCGAGAGTTTGGTCACGCCGAAGTAGTCGGATTTCTGCAGTTCGATATCCCGGTCGTGGCAGAGGCGGGCGAGGTCGCTGCGGAACTCACCGGGGGTTTGCTGCGCGACGCGCACGAACTCCACACCGACATTCTCGGCCTGGATGGCCTCCATGACCGCGCGTCGTCCGTACACGGTGATCGAGGTGTTGCCGCGCCAGTTGCGGTTGTCGGTCATGAGCTGATCTCCCGGGTGTAGGCCTTGCCGCCCCACTGCGTCTGCGTGCCGCGGAGCAGATCGGTTGCTGACGATCGGAGCAGGCCGCTGACGACCCATGCGCCGTAGGGGAAGAGCAGTATCCGCCAAACGGGCTGATGTTGCTGGCGATACACCATCCCGAGCGCGAGGGTATACGCCAGCAAGACCAGCACGGACAGCCCGAGGAGCACGAGCGCCAGCGCGTGCGCTCCTGTCCACCAGAGTGTGATCGCCGCCACCCAGAACCCGATCTCTGACAAAAGCGGCAGGATCGTGCCGGTGAGCAACAATCTCCAGCCAGCACTGTTCAGTTTGCCGGGGTTGCGGATGGCCGACTCGGTGTAGATGCGCTTCCACCCGCGTTGGAAGGCCTCGTAGGTGCGGTACATCTCGCAGTGCAGCATGCCGTCGGCAACGAGGCAGCCGAGGCGCAGGTCGCGTTCGGGGCGCCCGAAGATGCGGGCGAATTCGACATCTTCGAGTAGCGCGTTCTTCACGCCGGCGTGCCCACCGATGGAATCGAACGCAGCCCGCCGAAAGAGCATGAACTGACCGTTGGCGAACGAGCGTGGTTTGGTTGGGTCATTGACCAGGTCGAGCGGGAACTGGCGGATCAATTCGAACGCCGCGACGGGCTGGATGGCTTTCTCGTACCACTTGTCGGTCGTGAGGGTGGAGAGCAGGCTGAGCAGATCAAGATCGCGTTCGATGAGCAGGGCGACCGTGGCACGCAGGCACGCCGGGTCGAACTCGGTGTCGGCATCAGCGAAGAGCACGACGCCGCGATCGAGGGCGTGGATGTCCACGCCGGGCCTGGGCTCCCAACTGGCCTCGTCGGGTGAGCGATGGGTCTCCAGGCGTGTGGACTCGCGATACCCCCGGTGCATGGCGTGGACCTTGCCAGCCCAGTCGTCGGGGCAGTGGTCGTTGAGGATGATCTCGACGCGCGGGTCGGGAGAGCCGTCGGGGCGCTGGATCGCCTCGCGAAGCACGGCCTCGGTGTCATCGGTGCAGCGGTCGAGTACGAAGACCACGCCGAGGTCGGGGTAGTTGCTCGCGAGCAGAGAGCGGGCGACTCGCGCGATGACATCGCGCTCGTTGTGGGCCGGGATGATGACCGTCAGTTCCGGCCACTCGGAGATGGTGATCGCCAGGGCCATGCCATCCCGCGCGGTCGGCAGGCGGAGGGTTGAGAGGACAACCCGATACGCCACGACGGCGTAAAACGCCAGCGTCAGCAGAGACGCAGCGATCAACACCACGATCAAGATGGTCAGCCAGAGGGGCATGGGAAGGGTAGCGTACGATCAGGGCTGGAGGCGTGTCGCGCTCCACGCGCCCGGTACGAACGAGTCTTCGCCCTCGGGGCCTTTGGACGGCTTGAGCGCACGCGTCCACAAGGCACGATCGTGGATGCGGCTGCGATTCCCCACCCAGAGTTCCATGCGTTCGGCCCAGACGCGATAGCCGCCCCAATGCGGCGGTCGCGGGACGGTCTCGGGATCCGGCTCGGTCTCGGCGTCGGGATCCACGCCGAATCGCGCCTGGGCATCCCGCACCTGCTGGAGGAGTGTGGCGCGGGAATCAACGGGCTTGGACTGATCCGACGACCACGCGCCGATGCGCTTGCCGGCGGAACGGGTCGCGAAATAGCGGTTCGACTCGCTCTCGGGAGACTGGACCACCGGGCCCTCGATGCGGACCTGTTTGTCGAACCGGTCCCAGTGGAAGACCAGCGCGGCCCGGGGGTGGGCGGCGAGGGCACTACCCTTGCGGGAGTTGCGGTTGGTGAAGAATACGATGTAGCCGGGATCTTCGACCAGATATTTGCAGAGCACGATCCGGGCGGAGGGGTAACCATCGGGATCGATCGTGGCGAGGGCCATCGCGTTGGGGTTGGGCTGGATCTTCTGCTCGTGGGCGGCGTGGAACCACCGGGCGAAGGTAGGGAACGGATCGGCCGGGAGGTCGTCGGGCAGACGGTCCTCCATGCGAAAGGCCTCGGGCAGGTCCTGCTGGGCGGTATCGATGCTCATACCCAACGATAGGGCAAACGTAGCCGAGTATGTGCGCGGGAACGGCCTGAGTTGAGGATATGCTGTCTGCAAAGCCGGGCGGAGCCCGGCGACGGGTAGAACACCCGCTTTGACCACGGAGGGAACCTTTGAACGAGCGCGGCGCGACATTCACAGCATCCGAACGCGGGCGCAAGAAATTCCAGGCCGAAGAGCGGAACCTGCAGAAGCTGTTTGATCGGCTGCCTCCCCACTCGCTCGAGGCGGAGATGTCGCTGCTGGGTTCGATGATCCTCGACCACAGCGTGATCGGTGATGTGATCGAGATCGTGCCGCTGGCCGACGCGTTCTACAGCGAGGCCCACGCGGCGATCTTTGATGCCCTGGTGCGTCTGTACGACCGCAAGCAGTCTGGTGACCTCGTGCAGCTCTCCGAGGCCCTCAAGGACCGGGATGTGTTCGAGGATGTCGGCGGGACCGACTACCTGCTGAACCTGGCCCAGTCGGTGCCCAGTGCCGCGAGCGCGCCCTACTACGCGGAGATCGTCCGTGAGAAGTGGCAACTGCGTCGGCTGATCGATGCTTCGGGCGACATTGTCTACAGCGCGTACCACGCTGGCGAATTCGGCGACGACGGCGCTCGCACGGTGCTCGACAAGGCCGAGCAGTCGATCTTCGAGATCGCCGAGCAGGCCGAGAGCGGCGGGCAGCAGTCGATGAAGAGCCTGCTGGTCGAGGTGATGGAGTCGCTGGATCGGCAGGATGGGCGAACGGTCACGGGTATCGCCACCGGGTTCTACGAACTCGACGAGATGACCAGTGGCCTGCAGCCGGGCGAGATGATCATCGTCGCGGCCCGTCCCTCGATGGGAAAGACGGCGTTCGCGCTCAACCTGACCGAGCAGATCGCCTTCGGCGGTGCGCGGTACGAGGGGACCGGCGATGGGATGACGCCGGTGGGCTTCTTCAGTCTGGAAATGTCGCAGGCGTCGGTGGTGCAGCGTCTGCTCAGCGCGCACTCGGGCGTGGACTCGCACCGGATGCGCACCAACCGGCTGTCCAAAGACGATTTCTCCGACCTGATGCACTCGTGCGGCCTGCTTGAGAAGGCTCCGATTTACATCGACGACACGCCGGGCCTGACCGTGATGAACCTGCGGGCGAAGGCACGACGGATGGTGAAGCAGTACGGCGTGCGCTGCCTGGTGATCGACTACCTGCAGCTTATGAGTGCCCCATCGGCGGCGCGCGAGGGTCGTCAGCAGGAAGTGTCCACGATCAGCCGCCAGATCAAGGCACTGGCGCGCGAGTTGAAGCTGCCGATCATCTGTCTCGCGCAGTTGAACCGCGGTGCGGAACAGCGCGAGGGACACCGGCCGCGTATGGCCGACCTGCGTGAATCGGGTTCGATTGAGCAGGACGCGGATGTGATCGCGCTGCTGCATCGCGAGGAGTATTACCACCTGCAGGACCCGAGTTGGGCGGAAGAGAACCCGGACAAGATCGGGTTGGCGGAACTGATCATTGCCAAGCAGCGCAACGGCCCGACGGGCACGGTCAAGATGAGCTGGGACGCGCGCGTGACCCGGTTCCGCAATTATGCTTCGCCGGGCACGAGCGGTGGCTACATCCCCCCTGCTCCTCAGGATGAGCCGGGCGCGAGCGGGTATGTCGAGCCGCGTCCGGGCGGGTTTGCCCCGGGTCCGAGGAGCGGGCCGGTGGAAGACCATCGTGACGGCGGCGGCAGCGAGCCGGACTGGGACAACGCGAACGACGATGGCCTGCCGATGTGAGTGGCGGTTGTCGCACGATCGTGCGATCGAGGAAGACAAATCAAGGGGACAAAACGACAGCAGCCCGATCCGAGGACCGGGCTGCTGGTTTCGATCAGTTGATCGTGCGAATCAGCGGGTGCTGATTAGCGGCGACGACGGACCGCGGCGAAGCCGGCGAGGCCGAGCAGGCCAGCGGTGCCGGGGGTCGGGATCACGACGCACCAGCCGCCGATGACGACAGCGTCGGGCAGGTCGGAGGCATCGTCCGCAGCGAAGTAGAGTTCACCCTCGCGCTCGCCACCGGCGACCATGTCGGCGTACATGTCAGCGGTCAGGGTCCAGGTACCGGAGCCGGTGAAGGCCAGGGAACCCGCGGTGAAGGTCACGGTGCTATCGCTGGACCAGCTCCACATGTTCAGGCCAGGATCAGTGCCGCCACCGGCGCGGAAGATCGAGGGGGTGTTGTCAGAGGGGTTCTCGGCGTTGGTGATGTCACCGGCAACGAGCGAGTTCACGAGAGCGTTACCCGCACCACCGTAGAAGTTCTCGAAGTAGACACCGACGGAGTCGGAGCCAGAGGCACTCACGGCAGCCAAGCCGTCGGTCGCCGAGATGGTGACCTGGTTGGGAACCGAGAGGTCGACCATCAGGACCTTCTGCAGTTCGGTGGCGGAAGCGGTACCGGCGATCGCGAGCACAACGCCCGCAGTAAACACAGTCTTCATATCTCTCTCCTTCGTTGGTCCGTACACACAGGACCCGAGCAGTACAAGCCCGTATACACATTCGGGCGATATAGACACAGGAAGGGCCGTAGCCCTCTGTCCCCCTCCATGGTACTTCCTGACCGGACGAACGCAACAAAAAGGGCGAATAAACCGGTGTTTTTTGGGAATCAACGGGGATCGGGAGCTGCGTCTGCCTCGATGTGAAAGTAGGGAAATATGCTGGCTCTGTGCATGCGAAAGAGCAGCCCGGTCCGAAAACCGGGCTGCTCTTTGATCAATTGATCGTGCGAATCAGCGGGTGCTGATTAGCGGGTGCTGATTAGCGGCGACGACGGACCGCGGCGAAGCCAGCGAGGCCGAGCAGGCCAGCGGTGCCGGGGGACGGGATCACCACGCGCCATGTCCCGAGGACGCCGTTGGCGGGCAGGTCGTCGTCGGTGTCGGCATTCGCGTAGAGATCACCGAACAGGTTGCCAGCGACCATCTGAGCGTAGTCATCGGGATCGACTGCCCAAGTGCCCGAACCCTGGAAGGCCTGCTGGCCAGCCGTGAAGGTCGAGGCGGCACCGGAGAAGCTCCAGATGTTCAGGCCGAAGTTGCCAGCCGAGTTGAAAATGCTCGGGGTGCCATCGGACGGGCTGCCGACGCTCGTGAAATCGCCGGTACCGGCGACGCTGCCGAGGCCGGGGAGGGTGCCAGCGGTGTAGAAATCAGCCAAGTACACGCCCGTAAACGCGCTCGAAGTCGCGTCAATAGCGGACACACCATCGGTCGCGGTGATGGTGACTTGGTTCGGAACCGTGAGGTCAACGAGCAGCAGGTCGTCGGCCATGGCGGCACCGGACAGAGCGAGCACAGCGGCAGCAGTAATAGCAGTCTTCATTCTTCTCTCCTTTTTTCACACAGACACAGGGGCACACGCATGCCCGAAACTCAAACTTGTGGGGGTACGGGATCGGCACAATCACCCGCGTGCAAAGCCCCACTGCGATCCACCGGTGTACTTCACACCGACCGACCATCTGAGAGCGTACTGGCGATAAACCGAAATGCAATGATATTTTGGCTGATTTGCCCGTATTTTGTTGATAGGTACGAACTCGTCAGTTGCCCAGTGTCACACTTGAATTTGTCACCGGATGGTGAACTGGTAAAACACACGGGTGTCACACGCTTTGCCAATTGGCTGAACACTTCAGCCTGGCTCCCGGGTTCTTCCCCGTTCCACGATGCTGCCGAACCGCCTTGTTCTGCGGGCTGGCCCGAACAGGAGCGGGCTTCAGCACGCTCTGGATGATGCGGGGTGGGCGTTCCACTCGCCGAGGCCTTGCACGATCGTGTGAGGAGGCAGAGGGATCAACACGGCTCCGCAGGTTTGAGGTGCCCTCCCAACCTCACCATTTACGACAGCGGGATGTCCGACAGCGTGGTTTCCGACAGGGGGTGACAAGAAGACTTGCACCGATCGCGCCCTTGGCTTTGCAAGAGAAGCGACGAAACAATCGGGGCTCCCCACGAGACCCGGGCCCAACGACCAATTCTGCATCGGTTGACCACCGAAACGCCATGGTTCGTCCGTGCTTCCGGTAATGTGCCTCGGATTCTGCACCACGCAATGGGGTGCGCGGATTTTCCGCTTGGAAAGCGAATTCTCACCTTCGACGGGCCGGTCAGTCGGCGCAGTTGGCCCCGAAGTTGGCCAGGACAAGGTTGAGATCGGCGAGATCGACCACACCGTCACCGTTGGCATCGCCGGGGATGTCGCCGGGGCAAGCCGGAACGCCGCCGAGGATGAGATCCCAGGATTCGAAGGCACCGGCGACGAGGAAGTCGTCATCGTAGATCCGGAGAATCCATGCTCCCTGGGCGTCTTCGCCGACGAAAGCATCATCGAGGCTCACAAAGTCACCGCCCGCGCCGGTCGCCTGGTAGGTGCCGGGAGGGAGGTCCTCGGTGCCGGAGAAGTTCTGAGCGACGACCCAGAGGTCCTCGCCATCGTCGGCGAAGGTGTAGTCGCCGTCGAAATCGGCATCCTCGCCGAAACGGAGGTTGGTCAGGAGCAGGACGGGCTCGGACACCCCAACATGGCGGAGTTCGATCGTAAGGTCGGAGGAGTAGCTGTGCTGGAAGCCGTTGATGCGGACGGCGATCGACTCGATGGGGAAGGACTGGTCGATCACGACGGGTGTGATCATCCCGATGGCGTCGTTATCGGGGATCGGGCCTCCGGGGCCGTGGAAAGCGACGGTGTCTGATGATCCGGATCCGGCCATCAGGACCGCGGTGAGGGACATGGCGATCGGGAAACTGGTCATCTGCGTAGGCTCCAGAGAAGAAAAAAACGGACCCCGCGAGTGTACGCCGAAACCGGGGGTATGCAACAAAAAAGCCCGCCGGGAGGCGGGCTTGAGGGGGTCGGGATGCGAGGCGTGGGGTCAGGTGGACTCGGCCCCGGCCTCGGCGGCCTCGGCGGACTTGGAGTCATCGTCGTCCTTGGGCTTGTCTTTCTTCTTCTCGAGCGACTTGTCGTACTTGAGTTCGAAGGTGAGTTCCTCAGCATCATCCTTGCGGGTGATGATGATCCGGTTCTTGCCCTCGAACTCGCCGGACAGGAGCGACTCAGACAGCGGGTCCTCGACATACTGGCTGATCGCGCGACGGAGCGGGCGGGCCCCGTAGTCGGGGTTGAAGCCCTTGTCGATCAGGAAGTCCTTGGCGGCCTGGTCGAGTTCCATGTGCCAGCCCTGTTCCTTCATGCGGTTCACGAGTTTCTGGGTCTCGTAATCCACGATCGTGATCAGGTCGTCCTTGGTGAGCGGACGGAAGACGATGATGTCATCGAGGCGGTTGATGAACTCGGGGCGGAAGTACCGCTCGATTTCCTTGTTCAGGACGCTCTTGATGTTGTCGAAGTCCTGCTGCTCGTCACGCTTGGCGAAACCGAAGCCCGCGCCGCCCTTGATCAGATCGGCCCCGATGTTCGAGGTCATGATCAGGACGGTGTTGCGGAAGTCGACATTGCGTCCGAAGGAATCGACCAGACGGCCTTCTTCCATGATCTGCAGGAGCATGTTGAAGACATCCGGGTGGGCCTTCTCGATCTCGTCGAACAGGACGACCGAGTAGGGGCGACGACGGACGCGCTCGGTGAGCTGGCCGCCCTCTTCGTAGCCGACATACCCGGGAGGTGCGCCGACGAGGCGGGAGACATTGTGCTTCTCCATGTAGTCGGACATGTCGAGGTGGATGAGGGCTTCCTCGTCCCCGAACATGAACTCGGCGAGGGCCTTGGAGAGCAGCGTCTTTCCGACACCCGACGGGCCGACGAAGATGAAGCTGCCCATCGGGCGCTTGGGGTCCTTCAGACCGGCACGGGCGCGACGGATGGCCTTGGAGATGCCGATGATGGCTTCGTCCTGGCTGACGACGCGCTTGTGCAGTTCGGCTTCGAGCTGGAGCAGACGCTGGGCCTCCTCCTTCTCAAGGCGGGTGAGCGGCACGCCGGTCATCTTGGAGACCACCTCGGCGATGACTTCACCGTCGACGATGCCACCGGTTTCCTTGGCCTTTTCGCGCCATTCCTTCTGGATGTCTTCCTTCTTCTTGCGGAGTTTCTCCGCCTGGTCGCGGAGTTCGGCGGCCTTCTCGTAGTCCGCGCCCTTCACGGCCTCGTCCTTCTCGATGGACAGGCGCTCGATGTCCGCTTCCAGGTCCGCCAGGTTTGGCGGCTTGGTCATGGTCTTGAGGCGCACTCGCGCACCGGCTTCATCGATGACATCGATGGACTTGTCGGGCTGCACGCGACCGGTGATGTACCGACCGGACAGTTCCACGGCGGCCTCGATGGCGTCATCGGTGATCTGGACGCGGTGGTGCTCTTCGTACTTGTCGCGCAGGCCCTTGATGATCTCGACGGTCTGCTCGGCGTTGGGCGGATCGACGGAGATGGACTGGAAGCGCCGTGCGAGGGCCGGATCCTTCTCGATGTACTTGCGGTACTCGTCGAAGGTGGTGGCCCCGATGCACTGGATCTCGCCGCGTGCGAGCGCGGGCTTGAGAACATTGGACGCATCGATCGCGCCCTCGGCACCGCCAGCACCGACGAGGGTGTGGAGTTCGTCGATGAAGAGGATGAGGTTCTGGGCGCGGCGGACTTCGTTCATGACCGCCTTGATGCGTTCCTCGAACTGGCCGCGGTACTTCGTGCCGGCGACCATCATGGCGAGGTCGAGCACGACGAGGCGTCGATCGTGCAGGAGGTCGGGGACCTCCTGGTTGACGATGGCCTGGGCCAGACCCTCGACAATGGCGGTCTTGCCGACACCGGCTTCGCCGAGCAGGACGGGGTTGTTCTTGGTGCGACGGCACAGGACCTGGATGACGCGCTCGATCTCGCGTTCACGCCCGATGACGGGGTCGAGGCCGCCTTCCTTGGCGAGGGCGGTCAGGTCGCGACCGAACGAGTCGAGCGCGGGGGTCTTGGAGTTGCTCTTGCCCTGGCGCTGGCCTCCGGGGCCGCCTTGACCGGGGTTGGGGCCGCCGGACATTTCGCCTTCTTCCTTGTCCATGCCCGCACCGAGGAGGTTGAGCACCTCTTCGCGGACTTCCTCGAGCTTGAGGCCGAGGTTCATGAGGACCTGGGCGGCGACGCCGTCGTGCTCACGCAGCAGGCCGAGCAGGAGGTGCTCGGTGCCGACATAGTTGTGGTTGAGATTGCGGGCTTCCTCGATGGCGTACTCGATGACCTTCTTGGCCCGCGGGGTCTGGGGCAGTTTGCCCATCGTAACCATGTCGGGGCCGGAATGGACCAGCTTCTCGACTTCGAGACGGACCTTGCGAAGGTCAACGCCGAGGTTCTTGAGGACATTGGCTCCGACGCCGGAACCCTCTTTGACGAGGCCGAGCAGGATGTGCTCGGTCCCGATGTATTCGTGGTTGAACCGCTGGGCTTCTTGGTTGGCCAGGGCCATCACCTTGCGGGCTCGATCTGTAAAGCGTTCAAACATTGCTCGTCCTTTGTGCTGGTCCGACGGGGGAATCCCGACGGACGCTCAGGCAGCGGCGGAGGTCAGCGACCCGTACCAAGCGTTGTCTTCGGCGTTTTCGGTCGCCGAATCCGACTTGAAACGGACCTCTCACGAGATTGCCGACAGATTATAGGCCCGTCCTTACCGGACCTGGACCCGACCGTCGGCCGGGCGGGTCCCCTTGGAAACATGCGAAGAGCGTGCCACGACCAGGCGTGATTCCCCGGTCCGAGGACGCTGGCGACCTGCCTCGGCGGGCGATTGCTGCCGTTCTGGCAGGCAGAGACCATGAAATCGGCACGCGGCGAAACCAAGAAAGCGGGCATGGATGAGGCCGGATTGTTCTGGACTTCTGAGATTCACCCAGTAGCATGCCGGGCGGAGGTCCGCCGTGACTCAGACGCCACACCAACCCCAGACACAGCCCCAGCCCCTGCCCAATCCCCAGTCGTCCCTCATCCGCGAGATCGCTCGCGATACCGCCAAGGGAACCGGGCGATGGCTCGGCATGGCGGCGTTTCAGGCCCTCTCGATCCTCGGGTTGATCGTTCTCGGAGCGGCCATCTGCGGATTAGGGCTGTATTTTCAGTTCTGGATCGTGGCCATCATCGGCGGCGTGCTGATCGGCGCGGGGGTGCTGTGGGCGGCGGTGCTGGCGTTCTTGTTCCTGGGGCCGTATTGGGAATGAGCGATCGGATATCCTCGCGGATATGAACGACACCCACGGCGCGAAATCCCCGAATGGAAACGGTACTGAGAGTGCCGGGTTCACACTGCCGCGCCTGCTGCCTCGGCGACCGGACACCGGACACAAAGGGACCTTCGGCACGGTTGCGGTGATCGGTGGCTGCGCGGGGTCGTCCGGGGGGATCTACCCGATGATGCTGGGCGCGCCGGCGCTCGCGGCCCGGTCCGCATTGCGGGCAGGTGCGGGCATGGTCCGACTCGCGGTCCCCGCCCCACTGCTTTTGCCAGCCTTGTCGCTCGCTCCGGAGACCATCGGCCACGGGCTGACGGTCGATGAGACCGGCGAGACCGTGGGCCATGAGGCGGCTCCCGTGGTGGACAAACTCTGCGAGAAGTCCGCGGCGATGGTGGTCGGGCCTGGCCTGGGGACCGGGAGCGGGGCGCGGGCGATCACGCTGCGCCTGCTGTCCCAGCAAGAAGTGCCGGTAGTGGTTGATGCGGATGCGCTGAACCTGCTCGCTCAGTTGCCGGATGTGCACAACGATATTTCAGCCCCGTGCGTCTTGACCCCCCACCCGGTGGAGTTTCGTCGGCTCGCGACCACGGTTTCCCACGGGGCGATCACGCTGGACGGGTCGAACCCGGAGCAGCAGCCCGAAGCCGCGGCTCAGTTGGCGAGGCGGATCGGGTGCGTGGTGGTGCTGAAGGGTGCGACGACTTCGGTGTCGGACGGCCTGCAGACCTGGACGCTGCGCAAGCCGAATCCCCTGCTTGCTACCGGGGGATCTGGTGATGTGCTGTCCGGGATCATCGCGAGTTTCATCGCTCAGCATCACCGACTGCCGGCGATGAAAGGCAGCAGCGCGGTGATGCCGACGGGGGAGAGCCGGATCGGGCTGTTTGAACTCGCCTGCCTCGGGGTGGCGGCTCACAACATGTCGGCGCTGGCGTGGTCGAAACACCACGAAGGGGCGCGTGGGGGGATGCTGGCTTCGGACCTGCTGGACCACCTGCCGGAGTCCGTGCAGATGCTGCGTTCGCAACCCGGCGGCGAAAACGACGGTTGAACTACGGGTCGCGGACTTTCGTATGAGCGAGGCGAATTTCAGACCAGAATCTCGAACCGCCGACCTATACTGATCGTCTGTAGTAGCGCAGATCTTCCGTGCGTCGCGTATGGGACGCTCGGAGCGGAGCGACCACCTTGATATGGCCGCTGGCCAGGAGAAAGAGCCCCGATGTTCCGGACTTCCAACCCCGCGTTTAATAATGATGCCTACAAGCCTGCCCAGACCTGGGACGACCTTGGCGGTTCGCAGCAGAGCTTTGGGACCAACGATTCGCTGAAGGCCGCCCGTCAGGCGGTTCAGGCGGCTCGCCCGAACACGATGACGATCAACGGCACGGTGACCAAGTCGGCGCTGCTGATCGGCACCTGCATGGTGGTCGCTTCGGCGGTGTGGGGGATGAGCGACATAGGTACAAACGAAGCTGGAGAAATCGTCGCCAATGGCGGTGTCATCATGACCGGGCTTCTTGGCGGCATGGTCGGTGGCCTGCTGCTGTTCCTGGTCACGATGTTCAAGCCGCAGATTTCGACCTTTACGGCACTGCCCTACGCGGCGTGCGAAGGTGCCTTCGTGGGCGGTATCTCGGCGTACTACGCGACCCGATACGCTTCCGCGGGTGACGGGGGCATGTTCTCCCCCAACACAGGGCTGATTCTCAACGCGGGTCTGCTCACTTTCGGCATCTTCGGCGGCCTGCTCGCGGCGTACGCGATGAAGCTCGTTCGCCCGAACAAACTGTTCTACAACATCACGATCGTCGGCACGCTCGGTGTCTGCCTGTACAGCCTTGTCGCAATCGGTGCCGGCCTCATCTTCGACTCCTACAGCCTCGCAAGCGTCTATGACCCGAGCAACGGCGGAATGATTTCGATCGGTTTCTCGCTGCTGCTGGTGGGACTCGCCTCGGCGAACCTGGTGCTGGACTTTGATCAGGTCAATGTCGCGGTGAAGAACCAGGCCCCGCGTTACATGGAGTGGTTCAGCGGCATGGCGTTGCTCGTGACGCTTGTGTGGCTGTACATCGAGGTGCTGCGTCTGCTGTCGAAATTGCAGCGCGACTGATCGGCGTTCATGGCAATCTGAGAAACAAACAACCCCGCCTCGATGGCGGGGTTTTTCATGGGGTGCGGTCGAGATCGGGTGGGGACTTACTCGTACCGGGATTTCTCGTTCCAGCGCGGGTCTGGATTGACGCCGACATCTTCGGGAGCGTCGCGCAGGGTCATGTCGAGACGGCGCGCGTGGGCCGGGGGACAGGGCTGCCGGTTGTTCGGGGTGATGATGCGTCGGCCAATGGGAGCCAACTCCCAGCGGATCTCGTCGGGGCGATACTCATTGGGACCGGTGCCCTGGCTGTACCTGACCATGATCTGCTGGCCGACGGGCACATCGACGGACCAGACAGTCTCGCCGGTCCGGGTGTCGTACAGGGTCAGGGTCTTGGGTTCCCAGGTCGTGGACTGGTAGACATCGCCGCTTCCCGTGTACCCGGAGGTGTAGCAACCGGTGAGGAGGCTCGCCGCCATGATGGAAGCGGACACGAGCGCCGTCTTCGAGAAGTGGGTGGTGAGGTGCAATCGATTTCTCAGGATCATCTCGCCTCCGCGGCGGTGTGGAACGGGCAGTGAATGGGCGACGATGGTCGCCTTCTGGTCATTACGATACCGTGGCACGCGGGGTTCGGCATTGGAACGCCGGGCCTCGGGTGTCATCGTCGGATGTTCGGGTCGAACTCGACCAAAATCCTTTCGAGTGATCGGAGAAATGGGATCGTGCCGGATCAGCGAACAAACCTGGGCATGCAGATCGGGGGCATGCGGATCGGGCACGGCTATGACCTGCACCGTCTGGAGCCGGTTGATCCCGGTGCCGGCTCGAACCGTGGCGGGCGTCCTCTGGTGCTGGCGGGGGTTCGGATCGACAGCCCGATCGGCCCGGTTGGCCACTCGGACGGGGACGCTCTGTTCCACGCGATCACCGATGCACTGCTCGGCGCGCTCGGGATGGACGACATCGGGACTCTGTTCCCGGATGATGACTCGGCGAACGACGGTCGGGCCTCGATTGATTTCGTGAAGGAAGCGATGCGACGGGTGCGTGGGGCGGGGTACGGGGTCGGGAACCTCGACTGTACGGTGATTCTGGAGCATCCCCGACTGAAGAGCAGGCGAACGGAGTTGCGTGAAGCCATCGCGAACGCTCTTGAGATCGGAGTGGATCGGGTGAATGTGAAGGGCAAGAGCCATGAAGGGCTCGACGCGATCGGCGAAGGCCGAGCGATCGAGGTTCACGCGATGGTGCTGCTGGTGTCCGATGGCGTCGTTGGGGGGAACGATTGATGAGTATTGATGGACCGTTGTGGCAGAAGGCCGCCTCCTACGCGGCGCGGGCTCATGAGCATCAGGTGCGCAAAGACGGGAAGACCCCGTATTTCGCGCACCCCTGTCGCGTGGCGCTGACGGTGAGCGCGGTGTTTGGAGAGACCGACGAGCAAGCACTGGCTGCCGCCTTGCTGCACGATGTGATCGAGGACGGCGACACCGATTTCGAGGATCTGGCTGATCGGTTTGGCGAGGTGGTGGCGCGGATCGTCGCGGCGCTGAGCAAGGACGCCAGGCTGCCAGAACCGGAGCGCGAAGCGGCGTATGACACGCAGCTCGCGAAAGCGGACTGGCGAGCGCGACTGATCAAGCTCGGCGATGTGCACGACAACTTGAGTGATCTCGAGACGCGCACGGTGGCGAACCGCGATGCCGCACGACGATTGGTCGAGAAAGCCGACCGCGCGGTAGGGCTTGCGATGACCTGCGGCGACGATCGGGAATCGATCCGTGTCGGCGTGAAACTCGTGCAACACCTGGCGGACTCGATGCGGAGTGCGATCGCCTGAGCAACTTTATCGGGCGCGAATGGAAGCGAGTGCGCGTAAAACCCGGTCGACTTGACTGGTTTTGCGGGGTTTGGCTCGATACAGGGTCCAGATCGTCGTATCCGCTCCAGCGTCGATTCCGCGGCGACCGATATGAGGAGCATGCCGCTTGTTGGATCAATCATCCCGCTGAAAGCTCTGGGCGTTGGCGCTCAGGAGAAAAAGATTGCGCGCGAGAAGGAAGATCAGCGTCGCGCGATCGCCAAGGGCGGTGTGAAGCGCGGATCGGATCAGGCGGAATTCTCGACGCCCGAAGTGACTGAGGTTGATCCGCCGCGCGAAGTTCGCGGCAACGCGAGCGAAGAGACCAACGAGGATCGTCGGCAGCAGGCGATCTATGACCCGTACCGAGATGGGTTAGCTTCAAGTAAGCCTGCTGCGCATCACCTTGATATTCAGGGCTGAGCGCCTCCCCCACTACTGCTTCGGACACGCGGCGTGGTCGAGGTACCAGCGCAGCGTGCCGCCGAGTGGTTGCACGCCGAGGATTGGCAGGTCGCGGCTTGAGGCGTCGGGCTTGGTAATTTGGGTAAGCGTGGGTGCTTTTTTAGAGCCGGTGATGAGCACGGCGATGAAGCGTGATGCATTGATGAGGCGGTAGGTCATCGTCATGCGATCGGGCGGGGTGACCGCAGGGCCGCGGTTGAATGCGATGAGCCGGTCTCCGGAATCGAGGGCGGGGGAATTGGGGAAGAGGCTGGCGGTGTGGCCGTCATCGCCCATGCCGAGGAGCACGAAGTCGAGCCGGTCGTGGCCCTTCTCGCGCCAGGCGAGCACCTGCTGGAGTTCGCGCTCGTAGCGGGAGTCGCCGTCGTCTTCGAGGACGGGCATGGGGTGGAGGTTGCGCTCGGGGATGCCGGAGTGGTCGGCGAGGTACTCGTGGATGTGTTTGTAGTTGAAGCGGTCGTCGTCGGGCTCGACGCAGCGGTCATCGACGATCCACAGGTGCGTGCGGTTCCAGGGGAACATCCGGAACGCCGGGTCGGTCATGAGCCGGGAGTAGAGCGGCATGGGTGTGGAGCCGCCGGAGAGCGCGAGGTGGAAGTCGCCGAAGGATCGCACGCAGTTGTTGGCGTGGATGAGCATGTCGGCGGCGAGCGCGTAGGTGATGTCTTCGACATCTTTGCGGAGCACGGTGGACCCGGGCAGGTCGGGCGCTTCGGGTTCGGCTTCCAGTTCGTAGCCGACGGCGGATTCGCCCGGATCGTGCGGCTGGCCATCATCTTGCAGCGGGAACTCGTGTGGCATGGGCAGAGTGTAACGAGCAAGCCTGCGCGTACGGGTGGGATCAGCGGATGTCGCTGGACGCGGGGTTGTGCCAGATGCGGTTGTCGGCGGCGAGGAGCGCGTCGGCGGCCTCAGGCCCCCAGGAGCCGGCGGGGTATTCCTCGATGAGTTTTTTGGGCAGTTCCGAGTGGATCACGGGCTCGACGATGCGCCAGGTGCCCTCGACCTCGTCGCGGTGCTGGAAGAGGGTTTTGTCCCCCCGCATGGCGTCGAGCAAGAGCGGGCCGTAGGCCTCCGTGGGCTGTGCATTGAAGACATAGCAGTAGTCCATGTCGGCCTTGACCGAACCGATGGAGAACTTTGGTCCGGGGACCTTGGCCTCGAAGCGGAAGCCGATGCCCTCGTCCGGCGCGATGTTGATGATGAGGCGGTTGTTGATGAGTTCCTTGCCGGAGGCGAATGGCTCAAAGTGCTTGAAGAGGTTCGCGGGTGGGCGTTTGAACTGGATGTGGACTTCGGTGAGTTTGCGGGCCATTTTCTTGCCCGAGCGCATGTAGAAGGGCACGCCGGACCATCGCCAGTTGTCGATGTGCAGACGCATGGCGGAGAAGGTCTCGGTGCGTCGATCGGGGTCCACGCCTTCGAGTTGAGCGTACCCGAGGCCGCCGTCGTCGTCGTCTTTGTTTCCGGATGCTCCGTAGCGTCCGAAGACCGCGTGTTCGGCGACCTCGCCGGGGTTCATGATGCGCACGGCTTCGAGGACTTTGACCTTTTCGCGCCGGATCGCGTCGGCGCTGTAGTCGCTGGGCGGCTCCATCGCGACGAGGGCGAGAACCTGCAGGAGGTGGCTCTGGAGCATGTCGCGGGTGGCGCCAGCCTTGTCATAGAAGTTCCCGGCGCGCCGGCCGACCCCGACCGATTCCGCGGCGGTGACCTGGACATGGTCGACATACTGGTTGTTCCAGAGCGGTTCGAACATGATGTTCGCAAAGCGCATGACCAGCAGGTTCTGGACGAGTTCCTTGCCGAGGTAGTGGTCGATGCGGTAGATGGCCTCCTCTTCGAAGACCCGCCCGAGTTCGCGGTTCAATTCCTGGGCCGAGGCGAGGTCGGTGCCGATGGGCTTCTCGATGATGATCCGCTGCCACGGGACCGCTTCAGGGTTGACGGCGCACCAGCGTTTGCCCTCGTACACCATGCCGCTGGCCCCGATCTGGTGCACGATGGGCTTGACCAGCGTCGGCGAGACCGACAGGTAAAAGAGGACATTGGGCATGCCGAGCCAGGGGCTCGCGTCCTTGGCCTCCTCGGCGATGCGGCATTGGTCTTCGCTGAGCAGATCGTGTTCGCGGCCAAGTTCGCAGATGCGCTGGATCAGGACGGGGTAGAGATCGGACTCGGTCGCGCTGCCGGCGAGGTAGTGGATGCGCTGTGAGAATTCGTCCCAAGCGGCTTCATCATCGGGCCCAGCCTTGTCTCTGAGGGAATCTCGGAACTCCTGATCGGACATCTCGGTGCGCGAAACCCCGAGCACGCACAGGCGATCGGGCAGGCGGCCCTGCTGATCGAGCGCAAACAGGGAGGGAATGAGCTTGCGTGAGACGAGGTCTCCCGATGCTCCGAAGATAACGAGGACGCACGGTTCGGCTTCGAGCTTCGGATACTGGGGGGTCATAAGGGCGTGGCCCGTGTGTGAGGGTTGGTGGAAGGTCGTGAACGGAAGATGGTACTCGGGGTCACCCGGTGACGGGGATCGCGACCATCGGATCACCGGGGCCGAGTGGGATTCCCAAGAGCATCCAGATCACCAGCAGAATCGACCAGGCGATCGCGAACACGAAGGTATAGGGCAGCATCATGGCGATCAGGGTGCCCATGCCGGCCTTGGGGGCGTACTTCTGCATAAAGACGAGCACGATGATGAGGTAGGCGTTGAGCGGGGTGATGATGTTGGTCACCGAGTCACCGATGCGGTAGGCGACCTGCGTGAGTTCGGGGCGGATGCCGATGAGCATGAACATCGGGATGAAGATCGGGGCGAAGAGGGTGTATTTGGCGCTCATGGAGCCGACGAAGAGGTTGAACACCATCGTCAGCACGATGAAGGCGAGGATGAGCGGGATCGCGCTGAGGCCCTGGTTAAAGAGCCACTCGCCGCCGGAAAAGGCGAGCATGTTCCCGAGATTGCTCTCGGCGAAGTAGGCGATGAACTGGCCCGCGAAGAAGGCGAGCACGATGATCGGGGCCATGCCGGCCATCGAGTCCATCATGTGCTTGGCGGCGTCCTTGGTCGTGCGGGTATTGCCAACGATCGCGCCGTAGGTGATGCCGGGCAGGATGAAGCAGAAGAACATCAGCGGGACGATCGCATCGACCCAGCGGGGGAACACTCCGTCTTGGCCGTGGAGGGGGGAACCGGTGATGTTGACCAGCGCAAGAATGCCGGCGATGAGCGCGACGAACACCGCGATGGCTGCGAACGCACCTTTGCGCTCGAGGGGGGTGAGCTCACCCTTCTCGGCTTCGGCGTTGGCGGCTGCGGCGTCGGGCCCGCCGTCGGAGGCCGATTTCTTGGAAAGCCGTTTCTCGACGAACAGCGCAGTGGCCAGCCACCCGGCGAAGGTGATCACGACAGTGGAAACCGCGAGGAAGTACCAGTTGCTGGTCGCGGCGACTGCCCGCTCGGGATCGACCTGCTTCGCGGCCTGATCGGACAGGTTGGACATGAGCGGCTCGAGGCTGGTGATAAAGAGGTTGGCGTTGAAGCCCGCGGCGACACCCGCGAAGACCGCCGCGATGCCAACGAGCGGGGATCGCCCGGCGGCGAGGTAGATCGCCGCGGCGAGCGGCGGCAGGACGACATAGCCCGCGTCGGTTGCGATCGAGGACATGATGCCGATGAAGACCATCGCCGGTGTGAGCACGGCATTGGGAACATTTTTCATGAACAGGCGGAGCAGGGCGGCGATGAGGCCGGTTTTTTCGGCGACGCCGATGCCGAGCATGCCGACCAGCACTACGCCGAGCGGGGCGAAGCCCATGAAGTTGTTCACCATGGTCTTGAGGGACCAGTAGAGGCCGTTGGATGTGGTGAGCGCGGTGGCGATGAACACCTTGCCGGTGGGCTCGAGCGTCAGGACCTCGTTGCCGTCCTCATCGACGACGGGCTCCCCTGTCTCGGGGTCGGTCTGCTGAACGGGGCGTTTCTCGAAGACTGCCCAGCCGCGTTCGGCGAAGTCGATGGGGTGGCCGCTTGCATCAACGACGGGCTGGTTGGTGTCGAGGTTGACCAGGTGAGCTTCCGGTCCGTTCTCGCCCTCGACGACCTTGAATTCTGCGACCTCCATGATCGGCTTGGTCAGGTCTGACACGAGCGTGCCGTCGGGCAGTTTTTTCTTCTCGTACATCGGCTCGCCGGATTCGTCGTACTTGTGGCGACGGATCACGGATTTGTGCTGGTCGACGCCGCCATCCTTGATGCTCTGGAGATTGTCGAACTCCACGGCCCAGCGATCTGGGAGATCGGGGGCGACGAACCCGGACACGATGATGACGAGGATGGCCCCGCCGAGGAAGAGGAAGGCGGGGTCGGGGAGTTTGTTTCCGATCCACTCGATCAGGCCCAGCACCCCCCCAGAGCCCCCACCCGTGGCGGACGGCTGGCTCGCCGGCCGATCCGGCGCGGTCGAGCCCTCGGTCATGTCGTGCTGGTGAGTACGAAGAGGCCCGCGACGAAATCGGCTTTGGATGGTCATGGCTGCCCATTGTGGCAATTCCCCACCTCGGGGCAACCGACTTTGGGCCGTTCTATGAGTGAATCTCCTCTGCCTATATACTCGCGCGGCACCGATCGGCGGCCACGACGAGGAGGCCGGGCGGAGCGACAACCCCGAAAGGACGATGCCCATGGGCCGCAAGACCTCATACGCCAGCATGCCGACGGATACCACGGGGATGCCTCCGGGCGTCCCGTTCATCATCGGGAATGAGTTGGCGGAGCGGTTTTCGTTCTATGGGATGAAGGCCATCCTGACGGTGTTCATGACCAAGCACCTGCTCGATGCGGCGGGGCAGCCGGATTACATGGGCGATGAAGATGCGAAGGGCGTGTATCACCTGTTCACGGCCGCGGCGTATTTCTTCCCACTGATCGGCGCGATCATCAGCGATGTGCTTTGGGGCAAGTACAAGACGATCCTGTTCATCTCGCTGATGTACTGCCTGGGCCACGGGATGTTGGCGCTGATGGATGTCGGCCCGGCGACAGGTGCATGGGACATGAAGCCGTTCATGTACATCGGCCTGCTCTTGATCGCGATCGGGGCTGGCGGGATCAAGCCCTGTGTGTCGGCGCATGTCGGTGACCAGTTCGGCGAGAAGAACAAGCACCTGATCTCGAAGACCTTCAGTTGGTTCTATTTTTCGATCAATGTGGGGGCCGCGACCAGCACCATGCTCACGCCGGTCTTCCTTGATAAGTTCGGACCGTGGCTGGCGTTCGGTGTTCCCGGCGTGCTGATGGCGATGGCGACCTTCCTGTTCTGGCTGGGCCGGAACCGGTTCGTGCACATCCCGGCAGCGGGTTGGAAGAAATTCAAAGAAGAAACCTTCAGCCCGGAAGGCAAGCGGTCTCTGATCAATCTGTCGCCGCTGTTCCTCTTGTTTGTGCCGATGTTCTGGGCGATCTTTGACCAGACGGGTTCGGCGTGGGTGCTGCAAGCGGAGGGGATGGACCGGAACTTCATGGGCGTGACCTGGCTCGAATCCCAGGTGCAGGCGGTGAATCCGGTGTTGATCCTGATCCTGATTCCGACTTTCGCGTACGGCCTGTATCCGCTGCTCGGCAAGTTTTTCACGGTCACGCCGCTGCGCAAGATCGGCATCGGGCTGTTTCTGACGGCCGCGGCGTTCGGCATGTCGGCGATGATTGATCTCGCGATCGCCGACAAGACCGCCGAGGTCAGCACGGTGTTCGCGGCGGAGCTCGGCGAAGCCGCGCCGGAGTCGCAGTCATTGACCGAGATGGTGCAGGTGGCCACGGAACTCGCCAATGATGCCGAAGATGCCGGTGTGGTTGACCCGGAATGGGACATCGCGCGGATCAATGAGATCATGGAACCGATGCCGAACATCGGCTGGCAATTCCTCGCGTATGTGATCCTCACGGCGGCGGAGGTGATGGTCTCGATCACCTGCCTTGAGTTCGCCTACACGCAGTCGCCCAAGAAGATGAAGAGTTTCATCATGGGCGTGTACTTCCTGGGTGTGTCGCTGGGCAACCTGTTCACCGCAGGTGTGAACTTTGTGCTTGGCGGTTTCAAGAACGAGGATGGCACGACGATGCTCGAAGGCGCGAACTACTACTGGTTCTTCGCCGGGCTGATGTTCGTGGTCGCGGTGCTCTACATCCCGTTCGCGATGCGCTACAAGGGCGAGACCTTCATCCAGGGTGAAGAGGACGCGGAGATCGCTCACGAGGAGGCGACGGCGGAGGGACCGGACGCGTGAGTGAACCGAGTGATCGCTTTTTTCCTCTGACCCACTCGGCACTCCACTGATCGGACACCCACTTGCCAGCACCAGACCGCGACAATACCGCTGTTCGGCCGTCATTCGTCCTGCTGTTCCTGATGGTGTTCTACCTGTGCTTCGCTTCGATCCCTCCGCTCCGGGCGATTTCGATCTTGCTCGAGGCGGGGGATATGAGCGACGCGGTGTATCGCGCGTACGGGCGGTTCCGGAACACGAATGATGTCCCCTGGCGGGACGGGTGGGGCGTCTCGTACCGCGGGGCGGCCGGGCTCGTGCTCGCGATCGGGCAGATGGTGTGGATCCTCGCGTCGGGCACGCTCATCGGCGTGGCCCGCGGGCGATGGATGTGGATCGGGATGCTCGGCTTGCTCGCGTGGACGATCTTCTGGACGGCCAATGCCGTGTACATGCAGGCGATCGTGCACTCGGACACACCGGAAGGTATCCCGCATGTCTTCGGTTTGGTGCTGATGACCGTGATCGTGGTGACCACTTGGCGGAGCGGTCGAAAACTCTAGGTCCGCTGCCCCTCGGCCCCTGCTTCCACCTCCGCCCACAACCGCAGGCCGCCCGCCAGGAACTCATCGAGTGCTCGATGCACCGCGTCCGGCTCCTTTGCGAGGCGGATCGCTTCTTTCAGTGGCTTGCATGGCCCGAGTTTCTTGCCGAACCAACTGATGCGCCGGCTGAGGTGGGTCAGGGCGTAGGAGTCGTCGCGGTACTCGCGCATGAGTTCGAAGTACCGGCGGATGATGGCGACTTTGGATTGCTCGTCTGGCTCGGGACCGGGTTCGCCGGTGGTCTGGATGTTCCAGCCCTGGTTGAAGATCCACGGCGAAGAGAAACTGCCGCGCCCGATCATCACGCCGCGACAGCCGGTCTTCTCCATCATGGCGATCACGCCTTCGGGGGTGGTGACATCGCCGTTGCCGATGACCGGGATGGCATCGACGGCCTCGACCACCTCGCGGATGCCGGCGTGATCGACCTCGCCCTTGAAGCGCTGCTCGGTGGTGCGCCCGTGGACGGTGATCTGGCGGATCCCGATTTTCTCCAGTCGGCGGGCGAGTTCGGGCGCGACGATGCAGGAGGCGTCCCAGCCGAGGCGGACCTTGGCGGTGACGGGGACTCGGCCCTTGGTCTTCTTCTCGACCGCCAGAACCAGACGCTCGGCGATGATGACCGTCCGGTCGGGGTCGCAGAGCAGTTTGGAGCCGCCATCCTTTTTAGTGACCTTGTCCACCGGGCAGCCCATGTTGATGTCGATGACATCGGCCCCGTGCTCGACGGCCCAGATCGCGCCCTCGGCGAGGATGTCGGGGTCGCCGCCGTAGAGTTGCATGCAGACCGGGGAATCGGCGTCGTTGGTGGCCGCGAGATCGAGGGAGCGGGCGGTGCCACGCAGCAGGCCCTGGGGGGAGAGCAGGTCGGTGCAGGCCAGGCCAAGCCCGCCCTGCTCGCGGCAGACGATGCGGAATGCGAGGTCGCAGTAGTTGGCGACCGGTGCGAGCAGAAGATTAGATGACAGCGTGAGGCCGCCCGCGGCGCTGGGGATGGTCAGCGGCTGGCCGATGTGCGGGTTTGAGTGTCCGGGCGCGATCACGGGGACATGATATCCGGCGGTGTTGAATGTCTTTGGAAACGGTGAACCCGGGTCGCCGAGGTCCGGTAGTATCTCCCACTGTCGTGTACCAGCCCCTCCTCACCAGACGCTATCTGACCAGCAAACTCATGCCGCTGCTCGCGGTGGTGGCGGTCGCGTTGTGCACGGCGATGGTGCTGATTGTCTGGTCGGTGATGGGCGGGTTCCTGAACAACTTCCTCGCGTCTGGTCGCCAGATGATCGGGGATGTGACCGTGGCCAACTCGCGGGGGATCCCCCACTACGAGCAACTCATGGAGATGCTCGAGGAACACCCGGACATCGAGGCGACCACCCCGACGATCGAGACGCTCGGATTGGTGAGCCTGCCCTACGGGGAGAGCCGCGATGTGGTCGTCGTCGGGGTCGAGCCGGAGGGCTATGACCGGGTGACGGGGTACGCCGATCGGCTGTACTGGCGCCGGAAGGAGCCCACTGCGGCTGAACAGCAGGCGAGCAAAGCACGCAATCGCGGTGCCAAGCCGGGGGGAGAAGTCCCGCAGTTCGCCCCGACGGACCTTCGAACAGAGCTTCCAGAAGGGTTTGAGGCGTTCGGAGAGCAACTGCTTGTCGCCGATCCAGATGCGCCTGCTGGCGAGGGCTGGGAACCCGCAGCGGTCATGGGTCTGCGCGTCTCACCCTTCAACGCAACATCAGACGCCGGGTTCTTCTACCCCCGGGCCTATGGCACATTCATGCCCGATCGTTCGATCACCATTCGCGTGGTGCCGTTCAACCAGCGCGGCGGATTCACGACCGCCGGAACAGTCGATCGCGAGTTTCCGGTCGCGAACGAGTTCGTCACGGGCCTGTATCAAGTGGATGCGAAGTGGGTGATCATCCCGCTGGAGCAACTGCAGCAGATGCTGCGGATGGATGCCACCGAGCGGATCGACCCGAACTATCAGCCCGGGCCGACCCTGAATGAAGATGGTGAGTTGGTCATCCCCGAGCCGAAAGTCATCGGTATCTCACCCGCGCGGGTGACGGCGGTCCTGATCAAAGCACGAGAGGGCGTCGAGGCCGACGCGATCGAGCGGGATGTAAAAGAGATTTACGCTGAATTCGCGGCCATGCACCCCATCGGTTCCGATGACCCCGCGCCGGAAGTGAAGTGGATGCTCGACAACGGGATTTACACCTGGAAGAACAAGCCGGGTCTGGCGGAGTTCATCCGTCAGGTCGAGAGCGAAACGGTGCTGATCCTGTTCCTGTTCGCGGTGATCTCGCTGGTGGCGGTGGTGCTGATCTTCGCGATCTTCTGGTCGATGGTCAGCGAGAAGACCAAGGATGTGGGCATCCTGCGATCGATCGGTGGGTCGAAGATCGGCATCGCGTGGCTGTTCCTGCGCTACGGCATGATCATCGGGGTCATCGGCGCGACAATCGGCGGCACGCTGGCGTTCGTCGTGGTCAGCAACATCAACCCGATCCATGAGTGGTTGACGAAGGTGACCGGTCGGGCGATCTGGGACCCGGCGTTCTATATGTTCTCGCGGATTCCGGATGACATCGAGCCGACCAAGGCCGCGATCGTGCTGGTTTCGGCGGTCATCTGCTCGGTGCTGGGAGCGCTGATCCCAGCGGTGCGTGCGGCGAACATGGATCCGGTGAGGGCGCTGCGCTTTGAGTAAGACCGCGACACATTCCCAGAGCAAGACCGCGACGGGCACCGGACCGATCGTCGAGGCGCGCGATGTGCGCAAGACCTACCGACTCGGACGGGTGCAGGTTCCGGTGCTGCGCGGCGTGGACATCGCGATTGATGAGGGCGAGTGCGTCGCGGTGCTCGGGGCTTCGGGATCTGGAAAATCGACGCTCCTGCACCTGCTGGGCGGGCTGGATAAGCCGGATCAGAGGGATCCTGAAAGCGGGATTCGCTTCCGTGGACGGAAACTCAAAGAGTTCTCATCCGCCGATCTCGACCGCTACCGGACGAAGAGCGTCGGTTTCGTGTTCCAGTTTTACCACCTGTTGCCCGAACTGAATGTGCTGGAGAACACGCTTGTCTCGGCGATGGTTGGAAAGAACCGGATCAGTTGGGCCAAAGAGAAGGATGCCTGCACGCAGCGCGCTGAGAGTCTGCTCCAGCGATTCGGCCTGGGTCACCGCTTGAAGCACCGATCGGTTGAACTCTCCGGCGGCGAACGCCAGCGCGTCGCGATCGCGCGGGCGCTGATGAACACCCCGGACCTGCTGCTGGCCGATGAACCGACGGGCAATCTCGATCAGAAGACCGGGGCGGAGATCCTCGACGCGATGATGTCGCTTCGGGAGGAGACGAACCAGACGATGGTGATCGTCACCCACGATCAGGCGACCGCGGAGCGCGCGGATCGGATCGTGCGCCTAGTGGATGGGGTGGTTGAGGGCGGCTGAGGCGGGTGCCACG
>JBICHT010000109.1:0-5072 GCA_043101125.1 Phycisphaerales bacterium JB050 | reverse complement strand
CGCCCCCGCCAAGGTCAACCTGACGCTGCATGTCACCGGCCAGCGCGAGGACGGCTATCACACGCTCGATTCGCTGGTGATGTTCGCGGATGTGGGCGATCACGTCCGCGTCTCGAAGGCGGCGAAGACCACGCTGCGCATGGTCGGCCCCACGGCCCATAACGTGCCCAAGGGCGGCGACAACCTCGTGCTTCGGGCCGTGATCGTGAAGATGTCCGACCCACACGCCGGTGGGATGATGCGCTGCGATGTGCATGTGCAGCTTGCCGGTGGTGCGCAGCCGATCATCGTCGAGCAATCCGCGAACGATCTGTATGGCGCGATCGATCGTGCCGCGGACCGTGTGCAGACCTGTGTTCGTCGATTGACCAACAAAGCCCGTCGGCACCGCTGACGGAACGACTCTCTCTCTTTCTCTCCTTCCCCCTCCGCTCTGTGGATCGCAGGGCGGGAACAGGCGGCCTGCTGACGCGGGCCGTTTGTTTTTTTTGCTTCTTCCGAGGGGGTGGTCAAAGCGAGGGCGACGGGTTGCCCGTCTGGTCAACCCGTGGCCCCTGAAGCGATCGTCAGTTGGCAGGCTCGAAGGTCGCGCCGGGTTTGACGGCGAAGGTGACATGGTCGCCGAGTTTGAAGTCGCTGGTGCGCTGGAGACCGTCGAGTTTGGCGACGATGGGCATGCCGGCGTCGACGACGACGCTGGCGTTGGCCGAGTCGATGTCGATGATGGTGCCCTGGATGCGCCGCGGGCGCCCGTAGACGGGTTCGACATAGGAGCCGCCGGTGCCGCAGATGTCGAGGCGTCGGGCTTCGACCCGGATGGTGCCGAGGATGCGTTTGCCGGGCTCGGTGTCGACGGGGGAGGCGACGGTGAGGTGCATCTGGTGCGTGGGCTTCTGGATCTGGCCGGTCGAGTGCCCTTTGAAGGTGAGCACGACTTTCTCGGCATCCTTTTCCAGGAGGACCGCGCGGGCGATGCGTTTGCTGTTCGGTGCGGTGGGGACGGCGGAATCGGTCATCGTTGGCTCCGGGTCGGGAGTGGCTCTGGAGGGTGGATGGTAGCGGGGGTGTGGTGCTTCGTCAGACGCGGGTCAGGGTCGCAGGGCCTCGACTTCGGGGCGTGGCAGGCCGAGGAAGTTGGCGAGGATCAGCGGGCCCTCGGTGGTCATGAAGGATTCGGGATGGAACTGCACGCCGTCCACGGTGGGCTGGCCTTCGGGGGTGGATTTGCGCAGTCCCATGACGACCTTTGCGGCGGGCCGGTCACCGTCGGCGGGTTCTTCGGTCCAGGCGGAGATTTCCCAGCCGTCGGGGGCACCTTGGGCAACATCGACGACGAGCGAGTGGTAGCGGGTGGCGATGAAGGGGTTGGAGAGTCCCTCGAAGATGCCCTTGCCGTCGTGGAAGACTTCGCTGGTCTTGCCGTGCATGATGCGGCCGTGGCGGATCACGGGCATGCCGGAGGTGAAGCCGATGCACTGGTGGCCCAGACAGACGCCGAAGATTGGCACGCGTCCGCTGAACCGCTGGACGATGGCGTTGGAGACTCCGGCCTCGTTGGGGGAGCAGGGTCCCGGCGAGATGATGATCCGCTCGGGCGGGGAGCCGTCGCTCAGGGTTTCGACCTCATCGGGTGTGATCTTGTCGTTGCGGACGACATGCAGATCGATGGAGGGATCGAGCTCGCCGATGCGCTGGACGAGATTGAAGGTGAAACTGTCGTAGTTGTCGATCAGAAGGATCACGGGACCGCCCTCAGGAATGGGATGAGCCCGAGAGGATAGCCCGGATCGGGCGTTTTGGTCGAGGTTCAGGCGGCCTTGCGGACCGTGCCCGCGATCCCGTCGCGACAGACATAGAACAGGCGATCGGTGATCGGGTAGGGCAGGCGGTTGAAGTCTTCCTCGACCTTGTGCGACACCTGGTTGATAAAGCCGGGTTCGTCGGCGGAGATGGCGAGGAACATGTCGCGGCTGGGGGTGGCGACCATGAAGTCACCGCCGAACTCGGGCGCGAGGGTGCGGAAGAGGGAAGAGAGGAGCAGTCGTGAGGCGTCGTAGCCGTCCTGGATGGAAAGGAGGATGGCTTTGCCGCCCTCGTCGGACTCGAGGCTTTTGAACTCGAGGGTGGGGGCGTACTCGTCGAGGTTCTGGCGGGCGACCTCTTCGAGGTCCTCGGCGGTCTTGCCCCAGCGGAGCATCTGCTCGGTGGTGACGCTGACGGTCATGTTGGGCAGGTCGATGACAAACACGATGACGGTGTCGTTGACGAAGGGCACATGGGCGACGAGTTCTTCGGAGAGGTGCTCGAAGATGCTGGTCGGCTGGATGCGGGGCATGATGCGGGTCGCGGCCATCTCCCAGGGCATGTTTCCGACGGAGAAGGTTTCTTCGTCGAAGAGGTGGTCGAGGTACTGCTCGACGATCTCCACGCCACGGTCTTCGTCCGTGACGACCAGGCGGTGGAGGTTTTCGAGGTCGAGGCGCCGGCCCTCGACGATGAGTTCAGTGGGGCCGGTGAGCTCGATGTTCAGTTCGGGCTTCATGCGTGCCAAGATGGTTCGGACCTGTTCGGCGAACGCTTCCGGTTGTCGTGGCAATCGTGCCATGGTGCAGTCCCTCGCTCTCCAGCCGGCCTCGCGAACAACGCGGTGCCTCGCCGTGTGAAGGGACTATCGGGCCGGGTTTGGCTCGACTTGGGGCTTGCCTGTGTGACGCGGGGAGATAACTCCCGGGTGGACATGAGCAGCCCGACCCGAGCGGCAGGGATTGCGCGTGTCAGTCCTCGATCTCGTTCTTGGGGCCGAAGGATTCAAGCGTCGGAGGCTGGCCGGGCGTGTGTTCGTACTCGAATGGATCGCCGGTCTGCGGGTCGATCGGGACGGTGTTGAGGTAGTCGGGGACGATCTGGTCGAGTGATTCGGGCCAGTCACCGTTGCCGAGGCGGTACTCGGCCATGGCGAGGATGATCTGCGTGACGGCGACCGAGTGTTGGATGGTGTACCACTGCTCGACGAACTTGCCGAGCGCGGGGAGGAGCACACGCGGGAGGGGGTAACGCCAGCTCACCTCCTCGGCCATGCGGTCGGCGTCGGTGATCAGGGTCTCGCGTGTGGCAGGATTGGTTTCGTCGATGGCGTTGGTGATCTTGGTGTAGTAGGTGTTCATGAGGTCGAGACTGGCGCCGCGTGAGGCGTAGGCGTAGCCGCGGATGTCGGCGAGGCGGGCGAGTGTCCCGGGCTCGGACGAGGTGTCTTCCTCGAACCCGATCTCGCTCATGAACCGGTCCTGCGCGGACGGGATCAGTCGTCCTCCAGAGGTGTGGGTGCGGTCGTGGGCGTCGCGCGAGCCGAGACGTTCGCCCTCGAAGGCGATCTGCGGTGTGTTCAGGCGGTTCAGCGGCTCGATCGCTCGCTCAAGGGTGGTGAGGGTGCTGGTATCGGCCGCGGGGTCGGTGGCGATCGCCCGGGCTTCGGTCAGGACCAGTTCGGCGATGGCGTAGCCGACGAGGTGCTCGATCACGGTGGCCTGACGCGTCAACACGACCGGGAGCGGTGCGATTTGGGCGAGCAGTTCAGCGGCCTCATGCGGCTTGCCGTTCTCGCGAGCCATACGTGCACGCGCGATTTGAGCCAACGAGAAGTATCGCATCCGTCCGAGTTCGGGCATTTCCCAGAGGTACAACGCGCGGGACTCGCCCTTCTCATCGATCCCCGCCTCGTAAGGATTGGCGAGGTTCGGCGAGCGGAGGATTTCGGCGATGTCGTCGAACAGTCCCGCGCGATCCATCCGGTCCAGTGCCTCCTGGGTGTAGCGCTTCTGAAGTTCGAGGCCCTCTGGCGTCGTGGCATCGCTCTCATCGGCCTCGCTGGCCGGAGCGAGGGCCCGGAAATCGATGACGCTGGTATAGATGAAGTCGGTCACGGAGCGCTCATCGAGGACCGGCTGGGCCTCGGCCTTGACCTGTTCGATGATCGCATCGAACGCCGCGAGTTTGGCGACGAGATCGGGGTAGCGGTTCGGGACGGTGGGATCGGGTTGGACGGACTCGGGCAGGGCCATGAATTCCGCGCGCAGCGATGGGTTCGCACCGGGAGTGGCGAGCATGACGCTGGTGATCATCCAGGCGAGGACAAGCAGCAGTATGGCCGCGGCGATGAGGCCAACGCGGAGGGCCTTGGAAGGTTCTTTGGACGGGGGCGGTGGGACGGGGGTGACCATGGCATTTGCTCGGGTTAGAGGTGGGGTGCCCCGTGTGATGCCGCGGCGGGCGGGATGTGTGGGAAGAGGCGGACGCGACGGGGTGCGAAGAAGTGTCGTGTGGGGCATCAAACGCCGATAAGTGGCTCATGGGATTCGTACATTCCAGACACTTGATCCCGGTCGGCATCGCGATAGGACTGCTTGCCACGGGTGATGCTCTGGGCACACCGGTCGTGGATTTGGGCATCCTGCCCGCACTCGCGCCGCGGATCGCGCCGGGCGGGGGCGTTCTCGGTGTGATGCATTCGGGTGAAGCGGGGGTGTCGCCTCGGCTGGTTCGCTGGGAATCGGTGCTGTCTGAGGGGGCGGTGCAGGACACGCCGCATTGGCTGGAACCGACGCGTCTGGCGTTGGGGCCCGATGGCATCGCGGTGCTGTCGGGCTGGGACACGCGCGGGGCGTGGCTGGAGTCGCCGTATGTGCAGCATCCCGGGGAGGGCCTGATCGCGCTGCCGCACGAAGGCAAGTTCCCGGAGAGCGTGTCGCTGCCGGCGGTGGCGATGTCGCCGAACGGCGCGGTGTACGGCTTCGGTCGACTCGACGACGGCGATCTGCCGGTGGCGTATGACGATCCTGGTGAGTTGCCCAAGCCGCTGCCGGATCTCGGGGCGGGGGTGCGGGTGGAGAGTGGGTTCGTTTTGGATGATGGCTCGTTGGTGATGAGCGTGTCGAGTGATGATGCGCAGCCGCCGCGGACGCTGCGGTTTGCTGGTAGGTTTAAATCGTTCAAAGTGCTACATGGCCCTGTCTGACAGCCTGCAGCTCCTCCTCCATTAGCAGTAATTGTTGCCAAGGGAGCGATGTTTGCTTGCG
>JBICHT010000108.1:0-9636 GCA_043101125.1 Phycisphaerales bacterium JB050 | reverse complement strand
ACCTTAGGTTTTGGTCTTGACCGGAAAGAAACCGGACCACCTTGGCGTTTCTTTCCGGTCAGACGACATTCCTAGTGACCGGAAAGCAATCGTAGGATTTCCCATGACACCGAACCCCCTCATCATGGGATTTCGTTTCTTTCCGGTCAACACACAACCCTAGTGACCGGAAAGCAAATCGCTGGTTTCAGAACCGCGCGGAGCCGTTCTTCCGAACAGGAACGGATCGGATCGGCGACCGCTCCCGGTGCGGAAGGCCAGACCCTGTTCGACGCAGTCGGCCAACAGGTCTCGAAGACGATGGGTGCCGATCCCCACCCTCTCCCGCACCTCCGCCACCGTCAGCCCCGGACCCTCCTCCGGCAGCACGCTCGCGATGCGGTCCAGCAGGTGCTCCGATTCCACCTCGTTGCTCGTGCCCAGCGTGTGGTAGCCGTCGTCGGTCAGGTCGATGATCACCTCGGCCGGGGCCTTCTCGAAGCGTCCGACATACGACAGTTTGCGCCGGGTGTCCTCGGGCTTGTCGCGGAAGCGCCTGAGTTGCACCAGCGCGTCGGGGAAGCCGCCGATGGCCGAACTGCCCCGGGTGTTCTCCCCGTGGCTGCCGCCGGATTTGCGGTCGTGGTGGACGAGGATCAGGGCTGCCCCGGTCGCGCTGATCGCCCGCAGGGGCATCAGTGCGGCGTTGACCTCGGCGGCGGAGTTCTCATCGCGCACCGGCCACAGGTTGCTCAGCGTGTCGAAGATCACCAGACGCGGCTTCAGGTCCTCGACCACCCGCGCCACCTTCGCCACCGCCTGCTCCCACTGCGCGAGCGTCGGCTTGGTGAAGAACGGCTGGGCGCACAGATGGACGAGTTCGCGGGGCAGGTCGAGCACCGTCGCCTGCCTCGCCCAATGCCCCGGCGTTTCTTCGCTCACGATGAGCGTCGGTGCGGTCATCGGCGGGCAGTCGGGTGCGAGCGGACCGCCCCGGTAGAGATCATGCAGCAGGCCACGGAGCAGCGTGCTCTTGCCCGCCTTCGGGGCCGCCGACAGCACGGTGATGCAGCCGCACGCGGCGTAGCCGGGCCAGACCCAGTTCGGTTCTTCCGTGGGTTCGAGCCGGTCGAGCGTGACGAAGCTCAACCCGCGCGACGATCCGCTCAACGCACGGATGTCCTTCGCACCTAGGCGGGCGAAATGCTCACGCGGGCGATCGAGGGCCTCGTGTGCCGAGACGCGATCGTGGGTGAGTTCGTAGATGGTCTGCTGCAACGCGAGCACGCAGGCCCGACGCTCGTACTCGCTCCGCACCACGCCCAGGTCGTAATCCAACTGGCCCGGCGTGGCGAACATGCCCATCAGGCGTTCGAGGAATCGCTTGAGTTCGTCGTAGCCTCCGGCGGCATCGCCCATCTCGCGATGGATCGCGGCGAGGGTGAAGCCGGTGTTGCCCGCGTCCCGAATGGCCAGCAGCGCACGGAACAACTCGGCGTGCATCGGCTCCTCGAACGCTTCGGGCGGGATCTCGGCGCGGAGCCGATCCACCTGCTCGGGATGATGCAGGGCGATGGAGAGCAGGACCTCCTCGGAAGCGATGGCGTCGCGAGACCGAGGAGCAGGACGGTGAGACGGTGAGGTTGGTGTGGTGTGCATGGCCCCGAGTGTGCGCAGACGATCCGGCAGAACCAGGCCAAAAACCGAACAAAACCGTGTATCTCCGCGATATCGCCGCACGAGTGCGGTAGATAGGGGGCAGATTGGCGGGAGTTTTCCACAGGGTTTGAGCACATTCCTCGGGTCTGTTCGGCGGCACACGCCCCCGGCTGTATCACTGCCCGGGTGGGATCGGGGGCTACACTCCGCTCCTTCAATCGGAGCCACCATTGAGCAGCACCACCACGATCTACCCCGAGGAACTCGGGTCGCCGGTGTCCCCCGGCGTGCCCGAGAGCGTGGCCTCCCGGGCCCGTTACCGCTATTCGATGCTGGCGTTGTCCCACGCCTTCATCGATATCTTCCCCATCTTCTTCGTGGTGCTCATGCTCCCGCTCCGCGAGAAACTCGGGCTGTCGGAAGGGCAGGTCAAAGCGGTCTACATGATCACCCCGATCTTCAGCGGCCTGTTCCAGCCGCTGTTCGCCTGGATCAGCGACCGGTTCAACACCCGGGCCTTCTGCCCGCTGGGCATCCTGATCGGCTCGGTGTGCATCGGGAGCATCGGCTTTGCGCAGTCCTTTGAACAACTCATCGCCCTGCAGATCGTCGGCGTGCTGGCGACGGGCTTCTACCACCCGATCTCGACCGCCCTGGCCGGACAGACCGGGGCGCGGGGCTTCCGGCACGGGCGGGCGTTCGCGGTGGGGATGTTCATCGCCGCGGGCATGGTCGGGCAGGCCGCCAGTTCGCTGATCACGCCTCAGATGACGGCGGAACTGGGGCTGGGGGCGCTGGTGTGGCTCGTGCCGCCGGGCGTGCTGCTGGCGATCGCGATGCACCTGATCGTGCGCAAGATCCCGCACCGGGCGGACCACGACTCGATCCGCGTGTTCAGCGTGGAGCCGGGCGAGCGACGCAAGCGGTGGGGCGTAGTCGCTTCGCTGACCGTCCAGAACGCGCTGCGGTTCACGGTGAATGTCGGCATGTTCACGCTCTTCAATGTCTGGGCGGAGTCGAAGATCCGCGACGCGGACAAGGCCTCGGTGCTGTCGGGCGAGCTCATCGCCTGCTCGACGCTGGGCATGGGCATCGGCGTGATCCTCGCCGGGCGGCTGGTCAAGCGGGGTCGCGAGCGCAAGGCCCTGGTGTGGATGTCGGTGGCCGGGGCCATGGCGATCAGTGCGTTGGGCTTCGTCGGCGATGCGGTGTGGAACGCTTCGGTCGGCGATGGCGACCCCGCCACCCGCACGGTGCTGGGCCTGCTGCCGCTCTATGTGCTCGCGATCGTCGCGCCGCTGGGCTACTTCGCGACCTTCCCGATCACCGCCTCGCTGGGTCAGCGCCTGTTGCCGGGGCACACGAGCATCGCGACGAGTCTGCTCATGGGCGTCGGCTGGGCGATCAGTTCGCTGCAGGTCTTCTACGCGACCTGGATGCTCGGGGCGAAACTGGAAGACGCTTCCCTGCTGCCCGAGCGGGATATCGCCATGGCGTTCGTCGGTTTCGCCGCGTTGATCGTGGTTGCCGGGGTTCTCGCGGCGTGCATGCGTCCCAGCGTCATCCGGTCGGTCGCCGAGGACCACTGATCGCGTTATCCTCGCCCTCGGAGACCCCATGCGCCAGTACCACGACCTGCTCCAACTCGTCCTCGACACCGGCGTCCGCAAGGACGACCGCACCGGCACCGGCACGCTCTCGGTCTTCGGCCACCAGATGCGCTTCAACCTCGACGAGGCCACCGGAGGCGGGTTCCCGCTGGTCACGACCAAGAAGGTCCACACCCGCTCGATCATCCACGAACTGCTGTGGTTCCTCAAAGGCGACACAAATATCGCCTACCTCAAGGACAACAAGGTCACCATCTGGGACGAGTGGGCCGACGCCGACGGCAACCTCGGCCCGGTCTACGGCAAGCAGTGGCGATCGTGGCGCACGCCTGGCGGCGACACCATCGACCAGATCACGCAGGTCGTTGAGCAGATCAAGCGCAACCCCGACTCGCGACGCCTGATCGTCAGCGCGTGGAATGTGGCGGAACTGGACCAGATGGCCCTGCCGCCGTGCCACCTGCTGTTCCAGTTCTATGTGGCCAACGGCAAACTCAGTTGCCAGCTCTACCAGCGCTCGGCCGACCTGTTCCTCGGCGTGCCGTTCAACATCGCCAGTTACGCGATCCTCACGCACATGATCGCGCAGGTCACCGGGCTGGGCGTGGGGGACTTCGTCCACACCATCGGCGATGCCCACGTCTACACGAACCACCTCGAGCAGGTGCAGACCCAACTGGCACGCGAGCACCGCCCGCTGCCGTCGCTGAAACTGAACCCCGAGGTCCGCGACCTCTTCGCGTTCACCTACGACGACATCGCCATCGAGAACTACGACCCGCACCCCGCGATCAAGGCACCCGTGGCGGTATGACTGCGAGCCGGAAGCGAAACCTGTCCATGATCGCTGCGGTCGGCGAGAACGGCGTCATCGGTCGCGAGGCCGACCTCCCGTGGCGACTGCCCGATGACCTGGCCTACTTCAAACGGATGACCCTGGGCCACTCGATCATCATGGGACGCAAGACCTTCGACACGATGGGCAAACCGCTGCCCAAGCGACGCTCCATCGTGCTCACACGCGATCTGGCCTGGGGCCAGCACGACTTCCTGAACCCCGACGCCACCGTCGGCGACGCCCCGAACCATCTGGGCGTGGTCGTCGTGCACTCGGTCGAAGAAGCGCTGGCCGAGGTCAAGGCCGAGGACGACGCCTTCGTCATCGGCGGAGGCCAGGTCTACGAACTGTTCCTGCCCCACGCGACCACGCTGTACATCACCCGCGTCCACGCCAGCCCGCCCGGCGACACGCGCTTCCCGGCCATCGACGGACGATTGTGGGAGCGGGTCTGGTCCGAAGCCCACGAGGCCGACGAGCGTAACGAGCACGCGTTCACCTTCGAGAAGTGGGAGCGCATCGGTCGGGTCTGATCGGTCGGGGCTGACCTGCGTGTGGTTTGAGTCAGGCCCTTCCGGCCGCCGCGTCCCGAGCCGCAACCGCCAGTGCATCGCAGCGTTCGTTCTCGGGGTGGCTGTTGTGGCCCTTGACCCAGTGGAAGCGGACGGTGTGCTGGTTCCGCAGGTCGTCGAGTTCGCGCCAGAGTTCGGCGTTCTTGACTGGCTGCTTCGCCTTGGTCCTCCAGCCGTTCCGCTTCCAGCCCTTGATCCACGATTCCAGCCCGTCGAGCACATACTTACTGTCGGAATACAGGTCCACGATGCTGGGCCGGGTCAGGGCCTTGAGGCCCTCGATGACCGCCTGCAGTTCCATGCGGTTGTTGGTGGTCGCCGGGTCACCCCCCGAGCCTTCCTTCTGGGAGCCGGAAGCCGCGTGCTTGAGCAGAAAGGCCCACCCGCCGGGGCCGGGGTTGCCCGAGCAGGCCCCGTCGGTGAAGAGTTCGACGGTGGGGCGATCGTCCGTGTTGAGCGTGGGTTGTGAGTCTTTTTGGGGCATGGGGCGGGAGTGTAGTCACTTGGTTGGATGGAAACGGCACGCCGCCTGAACCCGTCCGATACAATCGGGTTCTCGCCGCTTTTCATCGTCGATTCTCGTCAGCAGGGGACGCCTTTGCCCACCGCCACCGTTGCCCATACCGATCTCGCCGTCCGGCGTTTCGAGGTCCGCTCGCTGCTCACGATCGGAGACCCGAGGGCCGACGCCCTCATCCGAAACGCGGCACAACTCGGCCTGCACCCATCGCGCGTCTCCACCGCCAAGGTCTACCTGATCGGCGCCTCGATCGATGAGGCCGACTGCGATCGCGTGCTCCACGGCCTGCTGGCCGACCCGGCCCGCGAAATCGGCCAACTCGGTGCGATGCCCCCGGAGCCGGGCGTGCAGGTGGTCGAGGTCGCGCCGCTCCCGGGCGTGATGGACCCCGCAGCCGCGACCGTGGCCCAGGCCGTGCGCGATCTGCTCGGGCTTGCACCCGATCAGCCGCTCGAGGTCACCACCGGCATGCGCTACGACATCGCCGGTCTGACCCACGAGCAGGCCGACGAACTCGCCAAACGCGTGCTCTACAACCCGGTCATTGAGAAGGCCCACCGCTCGCCCTGGCAGCCCGAGCGCTTCCCCGAAGCCCGCACCGCCGACCAGACGCAGCGCCAAGTCGAGAACTCATCGCTCGACGACGACGCGCTGGCCAAACTCTCGCGCGAGGGCCACCTGTTCCTCTCGCTCGACGAGATGCGCGCGATCCAGAAGTGGTACGCCGACGCCGGACGCGAGCCGACCGACATCGAACTGGAAACCCTCGCCCAGACCTGGTCCGAGCACTGCGTGCACAAGACCCTCAAGTCCGGCGTGCGCTACACCTCATCGATGGCGAGCGACCCGATCGACTGGACCGCCAAGCGAGCCCCCGGCGTGACCGTCGAGGCCGACGGCACCGTCCGCATCGACAACATCCTGAAGTCCACCGTCGCCGCCGCGACCTTCGAACTCATCGAAGAAGGTGTGGACTGGACCCTGAGCGTCTTCCACGACAACTCCGGCGTGATCAAGTTCACCGACGACACCGCCGTCTGCATCAAGGTCGAAACCCACAACCGCCCCTCGGCCATCGAGCCTTACGGCGGCGCAGCGACCGGCATCGGCGGCTGCATCCGCGACATCATCGGCACCGGCCTCGCCGCCAAACCCGTCGCCGCCACCGATGTCTTCTGCGTCGCCCACCCCCAGCAGTCCGAACTGCCCCCCGGCGTGATCCACCCCCGACAGATCCTGACCCGCGTGGTCGATGGTGTCCGCGATTACGGCAACCGCATGGGCATCCCCACGATCAACGGCGCGGTCTACTTTGACGACCGTTACATCGGCAACCCGCTGGTGTTCTGCGGCTGCATCGGCACCCTCCCGACCGAACTCTCCGGTGGCGACGGCAACGCCACCGCACGCCCCGGCGACCTCATCGTCGCGCTCGGCGGACGCACCGGCAAAGACGGCATCCACGGCGCGACCTTCTCCAGCGCGGAACTCACCGACACCCACGCCGACGAGTTCTCCCACGCCGTGCAGATCGGCAACGCCATCGAGGAGAAGCGCACGCTCGACGCGATCATGCGGGCACGGGATGAACGCGAATCCCCGCTGTTCACCGCCATCACCGACTGTGGCGCCGGTGGCTTCTCCAGCGCCATCGGCGAGATGGGCGAGAAGGTCGGCGCGGTCGTTGATCTCGATAAGGCCCCGCTGAAGTACGCGGGTCTGCGCTACGACGAGATCTGGATCTCCGAGAGCCAGGAGCGCATGGTGCTCGCCGTGCCGCAGAAGAACCTCGAGGCGCTGCAGAGCATCTGCGATGAAGAGGGCGTCGAACTCTCCGTGCTCGGCACCTTCGGCTCGACCAACGAGGCGGGCGAGCCCCAACTCGTCCTCCGCTTCGAGGGCCAGCAGGTCGGCTGCATGACCATGCACTTCCTGCACGAGGGCATCCCGATGCCCACGCGCGAAGCCTCGTGGACCGCGCCCGAAGGTCGTGCCCTCGAGGAAACCGAACGAGTCGACACCGACGAACTGCTGCTCAAACTGCTGTCCCACCCAAATATCGCCAGCAAGCGCTGGATCATCCGCCAGTACGACCACGAGGTGCAGGGCAACACCATGCTCAAGCCGCTGGTCGGCCCCGGTGGTGACGGCCCCGGCGATGCCGCGGTCATCCAGCCCGTCCCCGGTGTCGATCAGGGCTTGGCGATCTCCTGCGGCCTGCAGACCAACCTCGGCACGCCCGATGTCGCCGGCGGCGATCCCTACACCATGACCCTCAGCGCGATCGACGAGTGCGTGCGCAACCTCGTCTGCACCGGCACCGACCCCGAGCGCATCGCCATCCTCGACAACTTCTGCTGGCCCAGTTGCGACCGCCCGCAGAACATGGGCGCGCTCACCCGCTGCGCCATCGCCTGCTACGACGGCGCGAAGGCCTACCGCACGCCCTTCGTCTCCGGCAAGGACTCGCTCAACAACCAGTTCCGCTACAAAGACGCCTCGGGCAACCCGGTGCTGGTGGAGATCCCGCCGACGCTGCTCGTCACCGGCATGGGCATCGTCGAATCGCTCGACCGCCTGACCACGATGGACGCCAAGCCTTCCGCGCCCGGCAGCGAGCCAGACGAACTGCTGCTCATCGGCCTGCCCTCCGAAGACGCCCAGGCGCACCGCGTCTCCCTGACCGGCTCCCACGCCGACCTCCTGCTCGGACGCGGCTCCACCGAGCCGATGCTCACGCCCGATCTCGACCTCGGCCCGAAGGCCGCCAAGTTCGTCGCCCAACTCATCGCCGAGGGCGAAGTGCGAGCCGCCCACGACTGCTCCGAAGGCGGCCTGCTCGTCTGCGTCGCTGAGATGCTCCTCGCGGGGTTCGACCCCACCCAGGCCTCACCCGGCGCAGGGTTGTTCATCGACAAACTGATGAACAACGCCACCGAGGAAGACCGTCGTCGCCTGCTCTTCGGCGAAGGCCCGTCGCGCTATGTGCTGCAGGTCCGTCCCGGTCGCTCCGCATCCCTCGCGGACCGGGCCAGGGCCGCGGGCCTCGGCGCCGAGCCGATCGGCATCATCACCGACGATGCCCAACTCGATGTCTTCGATTCGCTCAAGTCCACCCTGTTGTCGGTCAGCGTCGCCGACTGCCTGTCCGCCTTCACCAAGCCGCTCGACTGGTAAGGAACACCGACCATGACCACCACCGATCGGCCCAACGCCCTCGTCATCCGAACCGCCGGCACCAACTGCGACGCCGAACTCTCGCGCGCCTTCGAACTCGCCGGCGCGACGGCTGAACTGGTGCACATCAACGCCCTGATCGCCGACCCGAAGCGCATCGAGAAGTACCAACTCATCGGCTTCCCCGGCGGCTTCTCGCACGGCGACGACATCGGCGCCGGACGCGTCATGGCCATGCGCATCCGCGAGCGGCTCTACCCGGCCCTCGCCGCCGCGGCTGAACGCGGAGTTTGCATGATCGGCGTGTGCAACGGCTTCCAGGTGCTCACGCAAACCGGCCTGCTTCCCGGTCCCGGCGCAGGCCAGCAGTGGCCCGAGCAGCCCGCTCAGAACGCCGTCACCCTCGCCGACAACGAATCGGGTCGCTTCATCGACACCTGGGTCGGCGTGCGTGCGAACACCGACAGCCCCTGCGTGTGGACCACCCACCTGCGCGAGTCCGAGCCGGATCCGGTGCTGCACCGTCTGCCGGTGGCGCACGGCGAAGGGCGCTTCGTCGCTCCGCTCCCCGAAACGATCACCGCCCTCGAAGCGTCCGGCCAGGCCGCGCTCTACTACACCCGCAACATCAACGGCTCGCAGGGCGGTCCTCCCGACCTCGGCGGCATCGCAGGCATCTGCGACTCCACCGGTCGCATCTTCGGCCTGATGCCGCACCCCGAGCGCTACCTGGGCTGGCACCACCATCCCTACGCGACACGACTGACCCCCTCGATGAAACAGGGCGTGACACCGGGTCTTGGCTTCTTCCGTTCCGCAGTGCAGGCGGTGACCGGCGCCGCAGCAACGGCGTGACCGCTCCGCCCGCGAAACCCGATTCCCAACTCCCTGAGAACCACCTCGGGTACGCGCCCGCGTATCACCTCGCCCGACTGCATCGCGCCAGCGGAACACTGTGCTGGTGCGTCGCCGGAGCGCTGATCATCGGGTGGCTCGTCGCGCTGCCATCCTTTGGACCTCAGCGTCCGATCGCCAACTTCGCGGTGCTGCTCGCCATGCTCTTCCTCCTGCTGCCCTGGTCGGTGGCAGTGTGCAAGAGCGCCTGGCGACTGACCGACCGCTGGCCCCAGCCAAGCAGGCCCGATCTGCTCGGCACACTCGCCAGAACGATCGCGATCCTCGGCCCAATCCTCGCGCTGAGCTTCGGGGTGATCCTCGTCGCGATCCGCCTCGGGCTGCCTCCGATCGTGACGGATCCGAACCGTCCGCTGGCCCTGATCG
>JBICHT010000107.1:0-4842 GCA_043101125.1 Phycisphaerales bacterium JB050 | reverse complement strand
TTAAGCCTTGGGGGTGGTGTTGCGTGCCGTCACGCGGGTGCTGACCCCCGGCACGGTGGTCGACGACGAGCACCTCGAGGGGGGGCGCGCAAACCACCGCGCGTGCGGCCCCCGGGCAGGCTGGTCGCCGCCGAGCACCTCGCGGGGGGGCGCGCAACCCACCGCGCCTGCGTCGCCTACCTGGGGGCGGGAATTCAACCCAACGACCGGGTCGCCATCGCCACCGTCGAACTGTCCACCGGACGGTTCGTGGTCAGCGGCTGCACGGCCCGCGACGCCGTGGACGAACTCGCCCTGCGCGGCGTGAGCGAACTGCTCGTCGCTTCTACCGCCGATGGCGAAATCCCCGAGCGGGCCCAGCGCCTGATCGATGCCCTCGGTGTGCCCGCGACACCCCGCCCGGGCTGGCACTACCGCACGGAAGAAGCCCTCGAAGTCATCCGCAGTCACTACCAGGTCGCCTCCCTCGGCGGCTTCGGCCTTGCTGACGATGATGAAGCCATCGGCGCGATCGGTGCGATCCTTCGCTATCTGCGCGAAACCCAGGCCCTCTCCGACGACGACTCCCCCGCCAAGCCCGTCCCGGGCGCGACCCCGACCGCGATCGCCATGCAGCGCAAGTCGCTCGCGCACCTGAGCGCACCGATCCGCGAGCAGCGAACCGATCACCTGCGCATCGACGCGGCTTCCCTCCGCTCACTCGAGATCGAATCCACGGTCCGGGGCGGCAAGGTTGACGGCTCGCTGCTGGGGATCTTCCTCGGGCGCACCGGGCCGCGAACCGCGATGGGCAAGCGGCTGCTCCGAGAGTGGCTGTGCTCGCCCCTCTGCGATCGCGCGCGGATCGAAGCCCGGCAACGGTGCGTGTCCACACTACTGGAAGACCGGAAGGTCGCCTCGGAGTTGCGCGATTCGCTCTCGGGCCTGCAGGACATCGCGCGCATCGCGGCACGCGTCGGCCTCAGCCGCGCCACACCCCGCGATCTGGTCGCGCTGGGTCGTTCGCTCGCGCGGATCGATCCGCTGACCGCGTCGCTCCAAGGGTCGGATGCATTTGCAAATGCGCTCGAAGAGATTGAAGTCCTCCGGGAGCGGCTCGAACCCATCGCCTCCGACATCGCGACACGCTGCGTGGACGATCCGCCGGCGCACCTGCGAGACGGCGGCCTGTTCCGCGACGGGGTCGACGAAATCCTCGATCGTGCCCGGACCGTCCGCGCCAAGGCCAACACCTTCCTCGCCGAGTACCAGAAGCAACTGATCGACGAACACGACCTCCCCTCGCTGAAGGTCGGCTACAACAAGGTCTTCGGCTACTACATCGAACTGCCCGCCGGGCAGGCCAAGCGGGCCCCGGACATCTTCACACGCAAGCAGACGCTCAAAAACGCCGAACGCTACATCACGCCCGAACTCAAGCAGTTCGAAGACGAGGTCCTGGGCGCAGGCGAGAAGGCCGTGGCACGTGAACTCGACCTGTTCCACGATCTCTGCGACCGAGTCATCGCGCTCGCACGCGAGATCGGCGTCTTCGCCGGGGTCGTCGCCGAACTCGATGTGCTGCTGTGCTTCGCCGATCGAGCCGCGGCACGATAGTGGGGCCGCCCCACCAAAACCCACGAACCGACCCTGCACAACCTGCAGGGGCGCCACCCGGTTCTGGACGAGATCGCCGGCGACGGCTTCGTGCCCAACGACACCTCGCTCGGACGAGTCGAAGAGAACGAGTCCGCCCCGCCGCTCGCGCTGATCACCGGCCCCAACATGGCCGGCAAGAGCACCTACATCCGCCAGGTCGCGCTGATCACCCTGCTCGCGCACACCGGCAGTTATGTCCCCGCCGAGTCCGTGACCATCGGACTGACCGATCGGATCTTCACCCGCATCGGTGCCGACGATGCGCTGCACCGGGGTCAATCGACCTTCATGGTCGAGATGACCGAAACGGCCAACATCCTCAACAACGCCACACCACGCTCGCTGATCATCCTCGACGAGATCGGGCGCGGCACCTCGACCCTCGACGGCCTCTCGCTGGCCTGGGCCATCACCGAGTACCTCGCCTCGGGCGACACCCCGCCTCGCACGCTGTTCGCCACGCACTACCACGAACTGACCGATCTCGCCGAGCGCTTGCCCGGTCGCGTCGCGAACTTCCATGTCTCGGTGCGCGAGTGGGGCGACGAGATCGTGTTCCTGCATCGCATCCTCCCCGGCGCGACCAACCGCTCGTTCGGCGTGCATGTCGGGCGTCTGGCGGGGCTCCCCGGCGCGGTGATCGAACGAGCCACCGATCTCCTGGCCTCGCTGAGCGTCAGCCACGACTCGATCGGAGAGAAGGCGACAGCCGCGGCGGATTCAGGCAAGCCCGCGTCGCGGACGCAGCGGGCCGACCCCTCGGGTCAGTTCGGCCTGTTCACCGAATTCGTGCCCCACCCGGTGATCGAGGAAATCAAGAAACTCGACCTGAACCGCATGAGCCCGCTCGAAGCCTTCGAGACCCTGCGAAAATTCGTGGCCGAAACTCGGAAAGAGTAGAGCCACGCCTCCAACTGAAAGGATCGCCCCGTGAACGAAGAACGAATCCTGGTGGAAGCATCGTTCACCCCCGAGGCGATCAAGTACCACACGATGAGCGCCACCCTCGGTGCGGGCTCGCTGTTCATCGTCATCGGGGCACTGCTGGCGATCCCCACCGTCGGGTTCTCGCTGATCCTGTTATTGGTGCCCGTCGGTATCTGGTTGGCGGCCCAGTGGTACTACCAACTCTATTTCGACAAACTCTCCTGCATCCTCACGGATCGGAAACTCAAGATCAGCAAGGGACTGTTGTTCCGGACCGAAAAGGCCATCCCGCTCGATAAGATCACCGACATGCAGATGAACCAGGGCCCCCTGATGCGCTACCTCGACCTCGAATCGATGCGGGTGGAGACCGCGGGCAGCGCGGGGGCCTCCGGCGGAGCATTGGTCTCGCTGGTGGGCATCCGAGATTCCCGCGAATTCCGAGAAGCCGTGCTGGCTCAGCGTGACCGGGTGGTCGGGACGAGTGACAAAGGCGCGTCGCCCCAAGCCCATACCGAGCCGATCGCCAGCCAGACGGCCTCCACTCCCGACACCCTCGCGGTCCTGACCGAGATCCGTGACACGCTCAGCCGTATCGAGTCTCGCCTCGATCGGCCGTGATGGGCGTGCCCTGACACGCCGCCCGCCCGCGCCTATCCTTCTCCTCGCCCCCCGCCACCGCTTCGAGGAGAACGAACATATGCCTGCACTGACCGACTATGTCACCCTCGGCCGCTCCGGCCTGCGCGTCAGCCCGCTCTGCATGGGCGCGATGACCTTCGGCACCGAATGGGGATTCGGCGTGGACGCTGAAGCGTCCTACAAGCTCATCGATCACTACCTGGACGCCGGCGGCAACTTCATCGACACCGCCAACATCTACAACAAGGGCGCGTCCGAGCAGATCCTCGGTGACTACTTCAAGAACAAGGGCGGCGGCAAGTTCCCCGCGCGCGATCGCACCGTGCTCGCCACCAAATGGCTCGGCAACATGTACCGCAACGATCCCAACGGCGGCGGCTCGCACCGCAAGGCTATGATGGAGTCCGTCAACCAGTCCCTGCGCCGCCTCCAGACCGATTACATCGACCTGCTCTGGCTGCACTTCTGGGACCGCCACACCCCCATCGAAGAAACCATGCGCGGCCTCGAGGACCTCGTCTCCTCCGGCAAGGTCCTCTACATCGGTTTCAGCGACACCCCCGCCTGGAAAGTCGCCCAAGCCCAGATGATCGCCCACTTCCGCGGCTGGGCACCGCTCATCGCGCTGCAGATCGAGTACTCGCTCCTCGAGCGCACCGTCGAGGGCGAACTGCTGCCCATGGCCAACGAACTCGGTCTCGGCGTCACGCCGTGGTCACCGCTCAAGGGCGGCATCCTCACCGGCAAATACACGCGCGACGGCGACACCGGCGGCGGACGCTACAAGTCCGACTCCCGCTACCTCACCGAGAAAACCTTCGACATCGTCGATGCGCTCAAGGCCATCGCGAACGACTGCACCGTCGGCGACCAGCCCGCCACCCCCGCACAGGTCGCCCTCGCCTGGGTCCGCCAGCGCTGCGGCGTGACCTCGACCATCATCGGCGCGAAAACCACCGAACAACTCGACGCCAACCTCGGTTCGCTCGAAGTCACGCTCACGCCAGAGCAGATCAAGCAGCTCGACGACCTGAGCAAACCCACGCTGAACTTCCCCCACGACTTCATCGAGGGTGTGACCGACGGCATCCAGAACGGAACGACCATCAACGGGCGAACCTCCAACGAATGGGGCGGCTCGCCCGAGAACGATTCCGAACGCTATTGAAACACGAACAACACCAGACCGGAGCCACGATGACCACCGCCACCGGAAACCCACTCAACGCCGCCTTCCTAAAATCCAAGTTCGAGACCGCCAGCCCCTACGAAACCTATGTCGCGACCGGCACCGATGCCCAGCGCGACGGCTGGCAGAAGATCTACGACCAGGCCAAACTTACCGAGGCGCAGCAGCAACTGATCGCGGGCTTCACCCGCGACATGAAGATCCTCGTCTCCTCGGGCGTCTGGTGCGGCGACTGCGTGCAGCAGATCCCGCTGCTCCAGAAAATCGCCGAGGCCTCGAACGGCACCATCGACCTGCGCATCGTCGATCGCGACAAGCACGCCGACCTCGCCGAGCAGATCCAGATCTGCGGCGGCATGCGCGTCCCCGTCGCCATCTTCATGGCCGAGGATTACGAGTTCGTCTCGCTCTTCGGCGACCGTTCGCTGACCCGCTACCGCGCCATC
>JBICHT010000106.1:0-19432 GCA_043101125.1 Phycisphaerales bacterium JB050 | reverse complement strand
GTTGAAATAGATGTCGTCGAGGTAGGGGTAGTCCGTGCTGCTGAAGGCGACCACCAATCGGGCCTCGCCGAGGCCATGGTCGTCGATGCTGACTCGGCTGTCGAAGCGACCCGGGGCGAGGCGAACGCTGATCGGGGCGTCGAGTGTCACCATGGTCCATCGCAGGCCGGTGATAGTCGCGGTTCGCAGACCGTCCGGCGTGGTTTGAAACTCGGAGAGCGTGAACGAGCCGGAGACATCGAAGTCGGCGTAGCCGTATGGCCCTTCGACCGAAACCGTGCCCGCGGTGCGGTACTTCTGCAGGGGATTCGAATCTTCATCCTGCCCGGCACCGCTGTGTGTCGCTTGCAGGCTGATGCGGACCATCTCGTCGTCCAGGAGAAGGGGCAGGCGGTTCGCGGCTTCGCCCGAGGGGGTCTCGACCGCCGCGCTCTGGAAGAGCGGGAAGTCGGTCGCGAGTTCCTGCCACCGTTCCTGTGACCAGTCCTCTTCGAAAACATCAGACCATATGAAGCTTGAGAGGGACAGGATGTATGTCCCCATCTGTTGTCCGGTGTTCAGCAGGGCGTCGTTGCGCTGTTTGGGGTCCGGGAGCGAGCAGTCGTCGATGGCCTGGAGCGTGAACGCATGCTGCGCGATCTCGACATGCCGGGCGGCGCGGTGCTCGTGGGGTTGAACGGTACTGCAGCCACTTGCAATGAGGATGCCCAGCAGGAGAGGTGCGGCGAGGAGTCGGCGGTGCATCGGTTTCTCCGTGGAAAGTTCCCCAGAAGGTAGCCGCGGAGTGTGCTCGGTACAAGAAAAAACCCGGCCTGAAGCCGGGTTCGAGTGGTCTGGTCGCTGGTTCGATCTTACGCGAAGTGGGCGAAGGCCTTGTTCGCGTCGGCCATGCGGTGGGTCTGCTCGCGGGTGCCCATCGCCTTGCCTTCGCCTTTGGAAGCGGCGAGCAATTCGTCGGCCAGCTTCATGTGGGTCGGGCGGCCCTTCTCGGCACGCACGGCGGTGATGATCCAGCGGAAGGCCAGCGACTGGCGACGCCGGGGGGTCACCTGCATGGGGACCTGGTAGTTCGCACCACCGATACGCTTCGAGCGGACTTCGACATGCGGCTTCACATTGTTGATCGCGCGATCGAAAACCTCGATGGCGGTCTCGAGACCGTCGGGGTGGGGCTGCTTCTTGAGGCGGGTGTCGATCTCGTCCATCGCGTCGTAGACCACGCGGATGGCCGAGGTCTTGCGACCGTCCCTCATGATGCAGTTGATGAACTTCGACAGGACCCGGTTGTTGAAACGCGGGTCGGGACGGAGTTGCTCTTCAGACTTGGTAATGCGGCCTGCCATGGGGATCTCCTGTGGCTCATCTGCGATCGGGCGGGCCCGAAACGCTGTTGTTCACCCTCGGTTGCCGGCCGGGCATCGAGGGTTACTTGCCGGTGTGGCGTGTCGTTGGGCGTACGCCGCCCTCAGACAAGGCCGGGAGCCGACTGGCTCCCGGATGTAGGACTTCATTGTCGCTCTGGGGTGTCGCGCTGGTGGACGCGGTGCGGAGAAGAAGAAGCTTTACTTCTTCTTGCGCTTGGTGCCGTACTTCGAGCGGCTGTTGGTCCGCTTGTCGACACCGAGCGAGTCGAGCGCGCCGCGGACAACATGGTAACGGACACCGGGGAGGTCACGGACGCGGCCGCCACGCACGAGCACGATCGAGTGCTCCTGCAGGTTGTGGCCTTCGCCGCCGATGTAGGCGGTGACTTCCTTGCCGTTGGAAAGGCGAACACGAGCGACCTTGCGGAGCGCGGAGTTCGGTTTCTTGGGAGTCATGGTCTTGACCTGAAGGCACACGCCGCGTTTGGACGGGCAGGCTTCGAGGTCACGGACCTTGGACTTGTCGGGCTTCGGGTTGCGGGGCTTGCGAACAAGCTGATTGATCGTCGGCATGCGTCTGTACTTCCACCTTGTGCCCACCAGCGGGCGAAGGGAGATTGTAGCGAAGCGGGCGAGGGCTGCAAGGTGGGGGGTGGAGGGGGGCGGTAATCCTGTGCTGGAATGGGGGATTTGAGAGGCAGATTGTACGGATTTTGCTCGCATTGGGCGGGGCAACGGCATGGGGCAGCGACCATCCCTCGTTGGGTGCCGGGGTCAAGGGCGACGGAGTCGGCCGCAGGCCCCGCGGAGTGCTGATGGCGATCAAATGCGGCTGAGCATTCGTTACGATTTTCACTTCTCTGGCGACTAGGCGTGGCCTGCGCTTCGCTTGGCCACGGCACCCGGCAAATCGATCAGGAAGCGACCGATACCGAGGGGGTAAACTACACAGCAAGCCATGCTGAACCGAACCCCACCTCGAGACGTGATTCGTGAACTCCGCCGAGAGGTGGGCTTCCGATGTCCGGTACCCGGATGCGGCGATCCATTTTTGGAATGGCATCACTTTGATCCGCCGTGGTCTGAGAAGCAACATCACGATCCGAGAGGCATGATTGCGCTCTGTTCAAAGCATCACAAGGCTGGCGATCGTGGTATTTTCTCAGGTGCCCAACTACGCACATTTAAAGCGACTACGCCGCAGAGTCTGACCGTGGAAGAACCATTCCCTTGGTGTCTGGGCGACTTCGTCGTCAGATTCGGCAGCAATTACTCGATCGGCTGCTCCTCCGTGATAGCGGTTGGTGGCGAAAAACTGCTTCGAGTAGAGCAGGCAGATAACGGTATCCTGCAACTGAGCTTCCTTGTCAGAACTACGACCGGGGAAGTGGCAATTGAGATGGACCGCAACACCCTTATCGCAGACACCGATCAACTTGAGGATCTTCAGCTTAATGTTGGGCAGGATCGCATTTCGGCGTGGCTCGCGAAACGAGATTACGGCGTTGACCTGAGCTTTAAACGCATGTCTCGCGAAAGTTTTGCAAAACTGGTACATCGCGATCTGAACTCAGATCACTTTGGCTCGAAGCGTGAGGAAATCTACCGCTCCATGATTGATGCCGGTGTACCGATAGATGTCGAAGATCTACATAGCGGCGAAGGAGAGAGTGAGCGCTTCTTGATTGAAGCAGCAGTTCGCCGTTGTACAGACTCTGAAGGCCGTATCTGCGTGCTCGACTTCCAGCGTCTCTCACTTCGAAACAACGATCGCCATGTCGTCATCACGCCAACTCGGATAAAAGGTATTGGTATCAGAGGTTGCGTCACTCTTGACTGCGGCGGTGCGTTCTCGCTTTAGGCTGGTGGTATGGATCAAGTCAGAAGTTGTTCCTTGGGTGCCGGGGTCAAGGGCGACGGAGTCGGCCGCAGGCCCCGCGGGGTGCGGTTGGCATTTGAATGCGGCTGAGCATTCGCTCCGGCTTCCTCTTCTCAGGCAACTCCGCGTGGCCTGCGCTTCGCTTGACCACGGCACCCACGGCGGGTTCATAGATGTATGGCTACATGGGCGGGAGTGGGTCGGGTTGGAGGTCACACACGCGATCACCTGCGTATGCCGCGGCGGATGACCATTTCCATCCTTCAGGGCGTGCGGAGAGGCCTGCTTTCACGGGGTTGAGGTGGATGTATGTGAGTTTCTCCATGAACTCTTCCTTGGAGAAGATGTTGCGGTCATAGCCGCCACCTCGCTGCCAGAAGCGGACCTCTCCTCGCGCCGTTGTGAGCTTCGGGATGACCGGGGCGTTGAGGCGTCTCCATTCGGCGAGTATGTGTTTGGCGACCGGTTGTTTGATCTGGTTCAGGATTGAAGCGACGGGATGCTCAGGCAGGCTGGGTCTGAGCAGCAGGTGGACATGGTTGGGCATGACGACCCATGCGTAGAGCTCGAAGCGGCATTCCTTGCGAGCTTGGAGCAGAGCGGATTCGAAGATGTCCTGAGTCGCTTCGGTTTGCAGCAACGGGAATCGCTTGAAGCAGGAGAAGGTCAGGAATCGGGCGTGGCCGGGGATTTCGTGGCGGGTCCGGTGGCGTTGGGGGTACGGTGATTCGGGGGTCATCGCTGGCTCCGTTGTCAGCGTAGCCTGCACCCGACTTCGTCGGGCTTGATCATGGCACCCATCAATCAAGTCGCCTCGCACCAACCGATCCGCGTTCCATCGCTCCCAGAACCAGATCCGGTTCCCGCGCGTCAGTCCGTGCGGTTCTTCTGTGCGACAGCGCGATCCTGAGGGTTTCGGGTTCGGTCTTGTGACGAAACCGGTTACCGGCGTCGGCGCAGCATGGCGAGGGAGCCGATGCCGAGTAGCGGCACGCTGGCGGGTGTGGGAACGAGGGTCACGGTGAGTGAACCGAGCGGGAAGTAGTCGTTGCCATCGAAATTCGCATCCAGGTCGAAGACGAACGGTGACCCGTCAGCGAAGTGTCCTTCGAGAAGTATGCCGCGATGGTCCAGAACGGTGGTCACGCCGAATTCGAGATCAAGCGGGGTGCCATCGGACAGCGTGGCATCGGTGACGAAGAGATTCGCCATGGAGCCGGACTCGATGCTCAGTGTGTTCGGCACCAATTCGCCGCCCATGTTGCCACCGCTGATATTGACCACGGTGCCGTTCTTCGCGACGAGGAGCGGACTCAGAAAGTTGCCTCCCGTGATATTCAGAGTGGCGTTGTCAGCCTGAATCAGGCCCGCAAAGGTGCCACCATTGACGGTGAGTTGGCTGCCCGGCAGTGGCAAGACAAGATCTCCGATCGAACCGTCATTGATCGTGACGACACCACCATGGTCGATGAGCATATTATCCCCGACCGTCCCACCATTAACATTGAGTTCGCCGCCGAAAGCAACGAGAAAACCGCTTGGGAGTACGCCCGTATCAAAGAGGTTGAGTTGAGTCGTCTCACCAACGACGCCGCCGATGCGGCCGCTCTTCGGCACGGGGTCCGGCGGGATGTTGATGACATGCGTGAACTGGGCCGATGCGGATGCCGAGAGCATCCCGAAGGCAATGATGGCGATGCAATGGCGTAACTTCCGCATGCTGATTCCTTCTCTCCATGCCAGGGCGAAAACCGACCGGGCCGATGCAAAATAAAATTTTGCGAACACATCAAAATAACCCACCGAGTAGTGGAAACCAAACGAATTTTCATAATCTTTTGCGGTACTCAGCGGAGGGCGGCATGGATCACGCGGCACCCATCAATGCAGCCGCCTCACGCCAACCGATCCGCGTTCCACCGCTCCCAGAACCTGAGCCAGTTCCCGCTCGCGAGGCCGTGCAATTCGTCTGTCGTCCATCCCCGTTCGCTTAGGGCGTCGAAGAGTTTGTGCAGGTCGGTGGGCTTCTCGATGCCTTCGCAGAGCTGTTTGGCGCTGAAGCCGCCGTCCATGTCGGTGCCGAGGGCGGTGTGCTGTTTGGAGCCGGTGAGTTCGCAGATGCGCTCGATGTGGGCGAGAGCGTCGTCGATGGTGGGGCGGGGGCCGTTGTCGGTCACGCCGGGCTTGAGGAACCACTGGGCGAGGTTGAGGCCGATGACGCCGCCTCGGCGGGCGATTTCTTTGATGGCCTCGTCGGAGAGGTGACGCTGCCAACCCGTGGCCGAATTCCCGCCGAGCAGGGCGCGGCAGTTGGAGTGGGAGGCGATGACCGGGCCGCTGGTGCGCTCGAGGGCTTCTTCGGTGGCGCGCTGGGACATGTGGGAGAGGTCGCAGACGACGCTGACGGCGTGCATGGCTTCGAGCATCGCGATGCCCATCGGGGTGAGGCCGAGTTCCGGCTCGCACATGTTGCCCGCGGCGTATCGCGACTGCTTGCCCCAGCACAGTCCGATCGCGACGACGCCTTCGCTGACCCACCAGTCCAAGTCGTCGGGCGTACGGATCGGGTCGGCGTTCTCGACGAGGATGCCGATCTGGATCGGGTCGGACTCGCGCGGGTTCGGATCGAAGCGCCCGTGGTTGGCGATGGAGATGTGGCCCTCCTCGGCCCAGCGTCGGTAGACACTGACCTGCTCCTTGCCGGCGAGCACCGCGGCTTCAACATCCATCGGCTCGTAGCCTTCGGGGCCGTCGCCGCCGGCTTCGGTGAAGACCGTGCCGAGGGCCCAGCGGACATTCGCGTCGCGGAGTGCGGGGAAGGTGACGGCGGCGGGTGGGTGCGGGCCGCGGGTCTCGGAGCCGAGTTTGTCGAGCGGGAGCGTGAGGTCGCGCCGGTTGACATCGAGGTAGGCGAGATCGAGATGGGCGTCGAAGATGGGGATCATGGTGTGGCTTGCGGGGTAGGAGCGGGGCGATCGATGCGCACGACGGCGATATCGTCGCCGAGCGTGGCGCGGGCGCGTGCTTCGAGGGCCTCGGCGTGGGTGTCGGAGGAGATGAGGACGAAATCGGCGGTGGCGTGCGGCGCGAGATCGGTCGGTCGCACGACGGGGACACCGGCGATGGTGTCGAGCGGCGCGTGGTCGTCGACGATGGCCAGCGGCTTGAAGGGCAGGTCGGCGGTGCCGCGTGACAGCAGGCGGTGGGTGAAGCGCCCGGCACCGAAGAGGATGGCGGTGGGGCGGGCGGACCCGGTGTCGCCGAATTGGGAGGCGATGGAGTCGATAGCCTCGTCGAGTTTTCGGCTGGCGACCTGGTGCTCGATGGTGGGGAGGGCCTGGTGTATCACGGCGCGGCATTCGGTGAGGACATCGACGGCCTGCGGCGAGGCGCTGCATGCGCCGATCAGGCGGTGCAAGGCGTAGGACACGCCGTAGAGGAAGAGTTTGTCGGTGTCCTGGATGGCGGGGCGGATCGAGGATTGGATGATGGCCGCGGCCTCATCGAACGCGCCGAGCGTGACCATGTGCTGGGCCCGGAGGAGGCGGAGCATGCGATGCAGGGTGGGCAGTTGGTACTCGCTCCACCACTCGTCGATCTCGTCCCAGGTCTGGCGGGCGGAGTCTGCGGTGAAGTCTTCCGGGGTCCAGAGGGCGTCGAGGTGGTCTTCGATGCCGCCGGTGTAGCGGAAGGCGGTGGTGCTGGCCTGCGGGATGTCGTGTGCGGGCTCGAAGCACGAGCGCAGTTGGTACATGTGCAGGGGTAGGTAATAGACCGTGGCCCACTTGAAGTCCTGCTGGATGACCACGGACTTGCCGGGGATCAGGTGCGGGCCGAAGACCTTCAGGATGGTCAGGTGGACCGGCCAGGACTTCGCGGCGTCGACGAAAAGGATCTCGATGGGGTCGCGTTCGGGGTAGAGCGCTTCGGTGTGGTCCACGCCGGGGATGGGGTCGGGGATGCCCATCGGGCGGGTGGTGATGCGATCTTTGTAGGTGCGGAGGTTGCGTTGGAAGACGGGCAGGAAGGACTCGCCGGGTGCCGCGATGTGGGCGTAGCGGTTCTCCTGATCGTCGAACATGATGAAGCGGTCGTAGGCGAGCAGCGGCTGTTGCCAGGCGGGGTTTTGCGTGAGGCCCTTGCAGAGCGCGAGCGTGCTGCCGCCGAGGAACGAGCCGAGTTCGACGACGCGCCCGGCACCGGTGTACTGAGTCTTGCCGAGCCAGTGGAGGTAATTGACCTCGTCGATGCTGAGCATGGTTTCCGCGCCGAGTTCACCGGCGAGGGGGTGGTGTGCCCAGGGTTTCGCGCGATCGTCGATGCTCATGATGTTCACACGGAGACCTCGGCCACCGACTCGGCGACGAGGATTTCGGCCTCGGTCTTGGCAATGACCTCATCGGCGGTCACGCCCGGCGCGAGCTCGATGAGGCGGAAACGCCCTTCGCCGTTCGCGGCGGAGCGGTCCATCTCGAGCACGCAGAGGTCGGTGATGACCATATCGACACACTTGAGGCCGGTGAGAGGAAGGGAGCACTCGGTCTTGATCTTCGAGTCGCCGTGCTTGTTGGTGTGTTCCATGACGACGACGACCTTCTTGACTCCGGCGACGAGGTCCATCGCGCCGCCCATGCCCTTGATCATCTTGCCGGGGATCATCCAGTTGGCGATATCGCCGGTCTGGGAGATTTCCATGGCTCCGAGGATGGCGATGTCGATGTGCCCTCCTCGGATCATGGCGAAGGAGTCTGCCGAGGAGAAGAAGGCGGCACCCTTGCGGGCGGTGATGGTCTGCTTGCCAGCGTTGATCAGGTCGGGGTCGAGCTGATCCTCAGTGGGGAACGGGCCGATGCCGAGCAGGCCGTTCTCGGATTGCAGCCAGACATCGATGCCATCGGGGATGTGGTTGGCGACGAGGGTGGGGATGCCGATGCCGAGGTTCACGATGAAGCCGTCCTCGAGTTCCTGAGCGGCACGCATGGCGAGTTGATTGCGATCGAGCGGCATCGGCGGGTCCTCCGGCGGTGGTTTGGTCTTGGTTTTGCATGGTACCCCCTCAGAGCGGAGGGTGACAGGAGGGGGTGGGGGATTCGGGTGGGGGTTGCAGTGACCGCGCATGGGGGGTCGATAGAGGGAGTATGACCGCCACCGGATCAGAGCCAGCGTTCGATAGCCGCCACCTCGGTTTCTCACCCGATCGGGAGGGAGAAATCGCCGAGCGTGCGCGCCGGCTGCTGGATGTATTGGATGTGCTCACTCCGTTCGCGGACGCGCTCGGCGTGGAGTTGTGCCGAGAGTCCTACCAGGAACACGCCGAACGGATTGCGCGGGACTTCACCTTGCCGGACTGGCCGGTGGGGCGGATCAATCTGGTAGAGGCGGCGGCGCTGGATCTGTTCATTCGCACCCTGAAGCCGGACACGGTTGTGGAGGTAGGGGTGGCCTCGGGTGTGTCGAGCGCGGCTCTGCTCAGTGCGCTGTCGACGGTCGGGGGTGGAGAACCGCCGCGCCTCCGCAGTTACGACATCATGACCCACTGCTACTTCGATGAGTCTCGCGCCGTCGGCGAGGCGGTTGGGGTGATGGTTCCCCATCTGGCTTCTGATCAGTTGCTGAAGCGAGGCGGGGCGAAGACCGCGGGCGACGAACTGGCTCCGGGGAGCGTGTCGTTCGCGTTCATTGATGCGAACCACGGCCATCCGGCCCCGGTGGCGGACTTGATCGACCTCGGGCCATGCCTTGCGCCCGGGGCCTGGGTCATGCTGCACGACATCCGCCTGAGCAAGGCGATGCTCGAACGAGATCCCGGCAGCGAACGCCAGGTCTACGGAGCCGAGGTGCTCTTCGAGGGGTGGGAGGGCGAGAAGGGTACGGGCGAGCGGTTTGCCTCTAACATCGGGGCGATCCGGGTTGACGAGCCGGCTATGCTCACTCCAGAGAACCTGAAGCACATCATCGACGAGGCGTGGGAGACGATCGCGGACTCGACACATGTGCGCCGGACGCTTGGGCGCGGTCCCGAGGCTCCGTAATCAGGACACCGCGGGAGGAGAATTGCGATGCGTCAACAGATCCTGAACACCTATGCGATGACCCTCGACATGGCTCTGCACCTTGTCGACGGAGTACCGGATGAACACTTTGCGGAGTTGCCGCATGAGGGTGCGAAGCATCCGGGCTGGGTCCTGGGGCATCTGTGCGTGGCGAGCGGGATGGGCGCCGCGATGATCGGGGACAGCGAGGAAGAGCGCCAGACGAGTTGCGGCGTGCCGCAGTTGTGGGTGGAACAGACTTCTCCGGGTTCGCAGCTGAGCACCGATCGTTCGCTCTACGGCGGCAAAGATGATCTGATCTCGGAACTGAAACGAGTGCACGAGTTGCTGGCCGGTCGGTTCAGTTCAGCGAGCGATGATCAGCTCGGTGCCCCGTTCCCGATCGAGGAGTACCGGAAGTTCTTCCCGACCAACATGGATTGCTGTGTGTACATGATGGCGCATCATGAGGGGTATCACCTCGGGCAGCTTTCGTCATGGCGACGGGCCATGGGCATTGCTTCGACACCGATGTTCTGATCAGCGGTGCTGATCAGTCGTCGAACTTCACCAGCACCATTGCGGAATACGGCGCGAGAGTGGCCTCAGTGCGTTCAATGCGCACGGGCTCGGTTCCGGCTGTCTCATGATCGGCGAGCACATTCCAGTCACCAGTGGGGAGGGGAACCGCCTGTTTGGAATCGGTGCCGTTGTAGATCACCTGCACCGTGCGTCCTTCGCCGGAGTTGATGAGTGTGGCGATGACCTCGTGCGGCACGCTCGGCGGGAATGCGCGCCAGCGAACAGACTCGCGCACCTGCTCCCGGCTGCTCAAGCGGAACTCAGGGTAGGCCTTGCGGAGTTCGACCAATCCCGCGACATACACAAAGACATCTTCGTATTCCGCCTTACGGGCCCAATCGAATTTATTGACTTCGTCGCCGGCGTCGTAGGAGTTGTGGTTGCCGCCCTTGGTTCGGGCGAAGTCCGCGCCGCCGTGGATGAAGGGGATGCCCTGGCTGGTCAGGACGATGGCCTGCGCGAACTTCTGCATGGCGCGACGCTGCTCGTCAGTCGCGTTCGGCTGGGTGATGCTGATTTTGTCCCAGAGCGAGAGGTTGTCGTGGGCAGAGGCGTAATTGATGGTCTCGGTGGGTGAGTCGGTGAAGTCGTCGATGGCTCCCATCACACCGCGCTTGATCGCGCCGGTGTCGCCGCGGGGTCCGGTGGCGTAGCCCTGCGCGGTGCCGTCGAGGTCGCCTCGGATCGCGTTGCGCAGGTGGTCATTGAACACGGCGATGCCCATGCCCTTCTGCGTGCCCTTGCCGAAGTATATCGGGCCGCCCCCGGTCCACGGCTCGCCGTAGATCGTGGCATTCGGTCGCACCGAACGGATGCGCTGGACCCACTCGCGGACGGACTCGGGGTGGTGCGTGCCGAGTAGGTCGAATCGGAAGCCATCGACACGGTATTCGCGGGCCCAGTACTCGAGCGAATCGCCGATGTACTTGCGAACCATGGGGCGTTCATCAGCCATGGAGTTACCGACGCCCGCGTCATTGCGCAGCGAGCCGTCGATGGTGGTGCGGAAGTAGTAGTAGGGGACGGACTGATCGAACGGCGAGAGTTCGAAACTCGTCGAGGTGTGGTTGTAGACCACATCAAGGATGACGCGGAGACCAGCTTCGTGAAGATTGTGGATCGCCTTTTTGAGGTCGGCGGGTGCCCGGAGCGGGTCGTTGGGGTTGGTGGAGTAGTTGGACTCGGCGACATTAAAGAGAGCGGTCCAGTAGCCCCAGTTGTACTGGGTGATCGGGGCGGTGAAGTCCTGCACAGGCAGCAGGTGGACCGCGGTGACGCCGAGTTCGATCAGGTGGTTCAGGCCAGTCTGCACCTGGCGTCCGTTTGCATCGATGTTGCCGCGATGGGCAAGCCCGGCGTAGGTGCCGCGAAGTTGGGGGGTGAGGGACTTGTCCGCGATTGAAAAATCCCGGACATGGACTTCGTAGATCACCTCGTCTGTGGCCTGGTCGAGTGCGGGCAGCGGAGCGTCGTTCCAGCCTTTCGGGTTGAAGCGCTCGGGATCAACGATGATCGAGCGCAGGCTGTCGGCGGTCGCGGCGAGGCAGTGGATATCGGCGGTGACCCGATCAACACCGTAGGACTTGAACCAGTACTGGTAGGCCATGCCGTGAAAATTGCCATCGACGGTGGCTTCCCATACGCCTTGATCGTCACGATGCAGAGGAACCGCGAGGAACGGGAGTTTCGAGTCGTGGTGTTCGAACAGCAGCAGGTCGACGGAGTCTGCGACCGGGCTCCAGGTTCGGAAGGTGGTTGACGCGGGGCTGTAGATCGCGCCGAGTTGTGCGTCGAGCGCGGTGAATCGCTCATCGTTCAGGACATCTCGCGCGAAGACCGTGGTGGGCAGCATCTCGGGGGGGTTGATGACCAGGTGGCCGAGGTCGTCGATCCGGACTTCGCTGGAGAGTCGCGCGGCGTAGGTGGTTCCGCGTGTGCTGCGAACCTTTGCGGGTTCGATTGAGACGATTTCGTATGCGGAGTTCTCGCCGCGTCGGTTTTCCAGGATGGTGCGGTCGAGCACGCTCTGTTCGAGTGGTTCGGAGGTGGTGAAATGGATCAGGTCCGGGGCATCGAGAAAGGCCCCGAGGATGCGTGGGGTCAGGTCGACCGATGCGGGTGAGGTGAATACCCGGTCATTGCCTGCGACCAGCCAGATTTCCGCCACCCCACCAGGACTGAGTCGAGCGAAGCGATCGCGATCCACATCCTTGGACCGCCACTCTCCCTCACGCACGATCATGCCGACGAGGGGGACATCTTTCGGGAACGCGAGCGTCGCGTATCGGGAAAACTCGGTTTCACCTTCGAAATCGAATCGCCGTCCTTCGCCTCCGTCCGGCCAGGCCCAGAGGTTCCAGTCGCTGTACGCGCCATCGGGGCGGTGGTAATGAACGATGAGCACGCTCTGGTCGGGGTAGGCTTCAGGATCAATCTGATCGCGTACCGACACCGGTTGGGGAGCGACAGCAAGCGACGCACCAGGGGCGATGAACAGGCTGAACGCTCCGAGAAGAGCGAGAACCCAGACCGATGGCTTGCGATGACTCACGCGGACCTCCTTCTTGTGGGAGGACATGCTAGGTCGGAGAGGGTCGGCTCGCGCACGCTGCGGATCGACGATCTTCAGGGAGCCAACTTCATGGGCAGGTTGTGCCGAACGCCGCGAGCACGATGTTCAGATCGGCGAGATCAACGGATCCGTTGCCATCCACATCGCCTTCAAGCGATCCTTCGCCGCCTCCAGTTGCCCCGAAAGTCGCGAGAACAGCGTTGAGATCGGCAAGATCGATGCTGCCATTTCCGTCGGTATCTCCGAGGCAGGGCACCAGCGATCCGACCGTCGTGAAGGTTGCGAGTTGCGGGGTCCCCAACCTTGTCAGGCCGTTGGAGGCCATGGCTTCAACCTGCCAGTAGTAGGTCGTTCCCTCATCGAGGTAATTCGGGGGGAGGCTGATCTGGGTGTTCGCGGTCTGGAACCCGTCGACGACCGCGTCCTGGAGTTCGGGGTTATCCGCAACCCAGATTTTGTAGTACCAGGTGTTGTCCGCCGCTTGCCAACTCATCACCGGGTTGCGCTCGACGGCTTCGGCTTCGTCGGCCGGGTAGAGCAGGTCGAATGGTGCCGGTGGTTCGGGCTCACCGCCGCAGCAGACCCCCAGCGGGTTCGCCAATGCGTCTTGGAGGGATGGGTGGCGACTGGAGGTGCCGTTGTTGGCACCTCCGCTGCTGCCGCAGCCAGCGTGTGTGTGGATGCCGATCGCTTGACCGGTCGAGTCGAGGATGACGGGTGAACCGGAGTTCCCGCCGGTGGTATCGGTGGTGTAGCCGATCCGGTTGCCGCTGTTGATCGCGAATGGGCCGACATGGGTTTTCTGGACCGAGTTCCAGGTCCCGGGGACGGGCGAGGACACGGTGCCGTATCCCGTGACGCGGATCGGCTGGCCGGTGACGGCGGGAGGGGAGATCAGTTCGAAATAATCACCCTGCGCTTCAGCGGGGCGCAGCCCGGTGTTGCTGTTCGGGAAGGCGCCGAAGTATGCCCAGTCGTTGCCGATGCCCTGGCCCCCGTTGGACTGCATCGAACTCTGATCGATGGCGTACTGGTCATCGGGGTGGGGGTTGTTCCACGAACCGTTCGGGTTTGAGAGTGGCACATTGAACTGGACGACCTGCGAACCGCTGCCGGTGCAGTGGCCCGCGGTAAGGAAGCAATTGTTGCAGTCGTCGATCATCCATCCGGTGCATCCGATGGGAGCGATGCGCGCGACGCGTGGGTCGTCGGAGAGTTCGCGGTCGTCGATCCCGAAGCAGATCGAACGCTGCACCTCGGCGGGGACGCCGGCATCCGGACCGGCGACGAATTCACTCATGCGAAAGTTGTGGACGCCGGCGGTGCCGCGGTTGACGACCTCGATCAGGACGGTGTCCCCGTTGAAGTAGGCCGAGGAGTTCTGCCACTGCATCAGTTCGATCGCGTCGAGTTCCTGCACCGCGCCGTCGAGCATCGAGGTCAGGCGGAGGACACTCTCTGTTCCCGAGCCGTGCACGCCCGGGAGCTGGACATCCTCGAAGCGGAGGCGGATCCATGCCGCGCCGGGTTCGTGTACATGAGTCTGAAACACCACTGTTCCGGCGTCGCGCGCCGTCGCATGCAGGAACCCCGAATCGATCCGAGATTCGATGATGTCCCCGCCCATCGGTGCAGTTCTGGCATCCTGAGCTTGAGCAGCGGGGGCATGAAGGCCTGCCGCGATGGCGAGGGACAGGGTGATGAAAGACAATCGCATTGGCATAACCGGGCTCCTCTGGTTGAGCCTGCAGAGTACGCCCGGAATCTCCCATTCGGAAGCCGATTGTCGAACCAGAATCGGCGACCCATAAAACAGTCGCCCTGAAGCGGGCGGGGGCGATGGAATGGCAATGCGCTAGCACTCACTCCCGAAACCAGCGAGCACAATGTTCAGATCGGTGAGATTCGTGATGCCGTCGCCGTTGGCATCACCACCCGGACCGGCTCCGAAATTCGCGAGTACCGAGTTCAGGTCACCCAGATCAATGACTCCATTGCCGTCGAGATCACCGGTGCATCTATCGCTGCATTCGACGAACAGCGCGCCGGTTCCGCTGTGATTGAAGTTCGAGCTGCCCACACGGATGAGGTATTCCTCGCCATTCTCCACATTGGCGATGACGGTGCTGCGACGACCGCCGGATGCAAGGCCACAGGGACTATCCGGATCATCGTCGTTGCAGGCGATGAGATCTGAGTCATCGGGTGGGCAGGATGCTCCGTCCGCAGCGTACACAGCGAGGTTGGTATCGAAGTTCGCCGATCCTCCGTACTGCTCGCAGGTCGAGACCATGAGCGTTCCGCTGCACGGGGCGGTATAGCGGTACCAGATGTCGCGCTCGATGTCATTGCCGTTCTGACAGTCGGGATGCGCGAGCCCGTCTGTGTCCGCTCCGATATTCGAAAACGAAGTGAGTTCGGAATCAATCGGGATCGCATCGGCGCAATGGTCGTTGTACGGCGCGACCCGCACCATCAGCGCGCCGGTGCCTGCGTGGTACCACAGGTTCCCGCCAACCCGGATCAGGAATTCTTCCCCCGCGGTCGCTTCGTAGCGGATGGTGCTGCGCCTGCCCCCCGCCACGGAGCCGCATGGGTTCTCCGTGTCGTCGTTGTTGCAGGCGAGCATGTATGAGTTCGGTGTCGGGCACGGTCCACCGGTGCTGTAGAGCATCAGATTGGTGTCGAAATCCGCGGATCCACCTTCCTCTTCGCAGGTGCTGATGATCAGTGTGCCGTCATGGGGGGCGGTGTAGGTGTACCACAGGTCGTTGTTGGCCCATCCACCGTTGCCGCAGTTGTGATACACGATGCCGTCGGTGGTGGCATCGAGCGTGGAGAACGGTGTGAGTTCAGCGGTGATGGGGAACGGGTTCGAGCAGTCGTCGTTCTCCGAGACGATATCAACAAAGAGTTGCCCCTCTCCTTCATCCTCAAGAGAGAACCCACCGACCCGGATGAGCAATTCCTGGCCCGTGATCACCGGGAGGCGGACGGTGCTTTGGAAACCGCCTGCGCTCGATCCACACGAAAGAGCCGCGTCGTTGTCGTTGCAGGCCAGGAGTGATCGGGTGTCCGGTGGGCAGCCTGCATTGAGGGCGTTGTACACCGCGATATCGGTATCGAAGTTCGCCGATCCCCCGAGGTCTTCGCAGGTGGAGAGAATCAGGATGCCGTTCATGTGCGCCGTGTAGGTGAACCAGATGTCGTTCCCGATGATCGAGTTCGGGCCGCAGGAATCGTGCGTCCGTCCGTCGGTGGTGGCACCAACGGTCGAAAACGGGTTGAGCCCATCGGAGATCGGGATGGCGTTGGCGCAGTGGTCGTTTTCGATCACGGTGACCATCGAGTCACAGAAAACCGAGTTTCGATACGCGATGATCTCGGGGCGTGTCAGACTCGGGTGGAAGCGATTCGCTCCGGTGAGACCAGAGTTCATCGTGTAGGAGGGGACGCTGCAGTTGCAATGGTCCGCGTCCCAGTTGTGGCCGAGTTCGTGGGCCACGAGGTCGGCGTTGTAGGTCAGATTGGAACTGAAAATGACCTGCGAGATCCCGTACCCGAATGTCGAGCACACGGCACCCACCCAAGCCCGACCGATCACGGCTCCTTCAAAGTCTTTGCCGCTGAACAGGTGCGCATGCCCTCGCGGGGTACTGACATTGGCGTTCCATTCGTTTCGAAACTGGCTGAGCAGTTCCTGGGAGTCCGTCGAGGTGTAGGGTTGTGATGAAACCGAAGTACGGATGATCACGAGACCGATGCGGTGCGTGATCTCCACATCCCTCTCGTACTGCATATTGACGGTATTGATGACCGCTTCCATGTATGCCTGAGCGAGCTCGGTACTTCCAAAGAGCTGATAAAACTCGGCGTCCGCATCCAAGCCGAGGGTCGAGGAGTGCATCGAGTTGCCCCGGAGGGATTCCTCGACTTCGGCATCAGGCTCGCTCGGACGAGCGGTTGGGGCTCGTTCACCCCCGCCGCATGTTCCACCATGATCGAGGACATCGTCCGCGTTGTAGACGGCGTAGAGGTCGTGTGGCGCGCCCATGACCCGATCGGAGACATTTCCGAACCAGAGTTCGGTTCCGTCTTCGAGCCAGACGGTGCCCTCGAGCCTTCCCTCGATGACGGACGCGGCGACGGTGGATTCGAGTTGTCCGGCGACCTGTCCTCGGTAGGTGGTGACGGGCCCCGGTCCTTGCGGCCGGAGAACGCCGTCATCGCCCTGAACGAGGAGGGTGAAGTCCTCGGTGCGGATGTCGTGCGGCCTGAGGACGATCTCGTGCTGGACGCCGTTGTAGGGGATGGTCTGGCGGATCTGCGGGTCGAGGTCGAAGAATCGGTCGAGCCTGAAGGTTTCGAGGGCACTGACTTCGAGTGCGGCGGCGGTCTGAGCGGTGAGCATGGCGTGTCCGCGTTCGTTCTGGGCCAGGCTCGTGGCGCCAACGCTCAACAGCAACGACGATGCCAGCACTAGGCACATGTTGATTCTGATAGCCAGTGTCATGATCGAACATCCTCGCAGAACGGTTCTTTACTGGGCGATCTTCAAGACACGCCCCGATTCTCCCCTTGGGTGCTTGAGACGAGCACGGGTTCCCGTTTTTGATCGGCAGGCGTATATTTGGGACCGGACAAAATTGGATGAGCGCAAAAAAAAGCGGCCCCGTCGTGGGGCCGCGCTGGATCTTGACTTACGGTTGGATCAGCAGTCGGTGCCGAATGCCGCGAGAACGATGTTCAGGTCAGCCAGATCGGTGTTGCCGTCGCCGTTGGCATCGCCGCCGGTCCCGCCACCAAAGTTGGCGAGCACGAGGTTCAGGTCCGCGAGATCGATCGAGCCGTTGCCGTCGAGATCGCCGGAGCAGGATGAGCCGCACTGGACAAGCAGGTTCCCCGTGCCTGAATTGGAGGCGTTGTACCCGCCGACGCGGATGAGGTACTGCTGCCCGGCCACGACATTGGCCACGATGGTGCTGTGATAGCCACCGGCCTGAGTGCCGCAGAAGTTGTTCGGGTCGTCGTCGTTGCAGGCGATGCGGAACGCCTCGGTTGGCGGGCACGGAGCTCCGGCGGCGGAGTAGAGCACCAGATCGGTGTCGTAGTTCGCCGAGCCGCCGAGGTCTTCACAGGTGGAGATGGTCAACGGGCCATTGCAGGGCGCGGTGAAGCGATACCAGATATCGCGTCCGGTGACGCCATCAAATTGGCAGGAGGCGTGGGTCACGCCGTCGGTGTTCGCGCCGAGTGTTGAGAACGGCGTGATCCCCGGTGTAATGGTGATCGCGTCCTCACAGTTGTCGTTGATCGGGGCGACCTTGACGAGGAGTTGGCCGGTTCCTGCGGAAGCGTCGTTAAAGCCCCCGACGCGGATCAGGAACTGCTGGCCAGCCGAGGCGTTGTAGCGGATGGTGCTGCGATACCCGCCTGCCTGAGAGCCACACGGGTTGAAAGTGTCGTCGTCGTTGCATGCCAGCAGGAACGAGTCGGTTGGTGGGCAGGGAGCGCCGGGGCGCGAGTACAAGACGAGGTCTGTGTCGTAGTCGGCTGAACCGCCTTCATCTTCGCAGGTGCTGATGATGAGTTGTCCCGCGTAGGGGGCGGTGTAGGTGTACCAGATGTCGTTGCCGGTCGCCCCGCCGTACTGGCAGTCGGCATGAACCAGTCCGTCGGTCGTGGCGTTGACAGTTGAGAAACTGGTGAGTTGTGAAGTGATCGCGATCGCGTCTGAGCAGTCGTCGTTCTCAGGGCGCACTTCGACGAGCAGTTGGCCGGAGCCCTCGTTCGAGAGTGAATACCCACCGACGCGGATCAGCAGTTGTTGTCCGGCGGTCACCGAAGCTCGGACGGTGCTGTGGAAGCCACCGGCCGATGTGCCGCAGGCGTTATCCGGGTCATCATCGTTGCACTCGAGCAGGAACGAATCTCCGGGAGGGCACGGGGTGCCCGATCGGTTGTAGATGACGATGTCGGTGTCGAAATCGGCCGAACCTCCGAGATCTTCGCAGGTCGAGACGACCAGTTCGCCGGTTGCGCTCGCGGTGTAGGTGAACCAGATGTCGTTGCCGGTGATCTGGTTCGGGTTGCAGCCGCTGTGGCCGAGACCGTCGGTGGTTGCACCGAGTGTGGAGAACGGGGTGAGCCCGTCGGAGATCGGTGTCGCGCTGTCGCAGTGGTCATTGTTCACGGGGTTCGAGAAGAAGTTGCATCCCCACGCGTCACCGTCGCGGAACGCCATGATCTCGGGACGGGTCAGGGTTGGGTTGAAGGTGTTCGCGCCCGTGATGCTGGGGTTCATCGTGTACGGCGGGCTGCTGCATGAGCAGTGGTCCGCATCCCAGTTGTGGCCAAGTTCGTGAGCCACGAGGTCGGTGATCGATGAGAAGTTCGACGAGAAGTTCGCTTCGGAAATGCCGTACGCGAAGTTGTCGTCGCACACCACCCCGACCCAAGCGAGTCCGATGGTGGACCCGTCGAAGTTCTTGCCGCTGAACAGGTGAGCGTGGCTGCGGAGTGAATCGACATTTGCGTTCCACTCATCCTTGAACTGGTCGAGCAGGGTATCGGAGTTCGTTGAGGTGTAGGGCTGCGAGGCAGTGGAGGTCCGGATGATCACCTGCGCGATGCGGTGGGTGATGCCGACCTCGTCCTCGTACTGGACATTCAGGGTGTTGATGACGGCTTCCATGCGTGCCTGGGTGAGCGTCGTCGAGCCGAACTCGTTGTAGTACTCCGCGTCCGTATCGAGGCCGAGACGCGAGGTGAAGATCGTCGCGCCGCGTTCGGCTTGGTTTCCGTCGGGGCGGTCTCCCTGGTTGGGGTTCTTATTCGGGTTCTCCTTGCCCCCGCCGCATGTTCCGCCATGATCGAGGACATCATCCGCGTTGTAGACGGCGTAGAGGTCGTGTGGCGCGCCCATGACCCGATCGGAGACATTTCCGAACCAGAGTTCGGTTCCGTCTTCGAGCCAGACGGTGCCCTCGAGCCTTCCCTCGAT
>JBICHT010000105.1:0-15955 GCA_043101125.1 Phycisphaerales bacterium JB050 | reverse complement strand
GTCGGGAGTTGGAGGAGGTAGTTCACGCGTCGGAGGTCGGCCCAGTCGATGCGATCGGCCTGCGTGCAGGGTTGTTGGTCGGCGATGATGTCGGGGCCGACGATGGTGTGGGCACCGATCTTCACGCCGGCACCGATCCAGAGGGGGCCGATGAGGCGTGCCTCGGGGCTGATTTGTGCGGTTTCGTGGACCCAGACGGCGGGGTGGGACTCGTAGACGCTCTCGATGATGGGAGCCGGGCGGTCCCAGTCCTGGAGGATCCGCGTCATCACGGCTCGACGGCCTTCGCGTGATCGGGTCTCGGGGACGGTGCCGTGGACTGCGGCAGAGCCGACCTTGTCGCGCCCGATCGAGCGGTGGAGCCAACGCCATGACTCGCCGCCCTGACGATCCGAGAGGTTCGCCCAGCGCTCGGCGATGCGTGGATCGGCGGTGATCATGGCTCGGGCGGAGGCGCGGAACCGACGGCCGTACCTGCGTTCGATGCGGATGAGGTTGCCCTGCTCGTCGCTGATGATGCGTTCGGTGTAGGAATCCGAAAGCGAATCGGTGATGCGGAGACGGAGCGCTGAGGCTCGGAGCCAGGTGAGTTTGCGGGCGAGGGGCGCGAGGTCCACGAAGACCATGGTTTCCGAGCCGAGCAGGAGATAGAGGTTTGGGCCTTTGTGTTCGACGGGGATGGGGTTCGGTCCGATTGCGCTGGCGCGTCGAACGACCTGGACCCCCCTGCTTCCCCAGAAGAGTCGGTACGCGGTGCGCAGATCAAGCCCCCAGACGCGTTCTTCGTTGAGCGTCTGCGGGTTCGCCTTTTGCAGGTCGGGCGTAGGCAGGTTGTCGACCTGCGCGGATGTCACCTCGCTGCGCCCTCCGGCTCAGCGGTGGTGTTTGGTTTGTTTGGAGTGCCGACGAGGGTGCGTGCGAGCGCGACGGTGCGCCGGCCGGGGCCGGACTGGTCGGCGGCGCGGATGGACTGGGATCGCATCGAGATGTAACTCACGCTCTGCTCGATGTCGTCTGGTCGCGCCTTGTTGAAGACCAGCGAGACATGGCGGAGACCGCCATCGCGGAAACGCTTGACGACGGCGGAGACGGATCGCTGGTCGCTGCCGCGTGAGACGACGAGGAGGATACGGTCGGCGCACCGGGTGGCGAGACCGGCTTCAAGCGAGCCGAGCAGCGGTCCGGAATCGATCAGCACCACATCGTATTTGGCCCGGTAGTGGTTGATGACTTCGGAGAATCGTTCACGAGCCATGTGCTCGGGTCGGAAATCCTCATCGCAGCCAGCGCTGAGGACACTCAGCCCAGAGACCGCGGTCGGGGTGGGTTCTTGCGTGACGGGGGTATCGGGATCAAAGGAGAGCGCTTCGGACAGGCCCTCGCTTGCACGGACATCGAAGTGCGAGGACAGGCCTCGGCCGACGAGGTCGGCATCGATCACGAGAGTGCGGTAGCCGGCCTGCGCGAAGGACATGCCGAGTGCGACGACCACGCTGGTTTTGCCGTCGCCGGGTCCCGCGGAGGTGATCGCGATCGTGCGAGCACTCGAGGTTCCGTTCGATGCGGCGCTGGAGCGTCCGTCGAGCAGGAGCATGTTCCGGATGTGGTGGACGGTGAGGGAGGCGACTTCGGACTGTTCGGAGTCATTGGCCTTCTCGGACAGCATGGGGAGGACGCCGATGACCGGGGGGAGTTTCTGGTTGGACTCGACATCCTCGATGTAGCGGTACCGGCGGTCGATGAGGCCGATGCCCGCGATGAGGGCAAAGGCGAACCCACCTCCGGCCATGAATCCGGCGGCTGCGAGTGGGAGGCGTTTGTCGGAGTTCGGCTTTTGAGGGACCTGGGCGGCGTAGTACTGGAAGCGGCCCTGCTCAAGGTTGACCATTTCAACTTCGAGTCGGGTGCGCTCGTTGCGAACTTCATCGAGCAGACGGACGGTGCGTGCCAGCTCGGCCTCGCGTTCGGTCAGGTCGAGCAGTGAGTCCGGGATGATGTCGAGCCATGCATCGACGAGGGCGATGTCGTTGCGCTTTTCTTCGCGTCGCTGGATGAGGTTTTCGAGTTCGGCGCGGAGGTCTTCCGGAGTCTGCTCGTTGCCCTTCTCTGGTGAACGGGCGTTTTCGATCTGTTGGCGTAGTTCTTCGATGCGTTCCTGGACTCGTGTGGTCGCGATTGCCAGCTCGGATTCCAATTGCGTGACCGAACGATGATTCGGGCCGAACCGTTGCTTGCGATCCTCGACTTGCAGTTCGAGTTGGCGCTGGTGCTCGCGGAGTTCACGGAGCCGGGGATCGGCTTTTTCAAGCGCCTCGTCGTCGGTGCCGGAGTTCAGTGCGGTCGCGAGTTCGAGATCGGTGATGCGCCGCTCGTAGGCCGCGAGTTCTTGGCGCAGGATTTCCAAGACTGAGTAGCCTTCGGCGAGGAGTTCGTCTGGCGGTATCGAGGTGCGTATCCGCTGGAGGCCGGCGGGGCGAACACCCGCTTTGGTTTCCCGCAGGCCCGGGCTCATCCGGTCGATGTAGCGCGGGTCCTGCGCGATCGGTACTTCACCCGATTCGGTGCGTGCCGAGGGGGTCGTTGCTGACACAGCGAACCCGAGCCGGAGAGCGAGGACATCGCGACGGTAGGTTCTGAGTGCGGTATCGAGTTCGGCTTCACGCGCCCGGAGTTCACGCAGGCGTTTTCCGACATCGGCGTAACGCGAGGTGGTTCGGTGGGTCACGAGTACCGCGTTTGAAGCGATCGCGGCGAGGCGTGGGTCATCGGTCTCCGCTTCGATCCTGATGAGTTCGGACTTGCGAGGCGGTGTGATCCGGATCATTTTTTCGAGGCGTTCGGTCGCGCCGGGACCCGCGTCCCATTCGATGCGAGGCTCGGTCCCCCGTGGGGGTCTGGGTTGCGTGGTGTTCTGGAAGACATCTGCAAAGTCCGCGAGGACTCGTCGTGCGGTTCGGGGATCGATGACCAGGTCGCGGAGATTGGTCGTCGCGATTTCTTCGCGGGTCGGCATCGTTGCGCCGACGGGGCTCAAGAGGCGAGTCGGCGCGACGGCCTCGATGAGGGATGACGGCTTTGCGCTCGCGTTGGATGCTGATCGCAAGGCCCAATCTTCTTCGAGCGCGCGGTATGTTGTTTCGTCGGCTGCGAAGCGGATGAGTTGTTCCGCGGCTTCACGGGCTTCATCGATCCGCCATTCCCGGCCTTCGGGTGTGTAGTCGGGCTGCGGGAGTGAGAGGCCTTCGTTGTACAGGTTGACATATTGAGCGAGCAGTGAGGCCGCCTGGCGCATGCGCTCGGGGCGCAGCATCTGTTCGACCTCGTTGCCGACGACGCGCTCGTAACCGCTCTGGCCGATGGACTCGTTTTCCTGGACGCGGTAGAGGACCGGATCGAGCGAGGCGGGGACCTGGATCTGGGACACGGAGACATACTTGCCGGGCATTGCGACATATCCGCCGATGGCACCGATCGGCGCGAGCAAGGCGGCGAGGATGCACGCGAGCAGGTAACGCCCGCGCATCAAGCGGTGCACCAGCAGCAGCGGGTTGGGGGTCGGTGCAGGCAGGTCTTCGGCGAAGATTGGTTGCTGCGCCTGCTCGATGTGAGGTGCCTGTGCATGGATGTTGTCGTTGTGGTTCGCGGACTCGTTCATCGCTCGGCCCCTTGGACGATGGCATCGATCGGTCCTTCGATGCTGCGGACGAACCGTTCGATGACGGGTCGCCACTCTTCGGTGTTGAGCGGTTCATCGCTTATGAACTGGATCTGGGCTGCACCGAGCCCTGCCTTGCGTACCGAGCGCGAGGACTGTTCGAGAGCCTGCATATCTGCTGCGAGGTTCTGTTCCCGAGCGGGGAGGACGAAGAAGTTGATGTTGTACATTTTGATCTCGCGCCCGTCACGGGTGGATGTGAACTCGTACTGCGTGGCCGGGATCGCGGTCGTTCCCATTCGGATTGACATGGGCTCGATGCCTTCGAGTTTCCACCCCATGTTGGGATAACAGATGCGCGGGTAATGCCCGTTCATGTCACTGGCGAGTTTGCAGTGAACCACCAGCAGGCGCAGATAGCGGTTTGAGCCGGGCTGGCGGTAGGTGCGCTGGACGATGATGTTGGGCTTGAGGATCCGCTGCTGGGCCGGTTGGATTTCCGGGTCGTCGGTGCCGATCCAGTCACCGACTTGCTCTGGGATGGAGTTGATCGCGCTGCGGACCTCGGCGTGGTATTCCTCAGCCCAGACTGGCAGTTCAACGCCGAGGCCACCGAACATGATGACCCCGAGGAGGATCAGCGCCGAAACCATGGGCGCACCGAACGCGGCGATTCGCTGACGAATCTGTCTGTGGCGTTTGCGGTGGGTTGTCGTCGCCTGGTCGTTCATGAGTGGTGGCTTCGCTTGAGATGTGGGCAAGGATGATCGAGTGCTTTTTGGTTCGGTTGCGGTCGTGGTCAGGTCTTACTCATCGGGATCGGGTTGATGGGAACCTCGAGCCAGCGGAGGAGGCCGAGCAGTGACCAGAGCATGCCGATGGCCAGGACAAGCATGGCCCAACCGGAGATATCGTGGAAGAGTTGGGCGGTATCTTCTGAGGTGTAGCCGTACATGAGTACGGTCGGGATGAGTCGGATGACATTGACGATCAGTGCGATGATCGGGCTGATGAGGAGGATGAGGATTCTGACGCTGGTCCTCATCGGGACCGAGAACACGAAAGCGAAGGAGACCAGGGCCAGGGCAGCGACCATGCGCATGCCGTTGCAGGCCTCGGCGACGGCGACCTCGTAGCCGTTGATGGTGAGCAGGTTGCCGCTGCGTTCGACGGGTACGGCGAAGATGTCAAGGAGGAACTCGGTGGCGTGGGCCGAGGCGACCTGAAGGATGTCGGCGATCGGGCGCCTGACCCGGCCGGGCACGGGGAGCAGGAAGGCCATGGCGGCGACCGCGGGCACGAATTTCCAGAAGATGCGGAGGCCGGTGACGGTGAGGACCGCCCCGAGCAGCATGACGATGGCACCGATGTGCCAGAACAGGTCGAAGCCAGCGGTGAAGCCGTAGAGCGACAGGCCGTAGCCACCGGCGATGGCCAGTGGGCCAAGGGGCGATGGGGCGTGGGGCGTGAGGCGAAGCCGATCGCGTCGGAGCCACGCGAGCCACACGACCACGATGGGGGCGATCAGGATGTGGGACTGCTCCTCATCGGCGAAGCCCACCGTAAAGATGTTGTGCCAGATATCCCGAGCGGCGTAGATCGCGAGCGCGGCGAGCACGGCGAGCATGACTCCGTCCGAGAATTTCCAGCTTCGCCTGAGATTCATCCTGAATACTCTCCTCGCCCGGTTGGCCGTGTCCCCAGCCCGGCCGCTGATGGTGCCGATGCGTGGGCTGGGCCGGAACGGACCTGATCGACGACGACTTCTGCCTCAGCCACGACCGCTCCGGGGCAAATCACCGAGCGCGCGACGATCGCGCCCGCTTTCACCACGGCTCCTTCCATAATGACGGAATCCACGATGGAAGTGTTCGGTTCGATCGTCGCTTGAGGGGAAAGGGCGGCAAAATAACCCTGATCGGACCCGGAATAGAGTGATCGGATGGGGCGCGAATCGTTCTGAGCCGCCGAATTGGCCTTGAAGTGGCGTTTCGTCGCGTGTCGCGCGGCGGTAAGCATGCCTTCCCGCTCACGCAGCAGCACGCTTGGGGTTCCGCCGAGGTCCACGACGCGGACCGAGCGACCGCTCTCGGCGACCCTGCCGAGCCACTGCTCTTTCAGGTCCATAAAGCCGAGTTGGGAAATCGAGTCCAGGGTCGATCGTTCGAGGACCACAATGCCCGCTGGCGCGCGACCCTGTCCTGCAACGACGGTTACGGACGAGGGTTCGGGAGGCTCGCCATCGTGGGCATGGTGCGCCCGGACGACTTCGCCCAGATCTCCTCCAAACCACCGAGCGGCTTCGACCACGAGGACCGTCGCGCCTTGGGGGAGGTGCTCGGCGGCGTCTTTGACCACCCCTGCAGGCCCTCGGTATTCCTTCAGTTCTCGCTCGATGGAGACTTCGAGGCCGCCTGGGAGGTGATCCGGAGCGGTCGGGGTCAATGAGGAACCATGGAGAATGCGAACGGGCAATCCCTGTGATGAAGTGGCAAGCGGCGCGAGATACTCAAGCCAGTGATCCAGGATGGTCTGGCGTCCATCGACGGAGAGATCCAGCACCGAGCGACCGGCGGCAGCGGCGAGCGGGGAAGGCTTGAGGCCACCGGCGAGCATGACGACGAGGTCGATGGCGGGGGGATCCGGATGGGAGGCACCGGTGGGCGTGCTCATGATTGAGCTCCGGTGTGCTGGGTTGACAGTTGGCAACACTGCGGGGTACTCACGCTGTCGTCGGTGCGGTCCATGTTCTGCAAGCGGTTCCAGACCTGATCGGCTTTCGCGGTCCAGGTGTGGTCGGCGACTCGGGTGCGACCGGGCTGCGGGTCGTGAGGATTCCGGATCGCTTCGCGGAGCAGGGTCGTGAACTCGACCGGGCCGCCGGCAACGGCGATGTGGTCTGTGTAGTGCTCGACCTCGGGGAACCAAGTGCTGACGACCGGGCGTCCGACGGCGAGGTATTCCTTCATTTTGACCGGGTTGCAGGCGCGGATCCACTCGCTCTGGTTCCAGGGCATTATGAGGACATCGCAGGCGGCCATGTAATCGGCGACTTCGTCGTAGGGTTTGCGCCCGAGGTGGTGGACATTGGGCAGATCACACCAGCCGTCAGGAAGCGAGCAGCCGCCGACGAGCACGAAATGCGCTTCGGGGATGGAGCGGGCAACTTCCACAAAGAGTGGCGGGTCGAAGGTATGCGCATCGATGCCGCCGATGAAGCCGACGCGCGGATGGGGAACGGCACGGACATCCGCGGGATCGGATTCCGGGGTCGGCGTGTTCCGGCCCGCCTCCTCGAAACGGTCGTAGTCCACGCCGTGGTCGATGAACGCGGTATCCGAACACTGGTCGCGCTCGGCGTTGTAGAGTTCGCGCGAACAGAAGAGGACGAGGTCGGCCTTGGCCTTGAGTTGCTGATCGAAGCCGCGGATGCGGTCAGGATCGACGCCGTGGAAGTTCTCGAAGCGGTCGGTGCGCTGGTAGACCACCTGGACGGGGCTGAGGTCGTCGAGGATAGTCGCTCCCGGGGGGCAGGCGACCCAGACGAGCGGTCGGGTGATGCCGGCTTTCTTCGCGGCCCTGCGTACCTGGTGGAGCAGCGCCTTGCGGGCGATGGTCGCGGCGATTTTGCCACGCCCGCCACCGGGCAGCGTGACGGGGCTGAAGACGGTGAAGTTTTCGCGAACGCGAACCCGACCTTGTTTCAGACTCTTGAGTTTGCGGGTGACGCGTTTGAAGAAGACCTTGCCCTCGGAGGCCCTGGGGGTGCGCATGCCGATGGAATTGATGTAGAGGACGGGCACTCGAGCGGAGAGCTCGCGCATCATCTGGATGTCGTAGTGGCCGCGGTTGTGATACCACCAGTCGACGCCACCGAAGCAGATGATGCCGTTGAAGCGAGCGGAAGACATGTTCGCGCAGCACACCACCGCCCCACTGCTCTCGGGTCGGCTCAAATCCGTGCTGGTTTGCACCAGATCCACTGTGCTGATCTCCTCCTCCTTCGCCGGGGAACGGTGCCCGGGCTCCGTCCCCGAATTGCTCAGGCCTTCACCACGGTCGCGGTGACCCCTTGCGCTCTGGTCATCGCATTGCGTGTATCCACCACGAGGCTTGCGGCCCGTCCGATCAGATTCCAGTCCACCGCGTCGTGATCGGTCGCGACGAGCACCAGATCGGATTTGGACAACTCGGCTTCGGACAGATCGACCGATCGCATCTCAAGCCCAGGGTACTTGCGCAGGCCGCTGATGATCGGCACATGGGGGTCGTGGTACACGACCTCTGCTCCGAGATCCATGAGCTGCTCGGCGATCTCGACGGCCGGGGTTTCGCGGGTGTCGTCGACATTCGGCTTGTAGGCCATGCCGATGATCAGCACGCGGCTGCCGCGGAGCGACCGGCTGCGATCGTTCAGGGCGTCGGCGCACTTGTGGACGACAAACTCGGGCATGCGGTGGTTCACTTCACCCGCGAGTTCGATGAACCGCGTCGGCAGGCCGTACTCCTTGGCCTTCCATGTGAGGTAGAACGGGTCGATCGGGATGCAGTGCCCACCGAGGCCGGGGCCGGGGTAGAAGGGCATGAAGCCGAAGGGCTTGGTCGCCGCGGCTTCGATGACTTCCCAGACATCGATGCCCATGCGATCGAAGAGCACCTTGAGTTCGTTGACCATCGCGATGTTGACCGCGCGAAAGACATTCTCAAGGATTTTGGCGGACTCTGCGATCTCGGCGGAGCTGACCGGGATGACCTTGGCCACGCCGGCGCTGTACACCTTGGTCGCGAGTTGGGTCGAGCGGTCGTCGAGCCCCCCCACCAGTTTGGGAATCGTCTTGGTGTTGTGGCTTTTGCGGCCCGGGTCTTCGCGTTCGGGGCTGAAGGCGACGAAGAAGTCTTCGCCGCAGGAGAGGTCGGTGGCGGCGGTCTCGAGCATGGCGGGCAGGAAATCGTCGCGGGTGGTTCGGGGGTATGTGGTGGACTCAAGCGAGATGAGTTGGCCCTTGCGCAGCGTGCGACCGATGGCGCGCGCGGTATCGAGGACATAGCTCAGGTCGGGTTCCAAGTGGCGTCCGACGGGGGTCGGGACGCACACGATGATCACATCGCACTCCCCGAGCCTGGAGAAGTCGGCGGTCGGCTGGAAGCGTTCTGAGGTGCTCAGACCGGTCGCGAGGTCTTCTCCGAGGTGCTTGAGGTAGCTCTCGCCCGCGTTGAGCATGGTGATCTTCTTCGGATCAACATCGAACCCGATGACCGGGAAGCCTGCGTCGTGCAGGGCTCCGGCGAGCGGGAGGCCGACATAGCCGAGCCCGATGATGCCGCAGGTCGCGGTTCGAGACTCGATTCTGTCCATGAGCGTGCTGAAGGTGTCGGCGCTGGCGGTCGTGGTCGACATTCGTGGACTCCCGGTCCGGTGGGTCCGCGTTGGCGGACAGTGGGTTCGTGGGTGATCGCGCGGCCTCCTCCGGTTACCGGACGCGCGTGGTACCCCGGATTATGACAGGCATCGGCATCGGCGTGGGGTCGGGCGCAGTCAGGCTGCCCATATTGCGTACAACTGGATCGGACTATGCCGGTTCCGACCCGGTACGACCTGAATCTGGAGTCGTCACGAGGCGTGGATGAAGTCGCGAAGTGCGTTTACCAGTTGCGGGGAGGCGTAGGCTGAGATGCGGCTCGTCGCATCCAAATCGCGGAGCCGGGTCAATTCACCTGCCAGGTCTGCCTCTTCCATTGCGACAGCGACCTTGCCCATGTCTCGGAACCGCTTGGCGGTTGCGATCTGATGGTCGTTCCGGGTTTCCCTCAACTCGCCTTTTCGTGGAAGGACGAGGATCGGTTTTCCGGCTTGGAGCGCGGTGAGGATAGACCCCATTCCGGCATGGGCAATCAAGACATCGCACCATTCCACGCGTTTTTTGAATTCTGCGGGTTCTATGAACTCAGTCCAGGGCATTGCCTTGGGCTGATAGCCTTCGGGCCCGACCTGGGCGAAGAATTCGACGGCGTTGTCACTCTGAGACACCGCCCAATCATCCACCGCACGGATCAGCCGATCAAAGGGCATCTGTGCCCCGACCGTCACGAAAACCCGGAAAGTCTGGTTGTCAGCCATCTCAGATCACCGCACCTTTCCATTCCGGGCCTTGCTCTGACGCGAGGTGTTCCCACTGGGTGAGCCAGAGGTCGGCGTGCGGCCCGATCTTTTGGCCGGACATGGAAACCTCCTCGACATTCGCGATGCTGTCGAGCCAAATTGTTCGGGCTCCGACCAGCCGCCCGAGGCGGATCGCGACATAGCCGGGTGCGGCTCCGGTGGAGATCACGACATCGGGGCGTACGCGACCGACCAGCCAAGCGACCTTGAACATCATCCAGAGCAGTTTCAGCCGATCCCAGCGTGTGGCATCAGGGATCGCGATGAAGGTTTCACCTGGGACATCGTCCGCATAGGCGGGACGGACTGAGGAGTACACCACCTCACACCCTTCGAAGGCAGGCCTGAGGCGAAGCAGTTGCACCCAGTGCCCCCCTCCCGAAGCGATGGCGAGGATGCGTTTGGGTTTGGTGGCGGGCTCGTTCACGACTGTTGTGTTCCCATCGAGGACGAACCGTATCCGTCCGGATGTTCTCGCATCCAGTTCCAGGCGGTTCTGATGATTTCATCTAAATCGGTGATCTTCGGGCTCCAGCCCAGTTCTCGCGTGATCTTTGAGGCATCGCAGTACAAAACCGGTGGGTCGGCGGGGTGGCGAGGGGCGGGCGCGACTTCGAAATCGACGCCGGTGACACGCTTGGCAGTATCGACGATCTCCTGGACCGAGATGCCGCGACCGAGGCCGAGGTTGTAGACACGCGGGCGCTCTGAGCCGGACTCACCCGGCTTCAACGCCTCAAGCACTACGGCGTGGGCATCGACGAGGTCTTCAACATGGATGTAGTCTCGGACACAGGTGCCGTCGGGCGTGTCGTGGTCGGTGCCGAAGATCGAGATGTGGTCTCTCTGACCCAGAGCGGCCTGGAGCACGATCGGGATGATGTGGGTTTCCGGATCGTGGTCTTCACCGATCACCCCATCGCGGGCTGAGCCAGCGACATTGAAGTAGCGGAGCATCGCCGCGGCGAATGGCTTACCTCTCGGATTCGCGGCTCGGAGGGCTGCGTAGTCGGTGAGAACCTGTTCGAAGGCCAGTTTGGAGTGGCCGTAGGGATTGATGGGGTGCTGGGAGCAGTCCTCGGTGATGGGGATGAGGTCAGCTGGCGGCTCGCCGTAGGTGGCGCAGGTGGAGGAGAACACGAAACGCTCGATCGTGCCCGCGGCATCGCAGGCCTGGAGCAACGCGATGGATCCGGCGGTGTTGTTCTCGTAGTAGCGGAGTGGGATCTCGACGGATTCGCGCACATAGGCGAGGGCCGCGAAGTGCAGCACACTGGTGATGGCGTGATCACGGATCACGGATTCGACGAGCGTTCGATCAGCGATAGAGCCTTCGATGAATGTGAGGCGATCACTGGGCTTGTCGTGCTGTTGAATGGTGTCGATGGCTCCCTGATTGCCCCTCGACAGGTCATCGAGCCCGACCACACGATGCCCCGCCGCGAGCATACGACGAACGGCGTGGGACGCGATGTACCCGGCGGCGCCGGTGATGAGGGTGGTCATGGGGTTGCTCGCTCCGCCTCGAGCACTTGCCGATAGAGGTCAGCCATCCATTCGATCTTGTGCGGCCAAAGCGCGATGCTCTCGATGCGCTTCCTAGCCTCAACGCCAAGCCGCAACCGCAGATCATCATCCTCTGAAAGTTGCTTGATCGCTGCGGCGATGTCCGCTGCGAATTGGTGTGATTGCACCGGGTCAATGCGAATACCACAGGTTTCATCGACCACAAAGCCCGGACCGCCGTTCTTGGTCGTAATCACTGGCAATCCGAATGACATGGATTCAAACACCACATTCCCGCTTGGTTCCCGAAAGCTTGGAAACAGAAAAACCTCCGCATTCCGATAGAACTCGTTTACACGCTCACGCGGAACCTTGCCGTGGAATGTGATGCGGTCGCCTACACCCAACTTCACCACTTCTTCCTCGCAGGCGTGCCGGTCATCCCCGTCGCCGAGCACATCGAGATGAACCGGGCAATCCTCGGGCAACTGAGCCAGGGCCCTGATTGCATCGCGCAGCCCTTTGGTGCGGACGATTCGCCCGACATAGAGCAAGCGCAAGGGACCGGGCGAACGAGTGGATCGGTCAATCGGATCGGGCAGCGTGTGCACTCCGGTTTCTGACATAACCTCGAAACGCCGTATTGGGATCGGTTTCAGGATTTCGGCGACATACGGTGCCACGCCAATCACTGCCGCCGCACCAGCATAACCACGACGGAGAAGGGGATCGTATTGGAATCGCAGTCCATCAAGGGCTCGCAAACGGGTATACCACGCACCAGCGGAAACTTCAGACCGGAAAGCGGGAGGTGTTGGGATGCTGCCCGCCAGAGGCCCGATGATGTAGGGCACACCTAAACCGGCTGCGGGACACGCGTGACGGAGTGCGAGCGGCGAGACCTGGTGGATGAGGTCGAAGTGTTCGCCCCGACGAATGGCCTTCTTCAGCCATCGCCGCGCACGCCAGTAAAAGAACCACCAGCCGGGTTTGGCCCCGGCACTGAAGCGTTCGTGGCGGCCCAGAATCGGAGTGTCCGACCATTCGATCACACGGGCGTTTTTTAGCTGTTTGCTCGTCGGCGTATGCCCGCGCTTCGTGTAGGTGAGCACGGTCAGATCGCAGTGCTCTGCCATTCCGCTCGCCCACTGGAAACAGCTCCACGACTCGCCGACATCCTCGCCGTCACAGGTTGAGCACAACATCGCCACGCGCAGGCGGCGGTCTTGACTGATATGTTCTTCACGCTTCGCGGTCATGCTTGGGCCGCCACACGAGGACTGCGTTTCGGCCAGGCACTCCCAAACCCCTTCGTCACCTCGACGAAGTGCCGACAGCGCTGCTTCGCTCGATCGCCTGGTCGCACGACCGCAAGAATGGCCCAAAGCAACGCGTGCGTGCTATTGAACACCCAGAGAACAGCGTACGCGGCGGCCGCCCCGACGAGCCCATGATGCTTGCGATGGAAGCGGACGATGCCTTCGGTCAGCATGAGGTCGCGCCGAGCTTCGAAGCGTCTCCCAGACGCGTTGCCGATATGGATGATCTCGCCGACGGGGCTGAACATGATTTTCCAATCGGCCTGCCGGAACCGGACACACCAGTCGGTCTCCTCGCCGCAGAAGAAGAAGGAATCGTCGAGCCAGCCGACTTCGTCCATGGCCTTACGCCTGACCAGCATGTAGCAGCCGGTCACGACCTGCACTTCCCGCTCTGAGTCGCGATGCCAATCGAGCATCTTCATCCGTCCGAAGAAACGAGGCCTGCGGAATCTCGACAGGCCGAGCGTCATGAGCGTGAGGTTGAGCAGACTCGGAACCATAAAGCATGTTGGCTGCATGGTGCGGTCCGGATTCAGAACCCGACAACCGAAGACGCCGACATCGGGGTGTTCGCGCATGTATTGCACGGACTTTCCGAGCACATCGCCGAGCACGACGGTGTCGGAATTCAGCAGGAGCACGAACTCGCCGGTACAGCGTTCGAAGCCCTGGTTGTTGGCGGCGGCGAAGCCGCGGTTGTCCGTGTTGCGGATGAGCTCGACCTGGGGGAACTCCGCCGCCACCATGTCTGCGGAGCCGTCCTTCGAATCATTATCAACAACAATGACCTGCACGCTGAGGCCGCAGAGGTTGTCGAAGACTGATCGCAGGCAGTCGCGCGTGATCTCGATGGTATTGAACGAGATGATGACGATCGACAGATCGTGTTGATGCTGCGTATTCACTGGAAGAACCTCGTGGGCACCCGGGACGGGACTGGATCAGCACGGCCGGATGAGGCCTCCGCTTTCAGTACTCCGGTGCAAAAGACCGCACCGCAGCCGAGCAGAAACGCGAAGTACACATACACATTGTTCCAGAAATGCACCGTGCAACCCGCGATGATCATACCCGCCATTGATATCGTCCAGCCGATGCGCAGTCGTTCGATGACTCCCGAGCAGCTCGACCACTTCATCAGCAGCATGCACAACACCGCTCCTGCGAGCAACAGGAACCCCGGTATGCCATAGGTCATCGCGGTCAGAAGCCAGAAGTTGTCCACGCTCGTGTGCAACCAGGACGGTCGCTCCCACTCGTTGAAGCCGATCCCGAAAATCGGGTTCGCCCACACATTCTGGATGCCGTACTGGAAAATAATAGCACGCCCGTACGCGGTGCCCGAACTGAGTGAGATCCGCGTGGTGATCGCGATGAACACCGAGCGCGTTGAGGCCAGTTCCAACACGACATACCCGACCAGAACCCCGGCCCAGAAGTACTTCCATCGCGCCACCACGGAACGCGTAAACCGCTCGTACACCGCACCGAACACCTGCGCCCAGATCGCCACCAACGCCCCCGACGACACCGAGGTGAGTGCCGCGGCGATGACCATCAGAGGACCGACTGCCTCCAGTTGCTTCCGGCGCACCTGGTAGAGCATCCAGGTCAGCCCGACGGCGCTCGCCGCGAACACCCCCCAGAGGATGGGGTGATCAAAAGGGCCGTACGCGCGTGTCAGCCCCATCCGGGGCTCAATTCTCGACGAGAAGCCGCCGCCGGTCGCGGTGGCCGCGAGTTGCTTGATGACATGATTGCCCGTCACCGACTCCACGAGCGTAAAGGGCAAGATCACTGCGATCACGCCGAACAGCATGATGACCGTACCGACGAATTGCTCCAAGTTGCGGATCGATGTCCGGGCGATGAGGTACGCACCGATCAGTTCCAGAAACTGGATGCCGCCCGACTCGAGCATCGTCCCGAGGCCGTGGTGATTACCGATGACCACCAGGTTCCATAGGCCGAAGCCGATCACCAGCCAGTCTGGAGCGATGATCCGACCCGCTTTGCCGGTAAAGAAGCGAAATGCCACTGGGAAAAACGCCGCGAGCAGCACGACGCGATAGGCTGACAGACGCAATCCCCCGGCGTAGACGGAGAACTCGGTCGGCACCAGCAGACTCGCAAGAAGTAGAGCACACCACAATGGGCAACGCATTACCAGCGACAGCAGGCTGTTTTCTGCAATTATCCCCTTACTCATCTTTGCCCACTGAATTTTGACGCATGTCCACAGTGTGGCGCAACCGCTTCTTGAACACGCGTTTCGCGGTGCCCGTGAACGATCTTGCTTTCTCCTTCAGAGTCAGTTCTGATCTCCAAAACCGCCGCAATTCGAAGCCTTCGAAGGTCGGAACCGCTGCACCGAACAGACGCAGGGTCTTCAGCCGTGCCCAGAGGCCACCACGCGTGTTGAGCAAGTTCGGTTGGGAGCGCGGGAGCAGCGAGGCATCCTTGCTTTCCAAAACGATGTAGCCTGCCTTAGCCGCGGCGTGAATGATCTCCCTGCCCCGTTTGGTCCGGGCGACGATCAAGGATTTCCCCGCCTCACCGGGTTCGACTGGGCGATACCATGGGTCCCCCACCGCGATGTCGGCGAACTCGCCGGTATGGTCGGGGCAGATGTAGCAGCGCCACTGGCGGTACTTTTGCAGGAAGTGCCACGACTCGGCGTAGGTCCGCTGCTCAACGCGTTCAGTGCCGTCGGGATCGGTCCACGACACTGTCCACATACCCGGCCAGCCGTTGCCGCGATAGCGGAGGGAGCTCACTTGGTCTGGGTCCTCAACGCCGACCTGCTTGAGAAGTTCGAGTGTGCCACGGGTCGAAGGGGTACCTGCGCAGAAGAAGGCGATGACTAGTCCGAGATTCGTATCAAGTTCGGGTCGGAGTTTTCGAGCTCGCTGCACTGCCGCGGCATCACACGGCTTTCCGATAAACACACTTGGTTTGCCTGCATTCTCGATGATGTGCAACGAATCACACGGGCTGGCGGGCGCGTACCGTGAGCCCGTGTTGGCCAGCAGGGCAGCGCGATCTGTGCTGTAGACCGTCTCATTCAGGTACGGGCGATCGGATCTGGTGCCGGTATGCAGCGCACCGCCCATACCGCCCTGCTCGATGCAATAGAGAGCAAGTGCGGTCGCCGCGCCGCCGCTGGATCCCGCGTGCCGGATGACATCGTCTGTCGCGTAGCCTTCCCAGACTTCATAGACCGGCCCCCACCCATCGGTAAGCTCTCCGATGAGTTCTGGATCGGAGGGGTCGAAGGAGTGGACCAAACTCGCACCAGGGCAAACCGACAGA
>JBICHT010000104.1:0-2513 GCA_043101125.1 Phycisphaerales bacterium JB050 | reverse complement strand
GTCGCGGCCACTCCCGACCTCAAAACCATCATGCTCGCGACGCCGGGCACGGTTTCCGGCACTGCCGTCGCACCGGTCATGCCGCTGCCCACCTACAACCCCACCGAAGATCAAAACTGCGGCGATCACAACGCCAACGGCATCCCCGATTACATCGAAGAATTCAATCGAATCCTCGGTGATGTCCGCGACAACCATCTTGGTTCTTGACCGTCTAGAACATTCGCACGACAGCCGCCACCCCGAGTACCACAACCACAACACCCACCACTGCTCCGGCGAACAGCATCGCCTGCAGCCCGTGGTTCGGTTGCGGGTAGTCATCGCGATACCGTCCGCACTCGGGGCAGCGGTTCGTGTACATCCGGTAGTCAAAGCGGTAGCGACAGTGCTTGCAGCGCTTGCGCCGTGGCCGGGCCCTGAGATTCATCAACGGGTCTTCGCCGAGTGCCGTTGAGCGTACCTCATCGGACTGCTGGTTCACACGCTCCCGAGTCAGACGCGCCTCTCGCAAACGACGGACGGTCTGTGCCGGTCTTGATCGAGTATCAGGATCGTCCGCCTGCGGTTCGTCCAAGAGTGCCTCCGAGGGTCGTGGAACATAGTGTATACCCGGACCGATCTGCCCCGAACCCCCTCGACCAGAGCCACGAACAACCCGCTTTGACAGCCGGGAATCATTGTCCCCCCGCCGGGAGTCCGGTCGATCCGGTCCGAAAACCCATCCCACAGCCCCCAGACCGCGCCGCCGGTGAAGTCTGCCTGTCTTCGCGCCGATCCCAACGATGCGGAACCTCCGACGCTGTTGTCGGGGCAATGTTCAGCGTCCGCACGAACGCACTCAAGCGTCGGGGTGGTGGCATGTCGAGTTCGCCCAGCAGCAACGGATCACACAAGCCGGAGCCGGAATCCACCAACGGATCTAGTGCCGGCAAATGGGACGGCAAGAAGGTCTTCACCACCGGCGAAGCCGCGGAAATCTGCAAGGTCAGCCAGCAGACCATCATCCGCTGCTTCGATGCCGGACGCCTCCAGGGCTTCCGCGTCCCCGGCTCTCGCTTCCGGCGCATTCCCCGGGAAGAGTTGATCCGCTTCATGCAAACCAACGACATCCCGCTGGACCCCATCCAGGGCTCGATCGACCCGGATACCTACCGCATCCTCGTCGTCGAAGACGACCAGAACATCCTCGACATCTTCGAGGACACCATCGGTCGCGACGACCGCTTCGAGCTGCGCACCGCCGCAACCGGCTACGACGCCGGCATGCTCACCGAGTCGTTCCGCCCGCACCTGATCGTGCTGGATTACATGCTGCCCGACATCAACGGCAATGTGGTCTGCCAACGACTCCGCTCCAAACCCGAACTCGCGAGCACACGAATCATCTTCGTCTCCGGCGTCGTCGAACAGAGCGAGGTCGACAAACTCATCCGCGCTGGCGCCGACGACTTCCTCAAGAAGCCCTTCTCTGTGAGTCAGTTGCTGCAGCGGATCGAGAAACTCCTCGATATCACCGCGGACGCCTGAGCACTCCCTTCCACCTCTCCCGCAGAGACGCACGCGTGACAAGCACGGCCGCACATCCCGATGACCGTGAGCTGATCCTCAGCCACATCGAATCGCTGCCGACGCTCTCCCCGATCGCCCTGCGCGTGCTCCAGCTCTCCTCTTCCCCCGATGCTGACATCAAGGAAATCGTCTCGCTGATCGAATCCGATCCCGCACTCACCGCCCGGGTTCTTCGCCTCTGCAAGCGCGCCGATCGCACCACCGCCAACGAGATCACCACCATCGACCGAGCCGTCGTGCTCGTCGGGCTGGAAGCCGTCCGCGCCGCCATGCTCTCGGTTGAGGTCTACGGCCTTGCCAAGTCCGACGCCGATGCATCCGCGGTATTCGATCGGGCCGCCTTCTGGAGGCACTCCCTCGCGGTTGCCTGCTGCGCCGAACTCATCGCCGAGAAACACGAAAAAGCCGGTCTGGGCATCCGTCCCCAGGAAGCCTTCCTCTGTGGCCTCCTGCACGACATCGGCAAACTCGCGCTCGAAAAAGTCCTGCCTAAGGCGTTCTCGCGATGCGTCGAACTCTGCGAACAAAAGCGATGTGATATCGCTGAAATCGAACGCAAGGTCTTCGGGCTTGACCACCACACCTCTGGAAAACGCCTCGCCGAACACTGGGGACTCCCGCACGCCTTGCAGGATGTCATCTGGCTGCACAACCAGCCCGCCGTGGCGTTGCCTCAGATGCCCCACCGCTGGCTCATCAGCACGGTCACGGTCGCTCAAGCAATCACCCGAAAACTGCTGATCGGATGGTCCGGCAACTACTCGCCGGCCCGCCCCATCGAAAAACTCTGCGCCGAGCACGCCTTGGATGCCGCAGCGTGTGCCGAGATCGAAGGCGAACTCTTCGACCGCCTCGCCATTCGTGCCGCCAACCTCGGCATCGACGACGCGGGCGATTCCGCCGGGCTTCTCGATTCCATCGCCGAAGCCAACCGTCAACTC
>JBICHT010000103.1:0-31116 GCA_043101125.1 Phycisphaerales bacterium JB050 | reverse complement strand
GACAGCGTCTGTGGCGTCGCCTACCCCGACTAAATTGACCGGCCCCCACCCCTCGGTAAGCTCTCCGTTGTGTACGGGCTCGGGGGGGAGGAAGGAGGGGACCAAACGCGCCCCCGGGCAAACCGACCGAGCCTCGCCGGTTTCTGCGGCGGGGCTTTCGGGAAGAAAGGGACGGCGACCATATTCCACCGCATCACCCATCCGAAACCGCTCCGGCTCCACCGAGGCGCAGGCACCACAGCCCGTGCAGAGCTGACGGGAGCAGACTTCTTCAATGGAGAGGACGGGGAGTTTCATGGCTTATCTCAGGCCAACTCTTCCACGGAAACTGTCCCAGAAGATTGAAGCCCAGGGCGGATTTCTCGCCCGTATCGTCTAAGCAATTCCCTGAGTTCAGGAGCGCAAACCACAGAGCACAACATAGCAGCAGCACCAGCCGCACAGCCCAGAATGATGGCAAGCACGGATGGTGGCTCACCACCGAGACCAAAGGTCGAATCTGCCCATCCGATAACGAGAAGCACCGCCCCAGCAATCACTGCAAGAGGCAACAGAGGCTTCGCAGGCAACTTGAAGCGTCGGCGAAGAAGCAACTGAGAACAAACCGCAGCGAGACATTCACCTACCAAACCAGTTGCCGCAACAGCCCAAACACCCTGACCTGTAGCTACGGCGATCAACGCGAGTGGGATCGCGATAGATCTTACCGCGTTCGCATAAAGCGGGTTTTTGGTGTCCCCGAGCCCCATCGCGCCGAGACTCTGACCGATCCGAGCGATCCGAACCGCCTGCATCAACGCCAGAACACCGATGACCGACGCACCTTCGCTGTATCGATATCCATAGAAAAATACGAGGAAATCATCCACTGCAATAATCGCGGATATGCCAAATACAAATCCGACAGCCATGCACAATTGTGCCGACTGAATGAAACGCTGCTGATAGGCTGGCATATTATCTTGAAGCCGAGATAGCATCGGGAGAAGGAAGGTCTGGAGCACTCTTGATGCGACCATGGCGGGTACAAGCACTAATCCGAATGCGGCCGCGTACCACCCAAGTTCCTCCATGGTAAATGCCGCACCGATGATCGCTTTGTCGCCCTGAAAAATGGCGAACATCAGAAACCCGTTAATCAGCAGCGGCCACCCGAATCGCAACATGCGACCGATGATCTGGCGGTCCCATGCCCAGCGGTACGGGCGTGAGGCCACCCAATGAGACACGAGCGTCATCAGAATGACCTGCCCAAGCACGACCACCAGCATCACGCGGTAGTCGCCGAGCCAGAGCGCTAGCGGCGCAGCGAAGACTGTGACCACAACCTGCGGAGCGGTGTCGAGCCATACGGAAGCACCAAAGCGCATGTCGCGTTGCTGGCAGGCTGCATCAAGATGCGTAAAGCTTTTTATCAGCGGCACCAGCGCGATAAGCTGAAAGGCCCAGACGACCCCAGGGATATCGAACAGTGCCGCGACTGGCGCAGCAAGGAGAAACAGGATCACGGCCGACACCACACCGCGGAAGACTTGGAAGGCATGGGCGGTCGCGAGCATCCGTGGAGCGCCGCCATCAGGAGCCTGGACCAGCATACGGTCGAGCGCGAGGTTGCTGGCCATCTCGATGAGCGACATGGTCATCGCGAAGGTCGCGGCAATCCCGAAGTCTTCCACACTGATCAAGCGGGCGATGATGATGTTGCGCGCGAACGAGCACCCTGCCGACAGCACGCTGCCGCCGCTAAGAAGAAGTCCGCCTTTGAGGTATCGCCGAGCAGACATATAAACTCAACCCTTAGCCTGCTTGCCGGCGCGTGTCGAGACGGTGCGAATACACTCGGCAACCGCACCCATTTGTTCATCAGCCTTGGCCTTGACGGCGGGAAGGTGTTCAGAGAGCGAGGCTTTGGCCAGCGGGCGCGATCCGAACGAGGCCTTCAGGCGCTCGACGACTTCAGGGGTTTCGAGCTCGCGTGGGTCGACGACATGCTCTCCCTGGCCGCAGGTTTCGAATACCCCCTTGGCTTTGTCGGAGTAGGAAACGGTCGCGGTGGGCACGCCGGAGGAAAGCGAGGCGATGGTCGAGTGCATGCGCGTGCCGCAGAACCAATCGGTCTGCCCGATCAACCACTTGACCTGACACTGATCGAGCGTGCGAGGCGAGACGACGACACGATCGGCATGTTTCGCGCCAAGCGCCTTAGCGACGGCTTCGCACGCACCGGTATCGGACTCATAATGACCGGGTTCACTCATGACATGGGGGATCAGCACAAGGTTCGCATCGGTTGATTCGAGCAGCCAGGACAGGAAGGATTCCAGCAGTTCGCGGTAATCGGCCTTGAATTTGTACCGAGAGACAGCCTTTGCGGGATCGTTGTAGATGAGTCCGCTGACATTGAAGCCGACCAGTGGCCGCGCCGAACGATCAGCCTCGATCATCGATCGAATTTTGCCCGACAGTGATTCGGAAGCGTCGCGGGGTTCGAGTCCGAAGGCGAGGTCCACGCCGCAACGATGGCGGTCTGGATCGAAGGAGTCGCCGAGGAGATCCTGAAGGATGGAGAACGATCGCTCATCGCGTGCCCAGCACATGGCGGCGCCGCGCACGGCTTTCGCCGCGATGGCTTTTAATTTCGGATCGTGGTAGGGACCGTAGGTCTGGGGGAGGAGGATCAGCGGAGTGCCTCTGCGGATCGCCATAAGTTTGGGACGAGTAATGCTTATGAAGCGCTCGCGCCCGTAGATATCGCTGAAACTATCTCCGCCGGAGACATCGAGCACAGCAGCGGCCTCGTCGATCGCACGGATGTTCGGATTGATCAGGGAGCCCAGAGGCCCGAGTGTGGCCGCGACGGCCATCGTCGCCAAGTTCTCAGGTCGGTGGTAGCGCTTGCCGTTGCGGGCACCGCGGAGTTGAATGGGCAGCGCAAGGCCTTGGCCAACTTCGGCGATGGCGGCGCGATGACCCAGGGCATAATCGAAGACCGTGAACTGGGCCTCCGGGAGCGAGCGATGGAGGGCAGCCACAGCGGACGCAAACAGCGCGGACACACCCATGTTGGGCGTGTCCGGAGAGGCCCCGAAGAGACACAACCTTGCGACCGCATCGGTAATGAATATGGGTTCCGCTTTCATAGTTATTCGCCGGCGGCGGCTTGCACCACGGCAGAGAACGGAAAAGCTCCGCGATTAGGATTCGATGGCGTCCCGAAGTCCCAGTCCGCCACAGGAAGATTCAGCCAAACCACTCCTGAAGCTGTAAGAGAGCCCAAAGCGCCACCTCCATACGTAAACTGCGTACTATCTTCAGGAAGAAAATATAAGTCCACCGGCCCATCTGAAGGATAAATACCCCTCACAGCACCCGTCACAAAGTGATTATTTTCCGCAAGTACGCCGGATGGCAAACCATCCCACTGAAAGACCCCGCGACCCATCTGGCCAAAAATTGAATTAGAAACCAAAACATTGCTCGCAGTAAACTTTCTCCAACCGTCCAAATCATCCCGAAACACCAGCCCCTGCCCGGGCATTGCAATGTGAATAAAAAGGACATGATCATGAGGCGAATTCAATTGGCTTTTTACAATATCATTCACCTCGTTGTCCACCGCTATATTTACAAAGGCAACATCGCGAATCGAACTTCCGTTATTAAGTGCATTTAGAAAGATATTCTGTGACTCAAAAACCTGACTTGCTTGCACACCATAGAAAATAATATTCGTCTCGTCTGTGTAAAGCTGAATCAAATCCGTGTGATAATCTTTCACGCGACCGTCAAGAAGTTCGACTGAGCAGTTTACAGTGAGCCCATTATTAAAAAATGCGTCCCCAGAAATCTGCCTCGCCATGATATTGCGCGTAACCGCAGCCTGGACAAACCCATGCGTCATGTTTTCGGCGATCGAATCAATGGCGTAATACTTACAGTGAAGCTGCGACCGAATGGGCACAAGGTGCGTGCCGTCATATTCGTGTTCCCACCCGTTTGAATCTGTCCACCTCGCATTGTCGAAGCAAACATGCTGGCCGGTCTCCGGGTAATACTGACTGATATTCGCAAAATCAATCGTTAAATTAGTAAACCGCAGAAGGTCAGCCTTTAGTCGAACAGATCTCCGCTCTCCCAAGAGACCCAGCACGACATCGTCTCGATCGAGGCCGTCGCGGCCGCGGATGGTGATCCAGCGTTCGTTGGACTGCATCGCCGGGGCTGAGCCGTCGAGGGAGTAGAAGCCGGGGTCGAGCAGGATGACTTCGCCGCCCATGCCCACGCGGTTGACCGCGTACGCGATGGTCTTGAACGGGTTCTCCTGGGATCCGGCGTCCGCAGCGTCGGTGCCGTCGTGCGAGACATAGACGGTCTGCCCGGTCAGCGAGCCGTCGGGGTTGGCGAAGAGTTCGAGGGAGTCGAGCACGCGCGGTTCGCCCACCACGGGGTACGCGATCGCGCGAACCTCGATTGGGCCGTCCTCGAACAGGGCGGGTTCGAGTCGAACGGTGTACTCCATGACACCGGTGCGGGCGTTGTACTCCGGAGCGTTCACGGAGACCCAGGATCCGCCGTCCACGGCGAAGTCGACGCGTTGGATCCCGTTCATATGGAAGGCGACGACGCCGATGTCGAAGGCTTCGTCAAAGGTCTGGAAAGGCACCACATCCCAGCGAGCGATCGCCTTGGCGTCGTAGCCGAGATCGGAGGGTTGGCCGATCGGCGCGGGTTCGGCTGTTGGGCCGCTCCATCCGGAGCCGGGCTGCAGGACCGCGAAATCACCGGGGGGAAGATCGGGGACATCCTGCTGGTTGCCTTCCGGCTGATCCTCCACGCCCCAGAGGGCCAGGATTTCGGGTTCGAACTCCGCGGGGGGCCAGTCGGGTGTGGTGAGGGACGCGAGGGAGAACTGGCCGGTCTGGTTCGGGAAGACCAGCCATTTTTCCTTGCTGTTCACGAAATCGACGCGTACTCGGTAGAAGGTCGAGTTCAGGGCGCGGTCGAGGAGGCCGCCGACATGGTTGAGGTAGATCGTCCGGTCGGTGATGTAGAAATCCTGGACTTCACCGAGTTGCTCATAGGCTGGCGGGCGTCTGCCGGGGAGAGGCTGGATCTCGAAGCCCTTGAAGGCGAGTTTGGCACCCGGACGGGCGTCGCGGATGCGTCCGGCGATGTCGATGAGCGCCTGCTCCACATCGACATGGTAATTCCTGCGGTTGGGCAGGATGTCGGAAGCACGGATCACTTCGCCTTCGAGGTCACGCCAGACCGAGGCGTTGCTTGTGCGACGGTAGAACGGCGGGAGGCCGGGCAGGTCGAGCACATGGAGCTGGGCCGGGTTGGTCATTTGAGCGACCGCCGCGTTGACGATCTGCTCCTTGGTCATCTCGGTGTGATCGGACCAGCAGAGGTCGAAGGCGAGCATGTCGCTGTCAAATTCGAGGGTGATGGTCTTGGGTGCGGCGACATCGTAATGCTCCCAGCCGTCGGACCAGGCAAGTGCGCTGGGGGCGGCGGCACCCAGGAGCGTGGCGGCACTGAGGACCGCCGCGGCTGCGGATCGGCTCGGGAGGAGTCGGGCGCGCTGCGAAAGGGTGTTGGGCTGCATGGTCGAATCGACCTCCGGTAGAAAGGAGAACATCACCTGCCCAACGCACCCCAACAGACGGGCGAATCGGGCGGACGAGACGCCTTCACCTTCCGTTTCGGAGGGGTGACGGACCACTGCATCGCTGAGTTTCCTCCACATGCTCCTCATCGAGCCCCCCGCGTTTCACCAATCGTTGCGGCCATTCCCATCGGCACAAGTGGCAGAGATTTGCCAGCTTGAACCCGATAGCCGCCCGGCAGCCAGGTACGCACCATACGGTGGATCGGTTCGATATGTGCGAGACTCATTGGAAATCTCCGTCTGACTGGCCCCAGCGTGGGCCTCCTGTCCGGGGGGTTGGGGAAAAGCCTCCCAACCTGTGAAAAAGGTCTGGATACCCGCCTGGGTTCGGTCGATGTGCGTTCCGTTCGAACGAACCTGCCCGAACTCATCGCGGTTCCACTCGATTCCTGAGGGTTCCCAAAGTTCGTCCCGGAGCTTGCATTATGTCCGATACACAATCGAATGCCAGCCTGAATCAGGGATCTACCGAGGTCCAACCGCTTCGGAGCAGTTTCGCAGACGATCCGGATATGGCGGAACTCGTTGAATTCTTTGTAGAGGAAGTCCCGAATCGGCTCCAGTCGATCCGAGACTACTGCGAATCGGGTGACCGGGAGGGTGTTCAGCGGATCGCCCACCAGCTTAAGGGCGCCTGTGCGGGTTACGGGTTTGAGGAGGTCGGCTTGGCCGCCGCGAAACTCGAACAGCCGCTGAAGGGCGAGGCGAGCCTTGACGATGTTCGTGAACAGATCGACGCGCTGACTGAACTGCTTCGGCGAGTCGTGAGCTGAATCGGAACGCGTTCCGCGGATGCCCGTGGTTCCGAACGAGAAGGTGCCAACGACCGTGACGCTGAAGCCCGATCCTGAATCATGGACCGAAGACCCGGCCCACCCCGCTCCGTGCGACAGCACCAGCGAAGACGGTGCCCAGGTCGTTGGCCGAGGGGAAGACGATACCCCGGTCGTGCTGCTCGTCGATGATGCACCTGAGATCCACCGGCTGCTCGGTGTGAAGCTTCGGAACGACGATCTCACTCTGCTCTCCGCCTTCGGCGGCGAGGAAGCCATCGAGATGGCGATGGACCTGCAGCCTTCGCTGATTCTGCTGGACATCAACATGCCAGGCATCGATGGCCTCGAGACACTGCGTCGTCTCAAGGACGAAGTCAGCACCATTCAAATTCCGGTCATCATGCTCTCGGGTTCGACGACCTCGAACGACAAGGTTGTCTCCTTCGAGATGGGCGCGACCGATTATGTGACCAAACCCTTTGATGTACCCGAGCTCCGAGCGCGCATCGCCTCTTCGCTGCGCGTCACCCGTCTGATGCGAATGCTGGCCCAGCGCGCACAGATTGACGGACTGACTGGCCTCTGGAACCGTGCCCACCTCAACGAGAAGTTGGGTGACGAGATCGAGCAGGCCTCGCGTAGCGGCGATCCGTTGGCGCTGATCATGTGCGACCTCGACCACTTCAAGCAACTCAACGACACCTTCGGCCACCCCGCGGGTGATGTGGTCCTGCAGAGCTTTGCGAAGATCCTGAAAGCCGAGCTGCGGCGATACGATGTCGCCTGCCGCTATGGAGGCGAAGAATTCGCGATGATCGTCCCGTCCAGCGATGCCAAAAACACCGCGGGACTTTGCGAACGCATCCGGATCGCGATTGCAGATATGACCTGGGCGCGGTACCCCAAAATGCAGGTGACCGGGTCGTTCGGCATCACGACCGGTGGTGCGAACGGCGGAAATGAGGTCTCAGACTGGATCGAGGCGGCGGACCGCGCTCTCTATTCCGCCAAAGAGTCTGGACGCAACTGCGTACACATCTACGACCGATCGAGCGGCGGGGGCTCACCCGTGCTGCGCCTGGCAAGCTGAAGCCACTCACTCCCGAACAAGAACACCCCGCGATCAAATTGATGATCGCGGGGTGCCAGTGCTCTCAAGACTGCGCCGGTGATTCTCGGCGCTTACCGCTGCAATTCAGTTATCCGCAGGATCTCCGCCGCTCTGGGTCTCCGCAGTATCCGGCGGGTTCACTTCTTCGCTTTGCGACACCAGCGGCTTCGTGGATGCGCCGTTGATGGCGAGACGACGAGGGCGAGCGGCCTGCGACTTGGGGAGCGAGATGGTCAGCACCCCGTGCTCAAGCGAAGCCGAAGCGTGCTCGCTGTCGATCTCCGTGGGCAAGGTAAAGGTGCGCTCGAAAGTTCCGACCGGTCGCTCACGCCGGAGAACGCTCGTTCCCTCAGGCTCGCGGCTTGCCCGGTTGCCTCGGATGGTGAGTTCATCGCCGTTGAGGACGACCTCGATGTCCTCCAGTGTCAGGCCCGGTACTTCCGCTTCGATGGTGAGCGAGGTCTCGCCGGAGTAAATGTTCATCGCGGGAACCGCGATACGCGTCATCGCGCGAGCCGGGGCCGCACAGGCGCGGTCAAGATCGCTTGCGAAGGTCGCGAGCGAACGGAATACAGGATCGCGGAACAGAGTGGTGCGGTTCATCATGGCTTGAATCTCCTTCAAAGAGAGGCGTGTTCGTGTGTGTTCACCTCACCTCTTTCAAAGGGTGTGCCAGAACCCGACCGAGCCTCAGATCCCGATTTTTGACTTGCTGGGCGGGTTCTGAGCGCCGAGGATGCCGGGCTGACAGAAATCCATGGCAGGCGGCTGCCAAAGTGACAAGTCGACGAGGCGAGTTCATACTGCCGGGTGGAGGTTACTCGCTATGCCCAACCTGTCCCCGACGCTCCGCCACATCCTGCGAACGCAGTACCGTGGTGCCATCCTTGCCGGAGTCATTGCCGCCGGTTTATCCGGGTGTACTCCCACCACCGAGTACGCGTTGTGGCAACCGGCTGCACCCGAGCAACCAACCGAACCGAATGAACCGGGCACCGAGCCCAAAGCTCCGGTTGAGCGGATTGCAGAAGTCACCGGTCCGATGCAGCAGGAAGCGGTACGCGTGGCGGTGGCGCGGCTGCTAGAGATGGAAGAAGGCCCCGATCGCGGGGAGTGGCCGTATGAGGGTGTGTATCGCGTGGGACGACGGATCCCCATCGGGTATCGCGTGGGCGGAACGGCCATTGTCTGTGAAACACTGCTCCACACCGCCGGTTGGGACGAAGATCAAGCCCGGCGTGAAGCGGTGGAACGCGGCATCCGGTTCGTGCTCGCCTCACGCGAGCACCCACTCATGAACCCGGTCTACGACGGGGGCTACGATGTCCGCGGGTGGGGATACACCACCGCGCTATCCATGCTCACCCTGGCGGCCGAGAGCGGCAAGTTCGAAGCGGAACAGACCCGGAACATGCGCGACGGCGCGGCGTGGTACCTCAAGGCCATCGAGCAAACCGAAATCCCACAGGCCGGCGGATGGAACTACGCCCGCCGACCGGGCATCGAAACTGTTTCTCCCCCCTCGTCGTTCATGACCGCGATGACAGTGCTGGCCATCATGGACGCGAAAGACGCCGGCTTCGAAGTTGATCAGGGTGTGCTGGATCGCGCCGTGGCCTTCCTTGAATCCAGCCGCGCTGAAAGTGGTGAGTATGTGTACTCCGGAACGGCCCAGCAGCGCCGAGCCGGCGGTGTGCCCGGTGCCACCGGACGGATGCTCGTGAGCGAGGTTGCGCTGCAGCGCGTCGGGAAGGGAGACATGGATCGGCTCCGTGCGTCTCTTGCCGCGTTCGTTGAGCACTGGGACGAACTCGAGAAGCGACGCGCGAAGCCCGGGACACACCAGCCCCCCTACGGTGTCGCTCCCTACTACTTCTACTTCGCACATCGCTACGCCGCCGAAGCCGTCGAACTGCTCCCCGAGGAAGAACGCGCCGCCGAACGCGCGAAGGTTCTCGGCCTGCTCTGGCTGACTCGTGATGCCGAAGACGGAACCTGGAACGATCGCGTGTTCCCGCGATCCGTGAGTTACGGCACCGCGATGAGCGTGCTGGCGATCCTCGCGCCCGAGCGAGCGCACGCTGAATGATGCGGCTCGTCGCTTCGTCCCTGCTTCTCAGCGCGACCACACTGGTCGGGTGCGCGGCGGTTTCGCCCCGTGAGTGGCCAAGCCCGGATCACCCGATCGTGATCGATACGACCGATCGCACGGTTCGCTTTAGCGGCATCGTCCCGATCGCCGCAAACGAGAGGCCGATGCTCGAGGTGCTCGTCTGCACCCCGGACTCGCGTGAGCACGAGGCGCTGGTGATGACCCGGGTACGTGCAAGCCATGTCCACGCGGCTCTCATCGCACTCGGAGCGGCACCGGGAGAACCCGGCGGACTCGTGTGGGACGGCGATGGCTTCATCCTGCGTGAACCAAGCGGACCACGAATCCGAGTGCGATTCAACACCAAGCAGGATGATCGTGCGTGGACTGATGCCGGCGACTGGTTCATCACCGATCCCGAAACCCCTATCGACCGCCACTGGTTGTTCACGGGTTCAGCGGAACACAAGGCAGGGTACGCCGCGGACTCGGACGGTGTGATCGTCGGGCTGGTGAGTTTCACGACCGAGGTGATCGGGCTGTCCCGCGCGATCACGGACCTCGATCACGACCGCGCCTTTGACTTCTTCCCGAATCCCGAGCGTGTGCCAGCGTTCGGCACGCCGGTGGTGGTCGAGCTGCGATGGCTGGATTGAGCGGACGGCTCAGTGCCCGGCCGGTTCACCGCCCTTGCGGGGATCAGATGCCGCCTGCCAGCCGCCCTCGACCCGTCGGATGAGTTGGACCACCCCCACTTCTGAAATGGTGCCGACGGTCTGTTTGCGTTCTTCCATCTCGGTCTGGAGTTGCGGCTGGGTCGCCAGCAGCGCCGGCTCAAGGCGGAGCTGATCCGGCAGCCATTGGTGGTGGAAACGCCCTCGAGCAACCGCGGTCCAGGCATCGTCGCCGAACAGCAGCGTGTGGAGCAGCACCTCGAGCGTACCAGTAATAATGCGTGGCCCACCCGACGCACCGGCAACCGCCACGACCCGGCCCTGCGAATCCAGCACGATGGTCGGCGACATCGAAGACAGCGGACGCTTGCCCGGGGCGGGAAGATTCGCCTCGGACTGGGTCAGCCCAAAGGCGTTGGGCTGATCCCGACGGGTGGTGAAGTCGTCGATCTCGTTGTTCAGACAGAACCCCAGCCCCACCGGGAGCACACGCGAGCCCCAGACAAGATTGATCGTCTCCGTGCAGGCCACGGCGTTCCCCCACTGATCGACCACGCTCAAGTGCGAGGTACCGGAGTCGTCCAGAAGGCTCAATGCCGCCTGCGTGGAACCAGTGGTCTTCAGACCGTAATGATCGGTCGGGAACGCTCTCTCCGGGTGCAGCCGGTCTGCGCCTTCTTCGAACCACTCCGCAGAGAGCAGTTCCTCGACCGGCACTGTTTCGGTCTCTGGATCAGCCAGCCACAGCGCACGGTTGGCAAACGCCTGCTTGAGACACTCCGTCATCGCATGAACAAAGTCCGGATCAGTCGGTGACGGCGCTTCAAGCGGCGAGGTGCCCACATGCCCCTGCATCTGATTGCAGTATTGGGTGAAGATCCCCAGAGTCTGCACGATGGTGATCCCACCGGATGAGGGCAGCGGCATGCCCAGGATCGTGAACTCGCGGTCCGGTGTGTTGAACCGACCCTCGAGCGGGTCCGCTTTGACCGGCTTGTAGCGCGAGAGATCGGCGAGGGCGAGCGGGCCGCCCGCGTCCTGCACCGCATCCACCAAACGGCGTGCGATCGGTCCCTCGTAGAAGGCTTTGACTCCCCCCTCCGCGATCGCTTCGAGCACACGGGCCTGCTCCAGGTTCGTGAGGCGGTCGCCGACTTCGACCGGCTCGTACCGATCCCGGTTGCTCTCCGGGCCGAAACGCCAGAACAGGTGCATCGCGTTCGCCCGCTGCACGGCGTTCGTCGACCCGGGGCGGAGGGAGAGGGTTCCATCGGTTTGGATCGAATACCCGGATTCCTCCAACAGCCCGTTCAGCGCGTTCACGAAGTGCGCATCCGCATCGAACCCTTCCCGAGCCGCTCGGATCGCCGGTGCCATGACCTGCTCGCGCGAGAGCGTGCCGTAAGTCTCGAGCGCGTAGAGCAAGCCCGCGACCGTGCCGGGCACACCGACCGCGTGTCCCGACAAACGGGAATCCGCCTTGGGCCGGTCTTCGAACCAGGTCGGCTCCATCGCCATGGGAGCGCGTTCTCGGTAGTCAATGCACACCGAGATGGGATCGCCAGATACTGCGGTGGTCGGGTCATCGGTGAGGTGAACCACCATGAACCCGCCGCCTCCGATGCCACACGAGTACGGGCGCACGACCGAAAGCGTGAAACTCGCGGCTATCGCGGCGTCCACCGCGTTCCCCCCGAGTTCGAGCATGGTCGCCCCGGCCCGAGAGGCCACCGGATGGTCACACGCCACCGCGCCGTGCCGGTAGATGCGAGACGATGACTCCGGCCTCTCGAACACCGAGGCAGAAGGAGCCGAACTGACGCTCGCGCAGGCACCGAGCATCGCGGTACCGATGATCAGGGCGCAACCGGAAATCGTGCGAAGGGTGTGAGATCGCATGGTGGTCCTCCTCAGACCCGGATCAGGGTACGCGAACGAGGGCTTTCCCCCAAACGGGCGAGTCATGCTCAACCCTCAATCCCCAGCGGCACAACCTTGAACTGGTTGACATCAACCAGCCCGAGGTCGGTCAGTTTGAGATTCGGGATCACCGGGAGCGGCAGGAAACTCAGCGGCATGAACGGATCGTGATGCGGAGAGCCCAGCGCCGCCGCGGCCTTGAGCAAATCCGCCTGCTGCGCGATCACGGTTTCCGCCGGCTGGTCGCTCATCAGCCCAGCAATCGGAAGCGGAAGGACGGCCCGAACCTCGCCACCCGAGACGACGCACTGCCCGCCGCCGCAGTCGGCCAGTGTTCGTGCGGCCAGAAACATGTCCTCGTCGTTGTCGCCGACGACCGCGAGGTTGTGCGCATCATGGCCCACCGTGGACGCGATCGCCCCCCCTCGGAATCTGAAGCCCGTGACGAACCCGAGCCCGATGTTCCCCGTGCCCCGATGGCGTTCGATGACCGCGAGTTTCAGCAGGTCGGCCTCCGGATCGGCCACGAGCGCGCCCTCACGAACCGTCGGCGGACCAACGAGATCGTCTGTCACCAACTGGTCCGGGTGCATGCCGATCACACGGATTCGTTGTGGCACTGGCTCAGGACGAACCTCAAAGGAATCGGCATTCAGATCGTCGGGCAGTCGCACCGGCGCGACCGGAGGTGACGAACTCTCGCCACTCGGACCGCGATACTCCCCGTGCTCGGCAACCAATTCACCTCGGAACCAGGTCTGCTCGATGTCAACCTCGTCACGACTGGAGAGCACCAGCAAGTTGGCGAAACGACCCGGAGCGATCGCACCGATGTCGGGCTGGCGATAGTGCTCCGCGGCGTGCAAACTCGCGATCGCAAACGCGAGTTCAGTCCGCAGCCCCAGTGCGATCGCGCGACGGACCACATGGTCGATGTGGCCATGCTTCAGCAGATCATCGGGGTGGCGGTCGTCGGTGCAGAAGCAGACCCGGTGGGCGTTTTCCGGCGTGATGACGCCCACCAGAACATCGAGATTGCGGGCCGCCGAGCCCTCACGGATGAAGATCCGCTGGCCGAGCGCGAGTTTCTCCTGCGCCTCTTCGAGCGTCGTGCATTCGTGATCGGAGGAAATCCCCGCAGCGACATAGGCCTGGAGATTCGCGCCGGTCAGGCCCGGCGCATGCCCGTCCACGATGCGGCGCTCCAGACCGAGTGCGACCTTCTCCAGCACTCCCTGATCCGCATACACCACACCGGGGTAGTTCATCATCTCCGCGAGCGCGACGAAGTGCGACGCGAATTCGGGATCGTCGAACAGTGCTCGAAGATCCGCGGCAGTCAGTTCAGCCCCGGCATTCTCCAATGGTGCGGAGGGCACACACGAGGACACCCCCCACATCGCGTGGATTGGCATGCCCTTGGAGTCCTCGATGATCCAACGGATGCCTTTCGCTCCGAGCACATTGGCGATCTCGTGCGGATCGAAAACCGCTCCAGTCGTACCGTGCGGTGCCGCGAGACGCACGAACTGGGAGGGCGGGAGCATCGTGGACTCCACATGCATGTGGGCATCGATAAAGCCCGGCACGATCCAGCGATGGTCACACTCGACGGTCCGCTCGGCCTTGATCTGCCCCCGGTCTGCAAGCCGAGCGACCCGTCCACCCTTCACCCCGATATCAACTGGCTCGAAGGACCGGGTGAACGCGTTGAACACGAACGCTCCGGTGAAGGCGATGTCGCAGGGTGTATCGCCGCGACAGGCCGCAAGCAGTTCGGGGCTGGTTCTCGGCAGTGGGTTTGTGAGTTCGTTCACCGGTGTCTCCGGGAGGCGGGGAAGTGAGGCGGGACCAGCGTACACTATGCCCCACGCCGAGAAGATCCGGGCGGAAGGAGAGCACACCGTGACAGCCGACAATGTGGAACTCTTCGGGATCACCAAGGCCCTGATCGGCATGGTTCATGTCGGTGCGCTGCCGGGAACCCCCGGCGACGAGGGCCGAACCATCGCCGACATCGCGTCGACGGCTGCTTCCGAAGCAAAACTGCTGGTTTCCTGCGGCTTTGACGGGGTGATCATCGAGAACATGCACGACACGCCGTACCTCAAGCGGGAGGTCGGTCCGGAGATCGTGGCGGGCATGACCGCTGCGGGCATCGCGGTGCGACAGGCCATCGGTGAGGATGCGGTCATGGGTGTGCAAATCCTCGCCGGCGCAAATCGCGCGGCCCTGGCGGTGGCTCATGCTTGCGGAGCCGGCTTCATCCGTGCGGAAGGGTTTGTCTACGCCGCGATCGCCGATGAGGGCCTGCTGGATACCGCAGACGCGGGCGATCTCTTACGCTACCGCAAGGCCATCGGCGCAGATCATGTGAAAATTCTGTGCGACATCAAGAAGAAGCATTCCAGCCACACGATCACCGCCGATGTCGATCTCGCGGAAACCGCACGCGCGGCGGAGTTCTTCCGCGCCGATGGCGTGATCGTCACCGGCACCGCGACCGGGCGCCCGACCAAGGTCGACGATGTCCGCACCGTCCGTGCCGCGACCGCACTCCCGCTGGCGATCGGAAGCGGCACCACCCCGGAGAACATCCGCGAAACCTTCGAGTATGCAGACGCGGTCATCGTGGGCAGTTGGTACAAGCAGGATGGCGACTGGAAGAATCCACCTGACGAATCTCGCGTGCGCGATCTTGTCAGTGCGGCGAACCGAGCCCGGCTGTAAGTACCACGCACTACACGACTTGTCACCGCCAGTAGACCTGTCGCGAGCGTTCGGATGCGTTACGCTGACTCGATGCTGCACTTTTCTCTTCTTGCATGCTGTGCCCTGATCGCAATGCTGCTCTTTCCTACACGCAGCGAAAACGCCGCGCACAAGGGTGAAATCCGCACCACGCTCAGTGCGTTGCTTGACGAAGATCTTGCTGATCTCCAAGCTCGTTCACCGATCGGCGCGTCGATGGATGGGGAGCGATCATTCGATGCATTGCTACCCGATGTCTCTCCCCAAGCCCACCTGCGGTTCATCGAGCGCTCAAGGAACCGGCTCGCCAAACTCAGATCGATCGATCGCGACCAGCTCACCTCCGCCGAAGACCGCATCAGTTATGACCTGCTTGAATACGAACTCGGCCTTCGCATCGAATCGGCTCACTTCAACACCTGGCAAACCCCAGTTACCCAGTTGTGGGGGCCGCATATCTCTCTCCCGCAGATCCCGCTGCAGATGACCTTCACGACCGAGCAGCACATCCGCGATTATGTGCAGCGATTGAAGGCGATTCCCGCATACCTTCAGCAGATCGAATCCAACATGCGCGCGGGTATGGAGGCAGGAAGAGTTCCGCCCCGGGTAATTATGGGTGATTCGTGGCGAATCCCTGCGAGCATCGCCAGCGAAGAGAACATGGACGACCCGCTCAGGCTGCCGATGGCTTCGCCGTTTGACGAGTGGAACACCGCCTGCACGGACGAATTGCGACAAGAGGGCCTCGCCGTGATGCGCAACGATGTACTCCCCGCCTTCCGTCGCCTCGCGATGTTCATGCGCGATGAGTACATCCCTGCCTGTCGCGATTCGATCGCGGCTCGGGAGAGCGTCGATGGTATCGAAGCCTACGAGCACCAGATCCGGGTGATGACCACACTCGATCTCAGCGCACAAGAGATCCACGAGATCGGGTTGGCTGAGGTCACCGGGATCCGGGCGGAAATGATGGAGGTCATCCGCCGATCGGATTTCATGCAGATCGCCGCTGCGTCGGTCGTCGCTGATGAAGACGAACTGTTCCGAGCGTTTACGGAGTATTTGCGCACCGATCCGAAGTTTTATTTCGAAAGCGCCGAGGAGTTGCTGGATGGTTACCGAGCCATCGCCAAACGCGTGGACCCCGAGTTGCCCACGCTGATCCGGACCCTGCCGCGTCTGCCCTACGGCGTGCGCGAGATGCCCGCGTTCATGGCCCCGACCTCTCCCACCGCGTACTACTACCCGGGCTCGCTCGCCAATGGTGTGCCCGGCTACTTCATCGCGAATACACACCGACTGGATCAACGCCCGAGATACGAGATGATCGCGCTCACGCTCCACGAGGCCGTGCCGGGTCACCACATCCAGAACGCGATCGTCCTTGAACTGGAAGGATCGGGGATTCACACATGGCGGACGAAGCAGCACTACACCGCGTTCGGCGAAGGGTGGGCCCTGTACAGCGAACGGCTCGGCCTCGAAATGGAATCCGGACCACGCGGCATGTACACCGACCCATACGACGACTTCGGTCGGCTCAGTTACGAAATGTGGCGGGCGATGCGACTGGTCGTCGACACCGGCATCCACGCTTTCGGGTGGAGTCGCGAGCAGGCCATCGAATACATGATGAACAACAGCGCGCTCACCAAAACGAATATCGAGGCCGAGGTTGATCGGTACATCTCCTGGCCCGCGCAGGCACTGGGCTACAAACTCGGCGAGTTGGAGATCCGGCGCCTGCGATCGCTCGCCGAAGAGCGGCTGGGCGAACACTTCGACCTACGCGACTTTCATGACCAACTCCTCTGGAGCGGCAGCCTCCCGTTGCCAGTGCTCGAGCGGAAGATCCATGATTGGATCGAACGGACAGAGTGACACACATGCACACCCCCAAGACCGGTCCCCCACTGCTTGCACGCATCTCTCTGCGGACACTCGTGCCGCTGGCGATGGTGCTCCCGCTCCTGATCGTGGTCGGAGCACTCAGCTTGATCGTCTTGGTCCACGGGCGAACCGCTGCGGCGGACCTTGAGCACCAGATCTTCGATCAGGCCGGACAACGCATCACCCAGCGTCTCACCGAGTTCGTCGAACTCCCGCAGCAAATCAACAGTTTCAACGCTCACCTGATCCGCACCGGCGTGCTCGATCCCTCGAATGTTTCCGCGTGGCAGAACACGCTATACGAACAGGTCCGCGCGTTCCGCACGGTCAGTTCGATCGGTTTCGCGAGCACCACCAAGGACACGACATGGATCGTGAACTATCCCGACCAGGACACCTACGAATGGGGCGTTCTCGACGATTCCACGAACCGCCAGATGGTTGAACAGCTCGTTGCTCAGGAAACCGGCGACATCGTCCCCGGATCGCGGGTGGCGTTCGATTACGACCCCCATATCCGTCCGTGGTACACCGCGGCGATCAAGAATCCGGGCAAACAGGTGTGGAGCGACATCTACCTGTGGGTCACCGGCAGAGACGGCCCGCCCGAACTCGGACTAGGCCTCGTGCAAACGGTTGAAGATGACGATGGCAATTTGCTGGGCGTGCACGACACCGAATTGAGCATCACGCAAATCTCGACCTTTCTCGCTGAACTGGAGGTTGGCGAAAACGGCTCGGTCTACATAGTTGACCAAACCCACGGCATTATAGCGACAACAACACACGCCCCACACGTTGAAGAGAACGGTGTCCAGGTGAACGCCGCAGAACTGGAAGACCCCCGCGCCGTCGCCATTGCACAGCATGTACTGCAAACCGGCCTCCCCAGCGCACCGCACACAGATCTCACACTGTATGCCGATGACGAGGAACTTCGCGTACGCATCATCCCGTTCCGCCATGAAACGGGGCTGGAATGGTCGGTCTGGATGGCCCTTCCCACCGATACCTTGCTCGCGAACTCACGACACGCCCGGAACCAGATGGTTTCGACCGGGCTCCTCGCCACGGTCGTGGTGGTGCTCATTGGTGTAATCCTGTCGATCGGCGCGGTGCGAACACTGATGCAACTCGCCGACCAGGTGCGCGCCATGGACCGAGGCAACTTCGAAGTACGACCCGCGCTTCGCGTCACGAAAGAACTCGGCACGCTTTCAAGCACGCTCAATGATTTCAGTCATCACCTCGAAGAGCGATTACGCCTGAAAAAGTCCATGGACCTCGCCGTTGAAGTGCAGCAGAACCTCCTGCCTGAGACCTCGCCGAGTGTCGAAGGCCTTGATATCTCCACCCACAGCGTGTTCTGCGATGAAACCGGCGGCGATTATTACGACTTCCTCCCTCTCACCGGACCCACGGAATCCGCCCTCTCTCTCACGATCGGCGATGTCACCGGGCACGGCGTTGGAGCGGCGCTGCTCATGGCGACCGCGCGTGGGGTGATGCGAAGCAAAGCGATCGAAGACCCATCGCTCGCCAATCTCCTCGCGCATACCAACGCCATGCTCTTCTTCGATACCCGTGGCGTGACCTTCATGACCATGCTGCTGATGTCCATCGATGCCGAAGCGCGAACGCTTCGCTGGGCCAGCGCCGGACACCCGCCACCGATCGTGTACTCACCCACAACCGACAGTTTCACCGAACTCCAATCCGGCACGCTGCCACTCGGAGTGATGGAACACGCCAAGTACGCCGAGCAGGAAATCACCAGTCTCGATGAGGGAACGGTGATCGTGGCCTGCACCGACGGAATCTGGGAGGCACAGAACGAGGATGGGGAAGCGTTCGGCTTCGATCGATTACGCGCACTGATCCGCGAACACGCCGCGGGGTCATCCGACGAGATATCCGGGCACATCCTGTCCGCGCTGATCACGCACCGCGGACAGAACGCCCCCGACGACGACCTGACCCTGGTCGTCGTCAAGATCGCCTGGTGAACGCAACTCAGCCGATGCCGGGACCGACGATGCCGCCGAACCCACCACCGCCCACCGCAGGGCCACCGGCGCCGGCGGGTGCCGGCTGCTGCGGGGGACGCGGCGTCTGTTGCGGCATGTTCACTTGTGGCGAGAGCCGCATCCGGAACACCACTTCGGCCACACGATCGTGCAGCGATTCCATGACCTCCGTGAACATGCGGGCACCCTCGCGCTTGTACTCGATGCGTGGGTCCATCTGGCTGAACGCCCGGAAGCCGATCGAATCTCGCAACTGGTCCATCTTGTACAGGTGATCCTTCCACGCCGGATCGAGCACCTCGAGCATCACGAACTGCTCAAACTGCACCAACTCGGCACGCAAGATCCGCTCGATGAGCGCCCGGGTCATGTCGGCGAACTCCTCGTCGCGCAACCGCTCCATGTAGAACGGCAGCGAACGCCCGTACTTCTTCTGAAGATGCTCCTGCAATGCCTCGGGTGTCGTGTACTGCACGGCTTCTTCGATGTTCTGCTCCAGACGACCGGACTCGACGAACGCACGCGACGCCGCGAGCAGTTCCTCCCGGACCTGCTGCGGGCTCTTGGTCCGGATGATCGAATCATCCCAGCCGAGGTCGTACCGCTCGTTGGCGAAGCGAACCAGGTTCTTCACCGCCTCCTGTGGATTCAGGCCCATCATCCGCTGGGTCATTTCCACCTGGAAGTCAACCGGGTACTTCACTTCACGCTCATCGTACGACTTCCAAACCTCGCCCAGAACGCGATCGACCACGATCTCGTGGCTCTCGGCCTTGACGATTTCATCGACCGGGATATCGATCAACAGCGTGTCCTTCAGCCACTTGGAGAGTTGCTGGGCCCCGTAGTTGGGCTGCAGGAACTCCGCCGCCTTCGACAAATCGGTCTGTTCGATCTTCTCCTCCGCCGCCTCGGTCAGACGCGACGCGATCCCGCGCTCGCCGAGTTCCTTGATCTCCGCAGCGGTCAGTTCGACATTGAACCGAGACTCGGCCCAATTCATCAGCCCGACCTCATCGATATCGACCAGGTCCGCGCCATCTGGCATGTACTCGCCGATGGTCACGCTGATCTCGTGACGAGCCTCCTCGATCGCGACGCGACGGAGAGCCGCCTCGATATCGTCGGCTTCCTTATTCCTGACGCGCTCGATCGGCACGGAGACCTGAAGGACCTCCGTCGCCCATTCCGCGACGCACTCGGCCGGATAGTCCTTCGCGAGGTAGCGATCAACATGATCGGACGCGGCATCCTCGATGAACTCGAACACCAGGTCGCGCAGATCGCGTCCATCGAGCACGCGCTGTCGCAGCGAATAAAACTCTTGGCGCTGGTGCTCCATGACCTCGTCGTACTCGAGGATGTTCTTTCGGATCTGGAAGTTCCGCTCCTCGACCTTGCGCTGAGCCCGGACGATCGACTTCGTGAGCATCGGGTGCTCGATCGCGTCGCCTTCCTTCATACCGAGGCGCGACAGGATGCGCATCGTCGTCTCGCCCGCGAACATCTTCATCAGATCGTCTTCGAGACTGACAAAGAACCGCGACGACCCCTTGTCGCCCTGACGGCCCGAACGCCCCCGGAGCTGGTTGTCGATACGCCGTGATTCGTGACGCTCGGTGCCGATCACATGAAGCCCACCGAGCTCGACCACCGAATCACACCAGCACACCCGGTGCAGACCGAAGCGTCCCTCATCATCGAGCGCCTGCATGCACTCGTCGGCCGACATCGAAGCGGCCCGCTTCGGATCAACAAAGGTGTAGCGCTCCACCCAATGACGCAGCAATGCGAGTTCAAGTTCAGCAAAGTCCAGAGACTCGGCCTCCTTCTTCTGGAGAGCGAGTTCCTTCACCGCGACCTTGCGGAAGATCTTCTCGCGGAGTTGCTCGTTCGAGTCCTGCGGAGTCAGCGTCGCGGGTGCGATGTTGCGGCGCTTCCAGTGATCGATGAGTTGTTCGCGCGTGACCTTTGCGAGCTTGATGTCCGTGCCGCGACCGGCCATGTTCGTCGCGATCATCACCGCGCCGAGTTGACCGGCGTCTTTGATCAGCTCCGATTCTTTCTCGTGCTGCTTGGCGTTGAGGACCTGATGCGTGATGCTGTACTTCTGCGTCAGCATGCGAGAGATGAGCTCGCTCTTCTCGACCGAGGTCGTACCGACAAGCACCGGGCGACCCATGTCGTGGAACGCCTTGATTTCCTCGACGATGGCGTCCCACTTGTCCTTCGCCGCGAGATACACGCGGTCGTTGTGGTCACGCCGGACCACGGGCACATTCGTCGGGATCGTGACAACATCGAGCCCGTAGATGTCGTGGAACTCCTGCGCCTCGGTATCCGCGGTACCGGTCATGCCCGCCAGACGCTTGTACATCTTGAAGAAGTTCTGGATCGTGATCGAGGCCACGGTCTGCGTCTCCGGGCGGATGCGCAAACCCTCCTTCGCCTGCACCGCCTGGTGCAGACCGTCCGACCACTGACGCCCAACCATCGGACGCCCGGTGTTGGTATCCACGATCACCACATCCGGCTCAGCCTTGCCGCTGTACTGATCCGGGATGGCCAGCACGACATAATCCGCATCACGCTCATAGATCACATGGGCCCGCAGCGACTGCTCGATCAGGTGCGGCAGGTCCGTGTTCTCGCCCACATAGATCGAGCCGACGCCGGCTTTCTTCTGTGCCGCCGCGATGCCGTTGTGGTTGAGCGTCGCCCGCTTCTTGTCACGCTCGACATCGTAGTACTGCGTGTACTGATCCCGCTCGGCCTCGAGCTGCGGCAACTGCTTGCGCAACTCTTCCAAACGCTTCTGCATCGCAGGGATCTTGTCCTTATCACGGGTGTTCCGGATGTCGCCCTCGGTGCCCTTGATCTGCTTCTTGCAGGCCTCGACCTTCTCCTCGGCCTGGTCCCACTGACGCTGGAGCTGCACCAGATGGCGCGCGACCTGATCGGCCAGTTCGTATCGGGGCTGATCCTCGTGCGCAGGGCCGGAGATGATCAGCGGCGTACGGGCCTCATCGATGAGCGTCGAGTCCACCTCGTCAACGATCGCGAACTCGCGATACCGCTGAACCTGCTGCTCCAACCGCTTCTTCATGTTGTCGCGCAGGTAGTCGAAGCCGAATTCCGCCGTGGTGCCATAGACGACATCGCAGGCATACATCCGACGCTTCGCCTCTTCAGGCTGCATGTGCATCGGGTGGATATCGCCGACCGTAAGCCCAAGATTCTGGAAAAACGGCGAGGTCCAGTTCCGGTCACGCTGCACCAGGTAGTCGTTCACCGTGACCACATGCACCTTGTAGCCCTCGACCGCGGCGAGGTACGAGGCGAGCGGCGCGACGATCGTCTTGCCCTCACCGGTCTTCATCTCGGCGATCGACCCCTGATAGAGCACCATCGCACCGATCAACTGCACATCGAACGGACGCGAGCGGAAGGGCGGCTTCGACTGAGGAAAAATCTCGCGCACCGCGTCATACAGTTCGTAGGGGAAGTCCGCCCAAACCCACGCCGGCACCGGCTCCGAATTGCCCAGCAACCCGCCGGTCGGCTCGCCCGGTTCCATCGCGTCGATCCGCTCCAGAGCCTCCCGGTACAGCTTCTGGTGCGCCTCGCTGAGTTTCTCCACCGGGAACTGATCCCGCACCTCGGGGTTGAAGATGTTCCGGATGCCGACATGCCGGTCCATCGCCTCGCGAGCAACCGCGAACGCCTCGGCCATCACTTCCGGCCACTTCTCGCCTGCCTTGAACCGCTGGCGGAATTCCTTGGTCTTCTCGCGAAGTTGCTCATCGGTGAGCTTCCGGATCTCGGGCTCAAGGGCGTTGATCTCGGCCACTCGAGTCTCGTATCGCTTGACCATACGCTGGTTGCGCGAACCGAAGAGTTTGTTGATGACGGGACCGAGGAGCGGGATTTCTGAAGATGCCATGGGTCTCTACCTGTCTGGGCAATGAACACGAGAGATTCGGAGCCTGGCCCATCGCGGAGATCAATCGCCACGACAGCCTGCTGCGGTCTCGGTTTGATGGTGTTGAAAATGAACGGGCGAAATCGAACAAGGGCGCGGCCGGGCCGCGCGAGTTCAGTTCGCCGGTGGAGGAGTACTCATGCACCACGGTCTGGCCGCGAAGGCCTCCGCCCTGCTGCGATGGCTTACTGATCGCAGCGCTGGCACCGCAACCGATTCCATCAGATCGACATCTGAGCAATGACGGGGAATCGTGACGACGACCGCCTGCGCTGAACGCTGCTCGCTGACGCTCACCTCGGGTTCACGCGGATCACGGTCCGGCTTCGGACGCACGACCTCATGCAGAATAATACTGATGTGCCCCATCGCCTCCGGAGCAGCGAAGGCCGCGGCACCCGGCATGACGGTCAGTACGAGCAGCAGAGCAACCATGGAACCCGCACCGATTCCACTGCTGAGACACCGGCGCATACCCGAGCGAACCGGCTCGACCGGTCCTTCAGATTCGCTGATCGGATGTATCGCGGGATTTCCCATGTTCTGTTCTCTAGAGTATCGGCCTGATCCCATTCACAGGCAAGAAGTCGCTCCAGACCCCGAAAACTTCGCAAACCACCGATTTCAGGCCAGAAACACCCCCTACCAGCAGGTCTCACGCCCGATGCCCCCATCCGATTCGCATTCCTCCTGCCACGCTGGCAGCCCAGAGACGATCGAGATTGCCGGTCAATCGGTGCTCGTCCACCGGTTTGATGCTGTCGGCTCGACCAACAATCTCGCCCGTCAGTGGCTTCAGGAGAACCCCACCCCCAGACCCGCGGCATGGGTCGCCGCGTCCCAATCAGCCGGGAAAGGTACTCGCGGGCGATCGTGGGCCAGCCCCCACGGCGGGCTCTGGATGAGCGTTGCCATGCCGCTCGTGGATTCGCCCGAACAGGCCCTCCCGGGATTGGGCATCCGTGTCGGCCTCGCGGCCTACCGGGCCGCGCGATCAATCGTCACGGAATCCATCGCCGAGCGTCTCAAACTCCGCTGGCCCAACGATCTGGTCATCGAAACTGAAGCGGGCACGGTTCTGAAACTCGGGGGGACCCTCATCGATCACATCTCCTCATCAGTCGTCGTCGGCATCGGCATCAACGCCAACAACCCTGCCCCAAGAATCGATGCCGCGGGAACCCCCCTGCGGACCCCTGCGGGTTCCCTGTGCGAATTCACAGGCACGGAAATCCCTATACATAAACTGGAAATACACCTGCTCACAGAACTCTGTGCCCTCATCCCGCTCCACGGCCTCCCCGACGACCTCGAACCCGAACTCAACCGGGCTCTGCATCGGCCCGGTCACCCCGTGACCGTCGTCCCGAGAAGCGGAGAGACCTATTCCGGGATGATCGCCGGCATCTCTCGGGCGTCCGAAACCGTTGGTGCGCTGCTGATCGACCGCCCCGACGGCTCGCAAACGACCGTCACCTCAGGGGAAATCCGCTGAGCCCAACCGACCTCAGAATCGCCGCATCTTTCTGATTTTCCTTCGATCCTTGCCGCTTCTGACGATAGATTCGACCGGGAACACTGCAATCCGCACCCGTGCACAGGCGTAAGGCGATCAAGCCGCACCCCGGCAACGCGAATCGAGGTCCGACCATGCAGAGCACGACCCAGCCCCGTCCCGAAGCCGACGCGCCCACACCACCCCCACGCCCGAGTTCATCGCTGCGGAGAGTCGCGTCCAAAGACTTCGGATACGACCAGGCGCGTCACCTGTTCTGGCGAGCCGGATTCGGCGGGACTCCCGCGCAGATCCGCACGCTCGCAACGATGGGCGTTGAAGAAGCCGTCGCCCTCCTGGTGGATACCTCCCGAGCAGCGAAACCAGACCCCGTCGCCGCCGACCGCTTCAGCGCCGACATCATGAAGCCTCTCTCCGACGAAGAACGCCGACAATACCGCGCCGCGCAGCAGAGCCGTGATGAAAATGTGCTGGCCCAGTTCCGCCTCCGACGCCAGCAACAGCAGCGAACCGATCGACGCCAGATCGCCGACCTCCAGCGCTGGTGGCTCGAACGCATGATCGAAACGCCGAGGCCGCTCGAAGAGAAGATGACCCTCTTCTGGCACGGCCACTTCGCCAGCGGCTATCGCAAAGTCGAGAACAGTTACCACATGTTCCAGCAGAACCAGATGTTCCGAGCCAACGCGATCGGAAACTTCGGGGCACTGCTCGGCGCCATCATTCGCGATCCCGCGATGCTCGGCTACCTCGACAACCAACTCAACCGGCGCGCCGCGCCGAATGAAAACCTCGCCCGCGAGATCATGGAACTCTTCGCCCTCGGCGAGGGCAACTACACCGAAAACGACATCAAGGAAGGCGCTCGCGCCCTCACCGGATACAGCTTCGAGGGCAACGACTTCGTCTTCCGCCAGAACTTCCACGACACCGGCAGCAAACGGCTGTTCGGGCGCAGCGGCAACTTCGACGGTGAAGACTTCGTCCAGATAATCCTCGCCCAGCGAGCCTGCTCCGAATTCATCGCCAAGAAAATCTATGAATACTTCGTCGCCGAGGTCCCCGTCGATCGGCGTGACCCCGCCTACGACCCAATCGTGAGCGTCATCAAGCAAATGGCCCGCACACTCGTCCAGCACAAATACGAGCTCGCGCCGATGCTCACCGAATTGTTCGAGAGCGAGCATTTCTACTCACAACGCTTCGTCTGCGAGCAGATCAAAAGCCCCGTGCAACTCGTCGTCGGCGCGGTCCGTTCGCTGAACACCCCCGTCCGCGACCTCGGCATCCTCAACGATGCCCTGAACCTCATGGGCCAGCAACTCTTCGAGCCACCCAGCGTTGCAGGCTGGTCCGGCGGGCGATCGTGGATCAACACCTCCACGCTCTTCGTGCGCCAGAACATCCTCACATTCCTGCTTACCGGAAAGACCCCAAGCGGCTACGACCCCCTCGCACAAATCGAACGCCATGAATCAACCGCGCTGCTGGACGACCTCGCCAAGGTCCAGCCCGGCGCCGATCGGGACGCGAAGCAGGTCGCCGCCTTCCTCGCCCGCTTCACCCTGGGCCCCAACCCCAGCCCCGAACGCCTGCGCGTGCTCAACAACTTCGTCGACACCACCGGGGCCCGCGTCACCACCGACACCGTCACCGGCATGCTCGCCCTGCTCACCGCGATGCCCGAGTACCAACTCTGCTGATCCCAAACCAGGCACCATCCCCGAGGACTCACTGATGTCGATCGATCTCCACAACAGCAAGGCCTGGACCCGCCGGCAGTTCCTGCACACCGGCCTGATGATGACCTCCGCCACGCTGACCATCCCGCTGTTCCTGCAGCGATCGGCCTCAGCGATGTCCCTCCAGGCCGCCGGACGACGCTCCGTTCCCGGCGTGCCCGACGAGAATGTCCTCGTTGTCATCCAACTCGGCGGCGGCAACGACGGCTTGAACACCGTGGTTCCCTACGGCGACGCCAACTACTACCGAGGCCGCCCGAACATCGCGATCCCAGAGCGACAGGTCCTGCGACTCGGTTCGGACAACGCCGTCGGCCTGCACCCCTCAATGACCGGCCTTAAAGAGCTCTACGACGCAGGCCTGCTCTCGGTCATCCAGGGCGTCGGCTACCCCAACCCCAACCGTTCACACTTCGCTTCGATGGACATCTGGCAGACCGCCAACACCAGCGGCGTCGGCAACGGCTGGCTCGGACGCTTCTTCGACAACCAGTGCGCCGGCTCTCCCGAGGCCGATCGGCGCATGCAGAGCGGTCAATGCGGCGAGATCGGCATCGCCATCGGGCGCGATGCCCCGCTCGCCATGCAGGGCAAGCAGATCAAGCCCATCTCCTTCGAATCTCCCGACCTTTTCCGCTGGGTCGGCTCCGACCTCCACGAATCACTCGACGAAGGCTACGAAGAACTCACCGGCCTCAAGGACCACAAAGAAGGCAAGAAGCCCTCAAACCCTCACCATTCCGGTTCCAACGCCGAGTTTCTTACCCGCACCGCACTCGATGCGCAGGTCGCTTCCGAGAAGATCCGCCAGGCCGTCGCCAAGGGCACCGGAGCGAACTACCCCAACACCAGTCTCGGACGCCAACTCGCCATGATCTCCGCGATGATCCACGCCGGACTCGAAACCAAGGTCTACTACGCCACCATGGGCGGCTTCGACACCCACGCCGGTCAGGGCGGCCCGCAGGGACAACACGCCAACCTGCTCCGCCAGTTCTCAGACGCCATCAAGGCCTTCTACGACGACCTGAGCGCCACCGGCCACGACCAACGCGTGCTCACCATGAGTTTCAGTGAATTCGGCCGGCGTGTCTCACAAAACGGCTCCAACGGCACCGACCACGGCACCGCCGCCCCGATGTTTCTCGCCGGCCCTATGGTCCGCCCCGGCCTCCTCGGCGACCACCCCTCCCTGACGGACCTCGACAACGGCGACCTGAAATTCAACCTTGACTTCCGCAGCGTCTACGCCGGGATGCTCCAGGACTGGCTGAAAGCCGACGATCGCGAGATCCTCAGGGGTTCCTACCGACCCGCAAAGGTCATCGCGGGCAACTAGCCACGCCGTTTCGATGAACCGCGAGACTTTCCGGCTTTCGGACCCGCTTTGCCACCCTTGCTCGGACCGCTCGGCCCCTTCCGCCCCTTCACGCCAGATCCCCCGGGCGACCGATTCGGCCTTGGATTCGGGGTTGGACCAGCATCCGGCTCGTGCTTCGCGGGCTTGACCGGTCGCGCCTTCGCCTCCGCCGGTTTGTGCATGATGAACAGGTAGTTGAAGCCGCGCAGGAAGAAGTTCTCCTCTTCCGCCGCCTTGTGAAAATTGCCGCGGTGCAACTTCTCGTTGTGGCGCACCACCGCGATGATGTCCACCGGGTCGAACCGCTCTCGCATGATCGAGAACAACTCAAAGCCGATCGGCATGAACGGCTGCCCCTTGCGGAACGAATCGCTCACATACAGCCCCATGTGCCGATCCGGCTTGAGCACGCGATCGATCTCGGCGATCACCTCGCGCATCGCCCCGTAGTACGCCGCGCCGCCGTCATCTCCACCCGCATCCAGTTTGCCGATGCAGCGGGGATCGTTCGAGTAGTCCACATGCGTTGAGTACGGCGGATCGATGAACACAAAATCCGCTTTGCCATTTTCCAGCGGCAGTTTTCGTGCATCGGCATTGAAAATATCCGAACGCCGCTTGTGCGAAGCCACATCGTAGCCCAGCGCCTTGCGCCCCAGATCGCGCGCCACATCAATCGTCGTTCCCGAACCGCACATCGGATCAACCACCAACTGCTTCGGCTTCGTATACCGCTGCAGCAGTTGCCAGATCACCCAACTCGGTGTGGCACCGGTGTAGTTCTTATCGCCCTGGATCGAATCACCGTAATGCTGCGAGGGATATTCCCACAGCGTGGTCGTCATGATGCCAAGCGGCGGCTTCTTCGGACCCGCCGGACGCGCCCCCCTACCTGGCCCCCTGCCCGGTCCTCTTCCCGGTCCACCTCTACCGATCGGTCCGCCGCGACTCATCGCAACGCATCCTCGATCGCCGCGATCACCTGCGCCTTTGCTTCGGCGAGATCCGCCTCGATGCGTGCCCCCGCCGCGTGCTTGTGCCCACCGCCGCCGAATCGCTGCGCCAGTTCGTTCACATCGATCGACCGAGTGCTCGCCTTGCTCCGAAAACTGATCTTGGTGAGGTGTGGTTCGATCTGCGTCAGCAGAGCCACAACCTCGACGGTGCGAACCGTCTTCGGCAGGTCCACGAGGCCCCCCGTCAGCGACAGGTCGCCTCCGGTCTCTTCAAAGTCCGACGGCGACAGGCTCATCACCGCACCCGCCGCACCCGCCACCAGTTCCATGCTCTTCATCGCCCGCTGCATCAGCAGCAACCGCTCCGGTGGATCGCTCTGCTCCGTGTCGAGGAACAGGCGAGAGTGATCCACGCCCGCATCGATCAGGTCCGCCACGATCCGGAAGGTGCTCGATCGCACCGATGGATGCTTGAACCAGCCCGTATCGGTCGCCATCCCCAGATACACCGCGTTCGCGATCGGCAGCGGAAGATCCGCGATGCGCCCCAGACCGAGCACCCGTCGTGCAATCTCCGCCACGATCTGCGCCGCGGCGGGAGCGTCCGTATCGACATACCGCATCGACGCGACATCAGGATCACCATGCGCATGATGATCAATCAGCAGCGTCCGATCCCGACGCTCGCGGAGGTACTCTTCGCTCGCGCTGAGCTGCGACCACGAACCCGTGTCCACGATCACCACCGTGTCCGCACCCAGCACCTGCGGGTTGCTCCACACCCGGTCGTCTTTCCCACCCTTCAGCACCCGGTGGGGCGTGTCAGCGATCACGCAATCAAACCGATCCGTCCAAGGCGGATCGTAGAGCACGAGAGCCCGTTTCCCGATACCCATCAGCGATCTGGCGATGCCCACCGACGAACCCACCGCGTCGCCGTCCGGCTTGCCGTGGGTGAGAATCACTGCCGACTCCGCGAGTTTCAATCGCTCGACGATGTCATCCAGAGAGGCGTTCGAACCCCACTGCTCTTCGCCTTGCGCTGTGGTTTGCATGCTCAAACGCCCGCCCTTTCCGATTGTGACCGGTACAACCCGGTCGCTCGCTCAACATCGCGGGACATCTGCACGCACAGTTCCGCCGCGGAATCATACTTGGCCTGGTCGCGCAACCACGCCCTGAACCGTACCGAGATCGGCCAGCCATACTCGGCTCGCCCCTCGGCAAGCGGGCCGTTCCAATCGATCACGAACACCTCCATCGTACGATTCATTCGATCGAAGGTCGCACGCGGCCCGATGTGAATCGCCGCGGCTCGAACCGTGCCGTCTGGGAGACTCGCCTCGCCCGCGTACACCCCGTCGCGCGGGAGCATGGTCCCGGTCTCGACATTGGCCGTCGGATAACCGAGCAGCCGCCCCCGCTGATCACCCTGACGCACGATCCCGCAAACTTCGTAGGACCGCCCAAGAACCGTCGATGCATCAGCAACCCGCCCCTGCTCAAGCAACCAACGGATCACGGTGCTTGATGCCCGAACGATGGACTGGTCCGCCAAAGCCACCTCGACCTCGTCCACGACTTCAACGCGAAAACCCTTCCGCTCGCCCAGATCGCGAAGCACGCGGTTATCCCCCGCTCTCGCCCGACCGAACCGAAAATCCGGCCCCTCGACAAAGACGCAGGGTGAGTATTCCGAACAGACCCAATCCACGAACTCCTCCGGCGTGCGCCCGAGCAGTTCCGGGGTCGGCTCAAGAGCCAGCACCTCGTCCGCGCCCTCCTCACGCAACAGGTCGCATCGCTGGTCAAAGTCCGTCAGCCGTCCAGGGGCCGCCTCCGGTCGCAGGCGAGACATCGGATGCGGAAAGAACGCCAGCGCAACAACCCGCCCATCATCGCCCGCGATCGACCGCGCCCGCTCGATCAGCGCACGATGCCCAACATGGACACCGTCAAAGCTGCCAATCGAAACCACCGTACGGGGAGGCTCCTGCACTGATCGAGAGTAAGTCATCACGCGAAAGGTACGCCCCCGCGTCCGATCAGACCACCCACATAGCCCAATGCCGCCATCGCCCGTATCGTCTGCACCATGACCGGAGTCCACCCCACCCCGTCCCGCCTCCTCGAACCGCTGAGATCAGGAAAGCGGATCCTGCTCGTCGTCGCCGCCCCAACCGAGGCAACGGCGGTGGTCCACGGCGTCACCGGAATCCGACCGGAACCCCCCCATATCGCGTGGTATCCGCTCGAACTCGACGAAGGCTGCGATCTGCTCATCCGCGGCGTGGGCAAAGCAACCGCCGCCGGAGCCACCGGACGCGTGCTGAACGAATCACGCCACGACCTCGTCATATCCCTCGGTATCGGCGGTGCTCTGCCAGCCCCTCAAGGCGAACACGCCATCGGCGATATCGTCCGCTGCGAGCGCAGCGTCTTCGCCGATGAAGGCGTCCACCTCCCAGATTCCGGCTGGGCGACCATGGCCGACCGGAAATTCGGACCCAGGCAGGGCCTGACCGAAGAGCACTCCATGGCCATCGACACCGATTCACGCGCGCTCGAGCTGCTCGAGCGCTCATTCCCCGCACTCGGCTCCGCCGCCACCGTCTCCGCCTGCTCCGGAACCAACGAGGCGGCAC
>JBICHT010000102.1:0-56651 GCA_043101125.1 Phycisphaerales bacterium JB050 | reverse complement strand
AGCCGGTGCTGGTTGATCGAGCGGGGGGTGTCCAGACGCTCGGTCTGCTTCCGGGCTGGATCTCGGGCGAAGCGGAAGCGATGAACGCCGGCGGCTGGGTTGTTGGCCACGCGACAGTGTTCGATGAGCACTCGTTCGAGTTGCGGACGCAGGCCTTTGCCTGGCACGATGCGGCGGGGTTGATCGAGTTGGAGGGCGAAGCGGGCTGGACGCTGCTGAGCGCGACGGGCATCAGCGACGACGGCTGGGTGGTGGGCATCGGCCTGCTGGACGGGGTGGAGCACGCGTACGCGATGCGGATCCCGGCGCCGGGGAGCCTTGGGCTGCTGTTGCTCGCGGCTGCGGTGCGTCGGCGTCGCGTATGATCGCGGCGATGAGCACCACACAGGTAACGATCGTTCCGGAAACTCTGCGTTGCCGCACGATGAGCGTGGAGGCTCCGCGCTTCGATGAAGCCAGTGGTCGGCTGACGCTGGGCTTCCGGTTCGATGAGGAGGACGCGATCGAGGAGACGGTCGTGTTCCCCGGCGGTCCGTTCGCGCTGGGGGAGGTGCAGAAGCAGACGGTTTCGGCGCTCGCGCTGATGCTCGGCGTGGTCGCTTCGACGAGTTACTTCAAAGCCAGGCTTCCCGAGGTTGTTCGGGTGCGGGGGGCGTTCGGCGAGCACGGTCGCGCGTTGGCCCAGGCGATCTTTACGGAGGGTCTCGGCGAGTTCGCGTACCGGAACGGTCTGGAGCCGATCGAGCCGCGGTTCGAGTTCGAGGGCGAGGCGGCGGCGGCTGCCCCGGCTGAGACGGATCGCTCCGGTACCTGGCTGGTCGCGGTCGGGGGTGGCAAGGACTCCGTTGTTGTGATGGAGATGCTGAAGCAGGCGGGGCAGCCCGCGATCGCGGCGTGTGTTGGGTCCTACCCGGCGGTGCGCGAGTGTGTTTCGATCGCCGGGCTGGAACTGATTGAGATCGAGCGGAATCTCTCGGGTCGACTCGCGGCGTGGAACGCGGCGGGGGCACCGAACGGACATGTGCCGGTGACCGCGATCAATTCGCTGATCCTGTTGATCGTCGCGGCGCTGCGGGGCGATCGCGGCGTGGTCATGGCCAACGAGCGTTCGGCGGATGAGCCGACGCTGAGCGATGAAGTTCGCACGGTGAATCACCAGTACAGCAAGAGTTGGGCGTTCGAGCAGGTGTTGCGAGCGTGGTTGCAGGAGGAGGTGGGGAATGCCCCGGAGTACTTCTCGCTGCTGCGCCCGTTGAGCGAGTTGGAGGTTTGCCGGCGCTTCGCCGCGATGCCGGAGTATCACGGCGCGTTCGTGAGTTGCAACGCGGCGTACCGGCGCGACCCTGATCAGCGAGCGAGCCGGTGGTGTTGCGATTGTCCGAAGTGTCGGTTCGTGTTCGTCGCGCTTGCGCCGTTCGTGAGGCCGAGCGACCTTGTCGAGATTTTCGGGGCCGATTTGCTCGGGGATGCATCGCAGGCGAGCGGGTTCAGCGACCTGCTGAACAGGGAGGCCAAGCCCTTCGAGTGCGTCGGCACTCGCGCCGAGGTGCGTGCGGCGTTTGGGCTGCTGCGGTCTGATCCGAACTGGCGAGAGGCCCCGGTCGTGCAGGCGGTCGCAGAGGAGTACGGGATTACGCCGTTCCGTCTGGAGCATGCCAAGAGCGTGCTTTCATCCTCTGGTGAGCACGCGATCCCTGCGGGGCTCGCCTCCCGGATCGGGCTTTGAGACGGCTCAGGGCAGTGGCTCGGTCCAGTCGGGGTGGACCTCGCGATGGGGCGCGACCGATCCGTCGAACTTCGCCGCGTTGAACGCGCTGCCGGCGTGGACATGGCCGATGCGGTTCTGGACATGGTCCGGGTCGCGGAAGTCGATGACCGAGGTGGTGCGCGTGGGCGGTGGGGCCCCGGTCGCGACGGGGGCGATGGCTGAGTCGAGGTAGAGCGCCGTGCGGCTGCTCGCTCGCACACGATCGATGCGGACTTGCACGATCTCGGCATCGAAGTTGGCCCGGTCTCCCGGTTGACCGGCGAGGCCGGTGACATTGATGGCGTAGGTGCGCGTCAGGTCGGTGGGTTCGAGCGCGTCGGTGGTGGGGCAGACGAGGAACGAGCCTTCGTGGTAGAGGTCGGCGGGGCCGCTGCCGTTGCGTTCGGAGTCCTGCAAGAGCACGATGGCCCAGTAGGGCTCGCGTCCCCACGGCACGCCGAGGGCTGGGGTGAGATTGTCGTTGGATGCGGCGTAGGCGAGGGTGAGCAGGCTCATCTGGCGGAGGTTGGCGCTGCAGACCGTGCCGCGGGCGGCCTCACGGGATCGCGAGAGTGCGGGAAGGAGGACGGCGATCAGAACCCCGATGACCGCAACCACGACCAGGAGTTCGATCAGCGTGAACCCCGTGGGAGCGGAAGATTGGCGAGGTCGAAACGCAGTCACGAAGGGGGAATCTCCGGTGAGGTCTCCGGCGGGAACGATGCGGTAGCATGAACCGGATGCAGGACGGAACCGCAGCATACGCCCCGGCAGAGCAGGACGAACTCGATGCGCGGATTCTCGGTGTGGTCCGCCAGTATTGGGGTTTCGAGTCGCTCCGGCCGATTCAGCGGGTCGCGATCCGAGCGGGGATGGGCACGCGCGATTCGCTGGTGATTATGCCTACCGGTGGTGGGAAATCGCTGTGTTACCAGGTGCCGCCACTGATTGACGATCGTGCCGACAGCCCGAGGACCGATGTGGTGGTCTCGCCTCTGATCGCGCTGATGGAAGATCAGGTTTCGGGGCTGCGGGCCAACGGCGTGCCGGCCGCGGCGTTGCACAGCGGATTGGATGAGCGCGAGCAGGAGAAGGTCGAGGCCGATCTGAGTGCCGGTCGGCTGCGTCTGCTTTATGTCTCGCCGGAGCGGTTGGGTTCGGCCTCGCTGGCGCGGATGCTCTCGGGCGTGCGTGTCGGGGCGATCGTGGTTGATGAGGCGCACTGCATCAGCCAGTGGGGGCACGATTTTCGCCCGGAGTATCGGGCCCTGAGCGCGCTGCGTCGGCGGTTTCCCAAGGCGAGTATCCACGCCTTCACGGCGACCGCCACGCCGCGTGTGCGCGAGGACATCATCGAGCAACTCCAACTCCAGAACCCCGAGGTGCTGGTCGGTAATTTCGATCGTCCGAACCTGACCTATCGCGTGCTGCCTAAGGACTCTGCGCGCAAGCAGGCGCTGTCGATCATCGAGCGTCACCGAGGCGAGGCGGTGATCGTGTATTGCCTGAGTCGCGCCTCGACCGAGCGCGTTGCTGACGGTTTCAAGGCCAACGGGATCAAGGCCGCGGCGTACCACGCCGGGATGTCCGCGGCGCAGCGGTCGAAGATCCAGTCGCGTTTCATGGCTGAGAAAATCGATGTGATCGTTGCGACGGTGGCCTTTGGCATGGGGGTGGACCGGGGCGATGTGCGTGCGGTGATCCATATGGATTTTCCCAAGAGTCTGGAGCACTACCAGCAGGAGGCGGGCCGGGCCGGTCGGGATGGGCTGAGCGCCGAGTGTGTGCTGCTGTATTCGCCAGCGGACATTGCCAAGTGGAAGTCGCTGATGGAGCGGTCGGCTGCGGAGGCCGGGATCGGGCGAGAGCAGCTCCAACCCCAGTTCGAGTTGCTGGGCCACATGCAGCGGTACGCGGCCTCGATGACCTGCCGGCACAAGGCGCTGGTGGAGTATTTCGGGCAGGAGTACCAACCCCCGGAGGGCGTGGAAGGCCCGGGCTGCGGCGCGTGCGATGTGTGCCTGGGCGAGTTCGAGCCGATCCCCGACTCGGCGATGGTGATTAAGAAGGTGCTCTCGTGCATCGCCCGGATCCAGCGTCACGCCGGGCAGGCCTACGGTGCGAACCACATCATCGGGGTGCTGCGCGGACGGAAGACCGCCGACATCGAATCACGCGGGCACGACACCCTCAGCACCTTCGGTCTGCTCAAGGACTACTCGGCGAAGGGGCTGGGCTCGGTCCTCGACCAGCTTGAGGACAAGGGACTGATCGAGCGGGCAACGGGCGAATACCCGGTGATCTCCCTGACCGAAGCGGGTGTTGCGTCGCTGAAAGCGTCCGACGACGAGTTACCGACCTTGTACCGTTCGCGTGCCGCCACGCGGAGCGAGGCGGGCGACGCTGACTGGTCCGGTGTGGACCGGGATCTGTTCGAGTCACTGCGCGAACTGCGGCGCGACCTCGCCGCCGAGCGTTCGGTGCCGGCGTATGTGGTGTTCGGCGATCGGACGCTGCGGGAACTGGCTCGTCTCAAGCCGACTGATCCCCATGAACTACTGGGTGTCCACGGCATCGGCAAGCGCAAGCTCGATGAGTACGGCGGCATCATCATCGATCACATCTGGGCGTACACCAACGGGACGAGTTCGGCCGGATCGGACCGCAACATCGAGCGCAAGGACCGTGCGTTCGCCCTCTTCGATGCCGGCGCGGGTTTGGATGAGGTGGCGCAGGAGATCGGGCGGACGCGCGAGTCGGCCCGACAACTGTTGGAAGCGTGGATCGAAGCGCGGCGACCCGAGCAGATCTCGGCCTGGGTGGAGCCGAAGGTGTACGCCGCGATCGAGCGTGCCGCCGAGGCGGAAGGCCCGGGTCGCGTGTCGCGCGTCTGTCGCGCCGTGGCTGGTGCGGCGACGGTTGATGAGGTCTCGATCGCCCTCGCGCACTTGCGCGTGCGCGCCGGCGCGTGAATGGAACAGAATTTTCTACGCTCACGATCTGTTGCGTTCAGCCCGGTTCGGTTCGCGTCGATAGTTGGCGCATCAGGTGGAACGCACAACGCCCCGGTCAGGCCGCACGACTCTCGCGGACTGCCCGGGGTTTGTGTTTTTGTTGTGATAATGGTGTGGAATGCTCTTCTCTCACGCCGGATCAAGGGCCTACGATCGGTCTTCCATGTTTTTTCAAGGAGTTCGCACCATGCCGACCACCGTCAACGCCTACGCCGCCAAGGAAGCCGGAGCCAAACTCGAACCATTCCAGTACGAGATCGATGACCCCGGGCACGGCGAGGTCGTGGTCAAGGTCACGCACTGCGGCGTCTGCCACAGCGATCTGTCCATGCTCAACAACGAGTGGGGCATGACCGAGTACCCCTTTGTGCCCGGTCACGAGATTTCCGGCATCGTCGAGCAGGTCGGCGAGGGCGTGACCCACCTGAAGGTCGGCGATCGGGTCGGCGTCGGGTGGCACAGCGGTTCCTGCCAGTCGTGCTCCCAGTGCATGTCCGGTGATCACAATCTCTGCCCCCAGGGCGAGGGGGTCATCGTCGGTCGCCACGGCGGGTTCGCCGATCGGGTGAAGGCCCAGGCGGCCTTTGCGGTCAAGATCCCCGACGGCGTGGACCCGGTTTCAGCGGGCCCGCTGTTCTGCGGCGGCATCACGGTCTTCAACCCCATCGTGCAGTTCGGTGTGAAGCCGACGGATCGGGTCGGGGTGATCGGCATCGGCGGGCTCGGCCACATGGCCGTGGGCTTCCTCCGCGCCTGGGGCTGCGAGGTCACGGCGTTCTCATCGAGCCCGGATAAGGAAGCCGAGGCGAAGTCGATGGGGGCGCACAAGTTCCTGAGTTCGCGCGATGGGGATGCGCTGGAGAAGGCCGCGGGCACGCTGGACTACATCATCTCGACGGTGAATGTGTCGCTGGACTGGGACAAGTTCATCAACTGCCTGAAGCCCAAGGGGCGACTGCATGTGGTGGGGGCGGTGATGGAGCCCATCCCGGTCGGCGCGTTCTCGCTGATCATGTCCCAGCGCTCGATCTCGGGTTCGCCGGTGGGCAGCCCGGCGACGATCGCGACGATGCTGGACTTCTGCGCGAGGCACGACATCACGCCGCAGACCGAGGTGTTCAAGATGAGCGATGTGAACAAGGCGATGGATCACCTGCGCGCGGGCAAGGCACGGTATCGGGTGGTTTTGGAGGTTTGAGGGGCAGTCAGCGGGTTTACGACTGAACAGTGTCGCCAGTTCTGTTGCGGATTGATCGCACGACCAGGAATCGCATCGGAGCAAGCACAAGAAGACCAGAGAGAGCGAGCCCATCAAAACGTGATGAGCCCATGCCTAAGACGAGGATCAGCCTGACAGGGATGAAGAGCAGGATCGCGATGGCAAAGAATCTGATCGGACGGCAGTACAGCGATACGGCGTTCCGAGGTTCACCGTCACGAGTGTTGTTCCTTAACGGACAGAGACGCTGAACAATCCAGGTTTCGACGGCGAACGCGAGCAGCAGGGAGCCAATCCCAACAATAACAGGCGCCGCGGAACTACTAGGGTCCGAAGACAGACCATCTTCAATCCACAAGCCGCAGAACAGGATCAGCGGAGGCAGCAGCGACCAAGCGAGCAGCGATATCGTTGGTGAGGCGGTCCGGGATTTGAGCCGCAAAGGGATATATGACAGACAACACAGCAAGGCCCCGATCCCGAACAGCGATATAGCAAGCAGTACCTCTAAGATGAGGTTTTTGCCTGATACCCCCGAAGCCATGAGGAATCCGACTACGGAAAAAGTCACGACTGCGCCGTAGATGCATAAAGTTGCAATCCATGGGATAAGCAATAGCGGCATTGAGCAGCGAAACATCTAGCGTAGAATACGCTAGGCTTGGTACAAGGGTTCCGATGGGTGTGTCTTTGCCAAAGTGGGCGTGGAGGTGGCATTTCCTCGCCGGATGCTTGCCACCCATCGCTTGCGCGATTGGGCTCTAATCACAGCGGGCGCACTCTGGGTGGCATGGCCGCCCTCTTGAGGCGGCTATGCGGAACGCTCTGAAGACGGACGAGCGCTGCAAGCATGTTCCCGCCGGATGCTCGGGACCCTGAGCTCGCGCTCAGGGTTCTCGTCCCAGCCTTGTACAAATGCGAAATGAAAAACGCCCGACCTCGTGGCCGGGCGTTCACTCGTTCGGACTCCCGCCGATCGCTCAGGCCTTCGGTCCCGCAGCACGCACGCTGTCGGACATCTCGAACTTGGTGTCATTCTCGCGGAAGAGTTTGGCGAGTTTGGTGGCCGCGGCGTCGTAGGCGTTCTTGTCGTGCCAGTTCGAACGGGGGTTGAGAATGTCGTCGGGGATGCCCGCACCGGGGATGGTGGTGGGCATGTGCAGGCCGAAGATCGGGTGTTCGACGAATGAAGTCTTGGCGAGGGACCCGTCGAGGATGCCGGTGACCATGGCGCGGGTGTAGGGCAGGGAGTAGCGACGGAGGGTGCCGTCGTTGGTGCCGCGCCAGCCGGTGTTGACGAGCCAGACATTCGCGTTGTGCTTCTTGATGCGCTCGGCGAGTTGCTCGGCGTACTTGGCGGGGTGGCGGGGGAGGAAGGGGCCGCCGAAGCAGGGGCTGAAGTTCGGCGTCGGCTCGGTGATGCCCTGCTCGGTCCCGGCGAGTTTGGAGGTGTAGCCGTTGATGAAGTAGTACATCGCCTGCTCGGGGGTGAGCTTGCTGACGGCGGGGAGCACGCCGAAGGCGTCGGCGGTAAGGAAGACCACATTCTTGGGGTGGCGTCCGACCGAGGGGATCTGGGCTCCGGGGATGAACTCCACGGGGTAGGTCACGCGGGTGTTCTGGGTGATGGCGACGCTGTCGTAATCCGGGACGCGGGTGTCCGGGTCCATGACGACATTCTCGAGGCAGGAGCCGAAGCGGATGGCGTCCCAGATCTGCGGCTCGGTCTTGGCCGAGAGGTTGATGCACTTGGCGTAACAGCCGCCTTCGAAGTTGAAGACGCCGTCGGCGGACCAGCCGTGCTCGTCGTCACCGATGAGGGCTCGCTTCTCGTCGGCCGAGAGGGTGGTTTTGCCGGTGCCGGAGAGGCCGAAGAAGAGCGCGACATTGTTCGGCTCGTTCTTGGCGACATTGGCCGAGCAGTGCATCGGGAAGACATCGACATCGGGCATGTCGTAGTTCATCGCGTAGAAGAGCGACTTCTTCATTTCGCCCGCGTATTCGGTGCCGAAGATGATGACCATCTTGCGGGTCAGCGACTGCACGATGCAGGTTCCGGTCGGGGCGACGCCCGCGGCCTTGGCTTCTTCTTCGGTGAGTTTGCGCGTCGCGCAGTTGAGGATGGTCCAGCCGTCGGCGAGGGCTTCCTCGAAACCGGCGATTTCTTCATCGTTGGGTTCGATGAAGAGTGTTTTGACGAAGAGCGAGTGCCAGGCGAGTTCGGTAACGGTGCGCGAGGCGAGGCGGTACTTGGGGTCGGCGCCGACGAAGCCGTCGAAGACGAACAGGTCGTCCTTCGAGGCGAGGTACTCGTTGGCGACCGCCAGGAGCGAATCGAAGCCATCCGGGGTGATGGGCTGGTTGACATTGCCCCACCAGATGTTGTCGTGGATCTCGGGGGTGTCCTCGAGGTACTTGTCTTTGGGGCTCCGACCGGTTCGCTCGCCGGTCATGACGACGAGGGTGCCGTTGGCGGCGAGATGGCCTTCCCCACGCTGGAGGGCGGCTTCGATGAGAACTGGGGTGCTGAGGTTTCTGTGCACACGCTCGGACGAGAGGTCCAGATCGGGCAACTTCGCAACAGATGACATGCGTCTCTTCCTTTGAAAGGCAGTGTGGCAGGCCGTCGGCATCGGCGGTCATGGATCGGACAGGGTACCAAAGGCCGAGGTTTTTGGGGTGATCGGGCCCGGAGGAATCGCGTACCGATTGACCGAAAACCGCGGTTCCGATACGATTCTGCGTCCTGAGGCGATTGCCTCTGGGGTCCGATGGTGGCCATAGCTCAGTTGGTTAGAGCACCTGGTTGTGGTCCAGGAGGTCGCGGGTTCGAATCCCGTTGGTCACCCTTCGACGATTAGCCCGCCGTTTGGCGGGTTTTTTGTTTTTGCAGACGGATTCGGCCCGGGATGAACCATGGGGGTGGCGAGCGACCTGTACACCCAGAGCGACCCGTGTTTGTGGTCGCATACTGGTTCCCGGCACCTCAGAGCGTCGATGGAATCAGTGCCAATCTTCGCTTACTCGCAAGGAGTCGCCTGTGCGCCGAATGACCATGTCTACCGCTCTTGCTCTTGTCTCTGCGTCCGCCCTGATCCACAGTTCGGGCCAGGCCGTTTCCGCGGCCGAGGCCGCCCGAGCCGCTGATGAGGTGCTGCCGATTCGCCAGATTGTGCTGTACCGCTCTGGGGTGGGTTTCTTTGAACGACGGGGCGAGGTGAGCGGCGACGAGACCGTCTCGCTTCGCTTCAACACCGAGGATGTGAACGACATCCTCAAGTCCCTGCTCGTGCAGGACCTCGGCGGTGGATCGGTCGGGACGGTCAGTTACACCGCGCGGGAATCGCTGGAAAACCGTCTGGCCGGGCTGGAGATCGATGTGCTGCGGGTCGGGTCCACGGCGGACCTGCTCAAGCAGCTGCGCGGCGCGGAGATCGAGGTGGTCACGATGGGGACCAACATCGCGGGGACGATCCTGGCGATCGAGAACCGCATGAGCGTGGTTGAGACCGAGGGGGCGGTGGGGCACTTCCAGGAGCCGCATGTCACGCTCGTGAGCGAGAGAGGCATCCGCACGATCGCGATCTCGGCGATCTCGAGTTTCCGACTGACCGATGAGCGGCTGAACGATGAACTGAACCGGGCTCTGGCGGCGATCGCGTCCTCTCGCTCGGAGAACACCAAGGTCATCGACCTCGCGCTGTACGGCGAGGGCGGCAAGGGGCGCGAGGTTCGCGCGTCGTATGTGCACGCCACGCCGGTATGGAAAACCAGCTACCGGCTGGTCATCCCCGAAGACGGAAGCGATCCGTTCATGCAGGGGTGGGCGATCGTGGAGAACACTTCCGATGCGGACTGGGACAATGTGAGTCTGTCGCTTGCGTCCGGTCAGCCGGTGAGTTTCGTGATGGATTTGTACGAGCCGCTGCGCGTCGAGCGGCCGGAGGTTCCGGTGCCGTTCGTGGCGGGTCTCGCGATGCGGGTGTACGACGGTGGTCTCGCGGTGGCAAAGTCGCTGGCGAGTCCCTCGGCTCCACCGGCGGTTTCAGGTCGGTATAGTCGTCTTGGTGGCGGAGGCGGCGGCGGGGGTATTGCTGATCAGGATAGTGCGATGTACTACGAAGAAGTGGCTGAGGAAGATGCGGCGTTCGGCATTGCTCTGCGCGAGCAGCAGTACCGCAACGGTGCCTCCGGCACTGAAGTCGGTGAACAGTTCTTCTATCGCGTCGATGCCCCCGTGACGATCGCGCGGCGCACGAGCGCGATGCTGCCGATCCTTTCGACGGACCTGAGCGGCGAGCGGGTCTCGATCTATACTTATGGCCAGGGGCGCAACCCGATGCGGGGGCTGCGGTTTGAGAACGATTCGGGCATGCCGCTGTTGCCCGGCCCGATCTCGGTGTACGACGCGGGGGCCTACGCCGGCGATGCTCAGATCGCGCACACCCCCGGAGGTGCCGAGCGACTCCTGGCCTACGCGCTGGACAGCGAAATGGAGATCGACACCGAACATGTCAATTCCAACGAGGTGCTCTCGTTTGGGCTGAGCGCGAACGGCATGATCGAGCGGCAGATGAAGCAGGTCTCGACCATGACCTACTCGATCAACAACATCGACCGGAAGCGCAGCCGCACGGTGCTGATCGAGCACCCGCGACTCGGCGGCGGCTGGGAGTATGTCGGCGATCTGGAGCCGGTCGAGCGTACCGATCGGTACGACCGCTTTGAGGTCACGGTCGAACCCGGCAAGGAATCAAAGCTTGTTCTGCGAGCTGAGTACATCGATCGCACGATGTATGCGGTGACGGGCGCGAATCTGGAAGATCTGCTGGTCTACGCGGCGCGTGGCAAGGCGAGCGATGAAGTCATTGCCGCGGTGCGCAAGGCTGGCGGGTTCCAGCAGGAGATCAACCGGCTGGAGCAGGAAATCAATGCCCTGCGTCGCGAGGTGCAGACCATCGAGACCGATCAGGGTCGCATCCGCGAGAACATGCGCAGCATCGATCGCAACAGCGACCTGTACCGGCGCTACATGACCCGTCTGAATGAGCAGGAAGATCAGCTCGAAATGCTCCGCGACAAGATCGCCAGCACGGAGCAGTCGCTACTGGAAGCACGGAAAGTTCTGAACCATTACCTGCAGTCGCTGGTCGTGCAGAACCGTTGAATCGATTCAGGGAAGCGTATCGGCGAGTTCGCCGGCTCGGACTGCATTCAGGACGAGCCGGCGGTCGTCGTCGTTGATGGTGCCGTCGCAGGTGAGGTCGAGGTTCCAGCGTGCGGCGGTGTAGAGGTCTTCGACATCGATGCGTCCATCACGGTTCTGATCGGGTGAGGAGGTGTCGAGGATCTCGATCCGCGATAGTGGGTCGCCGACCGGGGTCTGTTGCCAACTCAGCCCAGGTCTGGCGATCCACGCGGCCTCGGCGAAGGTCAGCCCGCTGAGCAGCATGGCTCTGGCGACATATTCCGTGTCGGGGACCGAGAAGGTGAACGGCTCGGCGACATTGCCGATGGTGAACGAGCCGCCGCGCGGGAACACCTCGAGCACCTGGCCATGCCCGCCTCTGGGCTGACCGTCGATCAGGCTGTTGCCGTTGAACGATTCGATGCTGAGGAACAGGGCGGCGGGGTGCAACTCGTAGGTGTCAAGGTAGGTGCCGCTGCCGGGCGGGTTTTCGCCGCGACCGTCGACATCGTGGTTCTCGCCGTAGGTGCTGAGGATGAACAGCGGGCGCGTCGGGTCGTCGAGTTCGGGTCCGGTGATGAATTCGAAGGTGCGGTCGAGTTGGCCTGACCAGCCGTTCTGGACCAGGATCGAATTCGTCCGGACATAGTCGTTCAACAGAGGGAAACTGGGCGGGAGCCAGCCGGCATCGAGCATGTTTGCGCCCGCGGTGTAGGTATCGAGGAGGTACTGCGCCTCGCAGGGTGTCAGGGTCAGGTTGGGGGAGCGGTTGAGCAGGCGTTCCACCTCTTGGACCGAGGTGGTGTGCTCACCGGGCGCGGCGTCGAGCCGACAGGTGAGGTACATATTGCCTGGCGTGAGTCCTGAGGCGACCCAGGTTGCCGGAGCCCCCGATTCAGTCACCTGCTGGAACGCGCGCTGGACCTTGATGCGCGAGCGGGAGTAGTCGAGGATCGGCTGCAGTGCGGTGTGGTAGGGGTTGTCGACAATGCCGTAATGCCGCTGGTTCAGAGGGGCAAAACCCGCGGCTTCCAAATCCTGTTGCAGCAGCGTGAGTTCCGAGTCGACACTCGCGAAGGTGGAGTTGATCTGGGTTCCGAACTCGTTGGTCCCGTTGATCCGGGCGGGCACGCCGCGTGTGGTCAGGATGACAACGATCTGCTGGGAGAGGTCGGGTCCGCCGTTCTCGCCGTTGATAAATTCACGCAACGGGTTACGGATGCAGTCGAGGTACTGCTGGCGTGTGATCGTGCCCTCGGTGAGCTCGCAGCCGGACTGCCCGATGTCGTAGGTGAGGACCGAGGGGTATTTCTCGAGGTAAAGGTTTCGGATGAGGACGGAGTCGGCGACATCGGAGTTGTAGACCAGCAGCACATGCTCGGGTCCGAGCGGGTCTCCGGCGACCGTGGGAGGCGTGAGCACAAGGGCCGCGGTCATCGCGATGGCGAAGATTCGCTTCAGAGGTTTGGTGATCATGATGTTTCTCTCCTCTGCCGATCCTAACCCGCCTTGCGGGGAATGGATAACCCTGTCATCGTTCAGTCATGGCTCAGACTGTTGAAGACCATCCCGATTCCACCGCGAGTGTTCCCGTGTCTCGGCTGCGGATCAAGGCGATCCCCGGAGCAAAGCGGGCTGGTCTCGGCGGGCTGCTGGGTGATCGCCTGAAGGTCAAGGTGAACTCGCCGCCGGAGGGAGGCAAGGCGAACAAAGCGATTTGCCGGTTGATCGCCCAAGAAATCGGTGTGAAACCGGCGCAGGTGAGTGTCGAGATGGGTCAAACCGACCATGAAAAAACCCTCCGAGTGGAGGGTGTATCGAGTGCAGAGGTTGCTGGTCGGCTTGCGATTTAGGGATCAGGCCGGGCTTGGCACGACACCGCCAAGGTTTTCGTCTTCTCCGTCTGCGGTCTTCCGCTCGGGCTTTGACCCTGAGGCTCGCAGGCCCGCGTCTTTCTTCGATTCGGCGGCGAGCAGATCGCTGACGCTTGGCTTGCCGAGCGGTTCGCCGCGCATGAGGCGGTGGACATCGTCGGCTTCGAGGGTTTCGTGCTTGAGCAGCGCCTCGGCGACGGCCTCGACCTTCTCCCAGTTCTCGAAGAGGATCCGTTCGGCTTCTTCATACGCCTCGGCGGCGTAGCGACGGATTTCCTCGTCGATGATCCGTGCGGTTTCATCGGAGTACTCGCGTTCGATGTAACCCGCGGCGTCTTCGCTGGGTGAGTACTTGACGAAGCCGAGTTTCTCGCTCATGCCCCACTCGAGCACCATGGCCTTGGCCATCTGCGTGAGTTGCTTGATGTCCATCGATGCGCCGGAGGAGACATCGTCCGTCTTGCGTTTTTCGGCGATGCGTCCGCCGCAGACGACGCGCATGGTGGCCATGATGTACTTCAGGCCATAGCCGTAGCGGTCCTTCTCTGGGAGGCTGAAAGTCGCGCCCATGGACTGGCCGCGCGGGATGATCGTGACTTTGTGCAGCGGGTCGGCGTCGGGGAGCATGGCCTGGAGCACGGCGTGTCCGGCTTCGTGGTACGCGGTGGCGATGCGTTCTTTTTCTTCGATGACGCGGCTTTTCTGTGAGCGACCGTAGCGGACCTTGTCGCGGGCCTCCTCGAGATCCTCGTGCTCGATGAAATCCTTGTCCTGCAGGGTGGCGATGATCGCGGCCTCATTCATGATCGCGGCGAGTTCGGCACCGGAGAACATCGGGGTGGCGCGGGCGATCCGTTCGAGATTCACATTCGGGCCGAGCTTCACCTTCTTGGCGTGGACCTTGAGGATCTCGTAGCGTCCCTTTACATCGGGCATCGGCACCGTGACATGGCGGTCAAAGCGACCCGGGCGGGTGAGCGCGGGGTCGAGCACATCGGGGCGGTTGGTCGAGGCGATCACGATGACCTGGTCGCTGGTCTCGAAGCCGTCCATCTCGACGAGGATGGCGTTGAGGGTCTGTTCGCGTTCGTCGTTGCCACCGGAGGAGACCCCGCCGCCGCGACGGCGTCCGACCGCGTCGATCTCGTCCAGGAAGATGATGCACGGCGAGTTCTCTTTGGCCTGCTTGAAGAGGTCTCGGACGCGGCTTGCACCCACACCGACGAACATCTCGACGAAGTCCGAGCCGGAGATGGTGAAGAACGGCACATCGGCTTCGCCGGCGATGGCCTTGGCGAGCAGCGTTTTGCCGCAGCCGGGCTGACCGGAGAGCAGGACGCCGCGCGGCACGCGTCCGCCGAGTCGCATGAACTTCTTGGGGTAGCGGAGGAACTCGACGATTTCCTGGAGTTCTTCCTTGGCCTCCGAAATGCCAGCCACATCATCGAAGGTGATGTTGGTGGATTCCTTGCTGAGGATGCGGTGTCGGGATTTGCCGAAGTTGCCGATCATCCCGCCGCCACCCGAGGCCGAGCGTATACCGCGGAAGAAGAGCCAGATGAGCACGACGAAGATCAGGAAGATCGGCAGGGGGCTCAGCAGGATCTGCACCCAGAGACTCGGCCCACCTTGCTGCTCGAATTCGATTCCGGCCTGATTGAGTCGCTGGATCGCATCGGCCTGGCTGGCCTCATTGGGGTTGACCGGGACGCGAACTCGAACGGTTTTCTTTTTGTTTGTGTTGACCGTGCTCTCGACCGTTGCGGTGATCTCCGAGAGGTGCAGTTTGACATCCTTGAGGCTGCGCTCCTGGTTGTAGGCGATGAGTTGGCTGAAACTGATCGTCTCTGGTTTAGGACCGAGCGTGTTGACTGCAATGATCGTCAGGAGGACGAGCATGAGCAGCACGATGATGCCAGCGGGCCCGCGGGGCTGTCTGGCTCCTGCACCGGTACGATCGGCGCGCACGGGGCCACCGGTTTGGGTGGGTGGCGTCTTGCCGTTTCCCCGGGTCGGGGTGTCATATTTTCCGGGGCGGCGATCTTCTGCCATGTGCTGGTCTTCCGTGCTCCGTGCGGTTCGCTCTGGGTCCGGGTCGGGCGGCGTTTGGAACGCACCCTCTCCATTCAATTCGTCTTGAGGGGCTTCTGGGTTCACATTCCGTGCCGGAAGCGGTCGAAACGGACGATTCTAGGCGGTTTGTGTGTATTTCTTCGCGCGGATTTCGCGGGCTGGGCTCGATTTACCAACTTGAGCGCAGTTCGGCGACGATGTCGCGTGCGAGCTGGTCGATGGTGGATTGTTGGCCGAAATCGAGGCGTTCCCCCACCAGGCGGTCGGGGACGAAGGATTCCGCGGCGCGAAAATTGCGTCGTGCGAGGAGGACGGAGCCATCTCGCCGGTCGCGAAATTCGAAGGTGACCCCGATGTCGTAGGCGTATTGCTCCACAAGCCCGGTGTCGGAGTCCAGGCCGAGGGCCTGCAGTTCGGCGCTGCTGATGAAACCGGATAACTCGGTTTCGGCTCGTTCCCGATCGACCACTCGCCATGGTGTCGAGCGGTGGATTTCCTTGATCACCGCCTCGGTCAACTCCATCTCGAGTCCGTGTTCGTAGGTTGGGTTCTCGAAAATCGGGACGGCGATCGTATGGATGTTGCTGTCGTAGGCCGAGGCCATGGTGTAGCCGTTGGTCGGGTCCGAGGCGCAGCCGATGACCGTTGCGAGCGGCGTGCAGGCCGCGACGAGTGTGGTGAGTTCTCGGAGCGGGGATCGCGTTTTCACGGCTGATCTCCTTCGTTGCTGCCGGAATCGGGTATGGATGGCGCTGGCTGGTCGAGGGGCACCGCGTTGGCCGGGCCTTCGATGATGATCGGGCCGGATTCCGGGGCTGGCTGGCCCTTGGGCTGGGGGATCTTCCAGCCGCGATCTTCGAGCATCGATCGTGCGGTGAGGGCCGCAGAGGTGCGTGGGTAGGCGTCGATCAGGCGCTGGAGGGTGAGTCGAGCACCGGCGAGTTCGTTGGTGGACAGGTAGTACTCGGCGGCGACGAGTTGTTGGGCCGCCAGCGATTCGTTGAGTCGTTCGATGAGCCCGCTGTTCAGTCCGGTCTGCGCAGCATCGGCGGGGAATTCCTGCTGATATCTCCGGATTCGCACCTGTGCGTCGAGAAGGCCGGAAGCGTCGTACTCGGGGCCTTTGAAGCGGGCGATGTCGGCGTAGATCCGGCGGCGTGAGGCATGGCGCGCGTTGGGGCCATCCGGGAAGTTTTCGAGATACAGGCTGTACGCCTCGCTCGCCAGGGCAATCTCTCGACGCTTGTAGTAGAAATCGGCGAGTTCGATCGCCGCCCGCTCGGCGAGCTGGCTGCCGGGCATGCGCTCCTGCACGCGGATTAGCAGCTCGATGGCGATGTCGCTGGCATCAAAGGCACGGATTCCCCAGGCGCGACGACGGAGACCGTCGGCGTAGCGGAGCGCGATCGCGAGTTCGCGCTCCACGGCTCGTTCGAATTCTTCGGATCCGGGGTGTTCCCGCAGGAGTTCCTCGTAATCGAAGAGTGCCCGGAATTCTTCGCCCGACGCGACCAGCGCGTCTCCTCGGGCGAGCAATGCCGCGGGGAGCAGGGGGTCTTCGGACCCTACCCGTGGTTCGAGCCATTCGGTGAGCATGCGCCGGGCCCGGCCCGGGTTGCCCTCGATGATCAAACGCCGCGCCTCGGCGATGAGCCACTCGCTGGAGCCCTCGACAGGGGCATCTTCGAGCTGCCAGTCGCGGTTGGCGACCTCGGGGTCTCGTCCTGGTTCGAGGCGGTACACCTTCGATTGTGCGATCCCTGCGGGCGCGAGGAGCGCAATAGTGAGGCCCGCAAGGAGCAGGCGGTGATGAAAGGTCTTCCGTTGTGGGAGACTGTTCTTCTCCATGGCCGATACGATACGCGGAGCGGTGCGGGTTTGCCCGTGATCGTGATTCAGTCTGCCCCTTCCGAACCGGAAGACCCATGAAACTGGTGATTGTCTTCAATCCCATCTCCGGACGGGGCCAGGGGCCTCGACTTGCACGGTGGCTGAACGATCAACTCGCGGAACGGGGGGATGGGCACAAGATCGAGCTTTTCGAGGTTGGTCCTGCGGCGGAGCGACGTGATCTGGTCATGACGCTGGAAGGGAAGCCCGAGCCGGGATATCGAGACCAGCGAGTCCCACCGGCAGATGGGCTGATCGTCATCGGTGGCGACGGCACGGTGCATTCCTGCGCCAAACCCGCAGCCCAGACCGGAACGCCGCTTTACCACTTCCCGACCGGTACGGAGAACCTCTTTGCCCGAGAGTTCGGCATGACGCGCGATATCGCGACGGTCCGCGCCGCGATCGAGAATTTGAAGCAGCACGAACTTGCCGGGCGACAGATGCCCCGCATCGATCTTGGGCGCTGCAACGGTCGGAGTTTTCTGCTCATGGCCTCGGTGGGGGTAGACGCCAACATTGTGCACCGGCTCTGTCGCAAGCGCACGGGGCGAATTTCGCACTTGAGTTACGCGCCGCACATCCTCGCCGAGCTCATCCGGCCATGGAGCAAGCCGCTGACGATCACCGTGGATGGATACACGGTCGTGGATCGTTGCAAGGGCATGGTGGTGGTGGCGAACTCGCGTCAGTACGCGATGCGGGTGGATCCGGCTCGGCGTGCGGACATGAGCGACGGGAAGCTCGATGTGGTGTTCTTCCCTGCCCGCCACTGGACGGGCAGCGGTCTCTGGATGCTCCGTTCACGCTTCGGGCAGCATCTGCGATCAAAGAAACTGGTCTATCGGGTGGGGGAGTCCATCCGGATCGAATCGCACGGCGGCGCTATGGCTTATCAACTTGATGGGGAAGCGCCTGCCGCGATTGCCGGAGACGGGCAGCCAGCGACCACCCCGATGATGATCAGCGTTGAGCACGGCGTGGTTCCCGTGATGATTCCTCAGAAAAATGTCATCCCCGCTCCGACCGGGCCGGTCCACACAAAGACGCCGAGCGCGGCGCTGGCCTGAACGATTCAGCGATCGTTGCGTCGGGATTTCGCGGAAGGCAGCTGATGCTGGCCAGAATCGGCGGAGCGGCGGGTGGAAAATTCACCGCTCTCACCTGAGGCATCGTCACTGACGCGTCCGAAGATCAGGCGGCCCGCGCTGGTCTGCATTGTGGAGGTCACGGTGAGTTGGACTTCCTTGCCGATGCAGTTGGCACCGTTCTCGGCCACGATCATCGTGCCATCTTCGAGGTAACCCACGCCCTGTCCCTGCTGTTCGCCGGGCTTGATGATGTGCACCAAGATCGGCTCGCCGGGGATGACGCTCGGTTTGAGCGCGTTGGCGAGGTCGTGGATGTTCATCGAGCCGACGCCCTGGATACTCGCGACGCGAACGAGCCCGGCATCGGTGGTCATGATGGTGCCGGGCATGAGCTTGCCGAGTTCGACGAGCATCTGATCGACATCCTTGCCAGCGACGATGGTCGGGTCGATGGTGATGTCCATGCGAGGGTTCTTTTGGAGTTTGCCAAGGATGTCCAGGCCGCGTCGGCCTCGGGCTCGTTTGAGTTTGTCGCCCGAGTCGCTGAGGGTCTGGAGTTCTTCGATGACGAAGCGGGGGACCACCAGGGGCACCTGGATCAGTCCGACCTCGGCGATGTCGAGGATTCGTCCGTCGATCAGGGCGGAGGTGTCGAGGATGAAGGGCTTGGTGCCGCGGATCTGCTTGGCGAACTCGACATAGGGGATGACCAGGCGGAAGTCGTCCTGGGTCTGGAGGATGGTCGAGGCTCCGAGGTACGACAGGCCGAGGCCGAAAATCACCTTGACGAGCAGGGTAACACGATCGACGAAGGCTTCTTTCTCGGCGTCCACTCCTGGTTCCAGGTAGAAAACCTCCACGATGAAATCGATGAGGAAGCTGAGGAGGATGGTGAGGATCAGCCCTGCGAACGCTCCGAATAGGATGGCGGAGACCGCGCTGAGTTTCTTGCGGTTAGTCAGGATGTCGAGACCGGTGATGATGAAGAAAAAGATCATCGTGCCGCCGGCGAGCAGCCACCAGTAGTCGCTGAGTTGAACGCCGGAAGTTGTTTCGGTGGACTCGGACACGATACCGAGTGCCACAATCACACTCAGCAGGATCACGAAGACCACTCGGAGGTAGCCGATCAGGCGGTTGCGCTGCTGCTCTTCGCGGTCGCGCTCGCGGATCATGTTGATCGGTGCTTCGCTGTCCATCGATCCTCTTTCCAAGGTTCTCGGCCGTGAGACCTCGTGTTCGGGGGAAGTCTAGGGTGTACCAGAGTCTATCGGCAGACGATGCGTCTGCGGTTCGGGGAACCCGAAAGCGGTTACGCACACGCTGAGGCCGGGTTCTGTACAATCTTCCGTCCGCGAGTTCGCTCGCATCGGTTGGCGGCCGGGCCCGTTGCACGGGTGGCTCGTGAATCGGGTCAGGCCTTGATCGGAGCAGCCCTAAGCGGAAGCTGCCCGGTGCCGGCGGTGTCCTGGTCGCCAACCGAGTCGAGCGGCTCGCGGTTTTCTTTTGTCAACCCGGGGAATGCCCGCGAGGCGGGAGCGGCGTGATGAGGTCGCTACACTCTTGTCATGGCCTACACCGCCCTTGCCCGCAGATACCGTTCTCAGGACTTCGACGAGGTTGTCGGCCAGGAAGCCATCGCGCGGACGCTTCGAAACGCGATCGAGCAAGACCGCGTTGGCCATGCCTACTTGTTTGTAGGAACCAGGGGGGTCGGCAAGACTTCCATGGCTCGGATCTTCGCCAAGGCCCTCAATGGGGGGGATGACGAGGTCAACCGGGCGATCATGGAAGGTCGCGATACCGATGTGATCGAAATCGATGCCGCCTCGAACCGCAAGGTCGAGGATGCACGCGAGTTGATCGCCAACAGCGTCTACCGGCCCCTGCGCGGCAAGTACAAGATCTACATCATCGACGAAGTCCACATGCTCACCAAGGACGCCTTCAACACGCTGCTGAAGGTCATGGAAGAGCCACCGGAGCATGTGAAATTCATTCTGGCCACCACTGAGCCGCACAAAGTGCTGCCGACGATCCAGTCGCGCTGCCAACGGTTCGACTTCCGGAACATCCCAACGACGGAGATCGCCCGGCACCTCGGCGAGGTCGTGACGCAGGAATCGCTGAAGGCCGAGGCCGATGTTCTTATGGAGATCGCCCGCCTCGCCAGCGGGTCCATGCGGGACGGTCTTTCTCTGCTGGACCGGCTCATCGCGGCGATCCCCGAGGGTGAGACGCTCAACAGCACGGTGCTGGAGCAGGTACTCGGTCTGCCCGAGCGCACGCTGGTGGCCGATCTCATCGAGGCGGTCGCGGATGGCGATCCGGCCAAGGCCCTCGAACGCACCGCGACGCTGCTGGAGAAGGGCACGGACCAGGACCAGATGCTGGACTCGCTGGTCCATCACCTGCGCAATCTCATGCTCATCTGCGCCTGCGGCAAGGACAGCGACCTGGTCGAACTCTCGGGTGACGCGCGGGAGAGCGCGGCGAAGCTGGCCGAGCGGTTCGACGCCGCGGGGCTGGTTCATCTGATCGCGCTGGTTGAGTCGGTGAAGCGCAACGCCCGGAACAGTTCAACCGCCCGAGCGTTGGTGGACGCGATGGTGGTGCGGATGGCCATGTCCGAGCAACTCGCCGATGTCGGTCGGCTGCTCGCTGGTGGGGGCCTCCCGGCAAAAAAACACTGAGGGCGGGAGCCGAGGCCGCCCGGCCCCGGACCACCCCGCCCGAAACCCAGCCCAGGCCGGCCCAGGTGATGCCCCCGGCCCAAGTGACGCCCATAGTGTCCGAGCCAAAGCCTGCTCCGAAGCCCGCCACGAAACCGACTTCGTCGCCGGCGTCCCGGCCTGCGTCAGTGACGATGGACGGGGCTGAGTTGTGGCGTCGGATGTGCATCGAGGCGGAGGTCACGCCCTCGCTCGCCGCGGTCATGGAGCAACTCTCGGTTGGCTCGTTCGATGGGGCCGAGTGCGAGTTGGTCCTGCACGACCCGGCCAAAGAGTTCGGCGCACGCTCGAAGCTCGAGGCGATGTCCCGCCTCGCGAAGCAATTGACGGGTTCGCCGGTTCGGTTCTCGCTCGCGGTAAAAACCGACACGGCAGCGCCGCAGGACGAAAGCATCAGCCGTCACGCCGCGGCGAATCATCCGCTGGTCAAACTGGCGCAGGAACTCTTTGACGCGCGTATCGTCAGCATCGAACCGGACACGGGCGACTGATCCCGATCCCATGCACCACGAGTCACAGGTAGAGATATGTTCGAGAACATGAAAGCGATGGGGGCCATCGCCGGCCTCATGAAGAACAAAGAGCGCCTCAAGCAGATGGGCGAGGAGTTTCGGGAGAAACTTTCGCGCATGTCCGCCGAGGGCTCGGCGGGTGGCGGCGCGGTTCGTGTGACCGTATCCGGCCAACTCCGTGTGTTGCAGGTGCATCTTGACCCTGCGGTCATCGCCGGGCTGAATGTCGAGGGGGCGGGCGGCAAGGCGATGGTCGAGTCGCTCGTTCAGGACGCGACCAACGAAGCGATCAGCCGCATCCAAGTCATGGTCAGCGAGGAGGCCCGCAAGATGGCCGACGAGTTGGGCCTGCCGGAGATGCCCGGCATTGAGAAGTTCCTCAGCGGCGGCGGAGCCTGAACCGTCGATCCCGAAGCGAGTGACCTGCGTGAGCAAGAACGGGCCAACCCGATCATCGCCGAACGGCACCGCCGGATACCCCGAGTCCGTGGACCGGCTGCTGTCGGAGTTCGCCAAGTTGCCCGGCATCGGGCGCCGGAGTGCCGAGCGTTTGGCCTTCTTCATACTCAAGCAGGATCGCGAGGAGGCGATGAAGCTTGCCAAGGCGATCCACGATGTGAAGACCAAGGTCCGCTACTGCCCGATCAGTTTCAACTTTGCCGATGCCGACACCGAAGGCGGCGTGTGCCCGATCAACCTCGATCCGCGGCGTGATCGTTCGTTGGTGCTGGTGGTCGAGCAGCCGCGTGACCTCATCGCGATCGAAAGCACGGGCATGTTCCGGGGGATCTACCATGTCCTGCTGGGGCGGATCTCGCCGCTGGATGGGGTGGGTCCGGAGGATCTGACCATTCCGCAGTTATTGGAGCGGGTGGACCATCCGGCCAAAAACGCCGGCGGTGAGGCCATCACGGAGGTCGTGCTCGCCCTGAACCCGACGCTCGAGGGCGACGGCACGGGGCTGTACCTGGCGGAACAACTCGCTAGGCGGGGGGTCAAGGTCAGCCGGCTGGCTCGCGGGCTGCCTTCTGGCTCACAACTCGAGTACGCCTCGAAAGCGGTGCTGGCGGACGCGATCGCGGGTCGACAGTCGATGTAAGGGCGGATTTGCGTCTCAATGGGGGCGCACCGGTCGCGCCCGGCGTTTTTCCAGCAAGTTCCGTGCCGCTGCGTGCCGATAGCGGATATTGTGAAACAGCCCGCGATGGCGGCGTTTCGGCGTGGAGTACGCCGGGGCCTCGTGGGCCACGCCCGGAGTTTCGGCGGAGCCGAGAGTCAGACCCATGCGCTTCGACACCTCCCAGCAGATGAAGCTCGGCCAGCAGATGAAGCTGGCTCCGCGCATGATCCAGTCCATGGAGATTCTCCAGATGTCCATGCAGGCGCTGGAGGAGCGCATCGAGCAGGAACTGGAGTCCAATGTCACCCTCGAAACCTTCGAGGCCGGGGTGGATCGCGAAACGCTCGAAAAGGAACGCGCTCAGGCCGAGCGGGACGACAAGGATCGCGAGCGGGAACTCAATGTCGATGCCGACTCCAACGGCGCGGACGACTTCGAGCGTCTGGATGCCATGGAGTCCAGTTACTCCGAGGCCTTTGACAACCAGTACGAGGCGTCCTCGTTCACCCGCTCCAGCGACTACGAGCCGGGCACCTATTCCAAGTCACGGATGGCCGGTGAGCGCGACGCCAAGATGGACGCGATGGCCAACACCGAGGCCCGCCCCGTCTCCCTGACCGACCAGTTGCTCGAACAGTGGGCCTTCGCCGAGGTGGATGAAGACATCGCCAAGGCGGGCAAACTGCTGATCGGCGCGATCGACGACGACGGCTACATCCGGCAGGACCTGGCGGAGATCGCCGACACCGGGCCGCGTGATGCTTCGGGCAAGCCGATGTTCACCGAGGACGCCCTGGCCCGCGCTCTCGAATACCTCCAGCAGGAACTCGACCCGGCCGGGCTTGGGGCTCGCGACACACGCGAGTGCCTGCTGCTGCAACTCGACGCCATGGAACGCGGCTCCTCCCTCTCCGGGCAACGCGGCGACCTGACCGACGAAGACCTCGAACGGATGCGCACGCTCATCGCCGATCACCTCGACGACCTCGTGCACAACCGCATCCCGCAGGTTGCCAAGCGGTCCGGCCTGAGCATCGACGAGATCAAGAGCGCGACCGAGCACATGCGCCGGCTGGTCATCAACCCCGGTCGCTCGCTGGTGGAGGAGAGTTCGCCGTCGATCGTGCCCGATGCCATCGTCGAGTACGACGACGACTCGGACACCTATATCAGTTACCTCACCGAGGGGCGCCTGCCGAACCTGCGTTTGAACCGCGAGTACGCGATGATGGCCAAGGACCGCCAGCTCCCCAAGCCTGATCGCGAGTTCATCCGCACGAACCTCTCGAACGCGCAGTGGCTCATCGATGCGATCAATCAGCGCCAGAACACGCTGCTGCGCGTGATCAAGGCGGTGGTCGCCGCGCAACGCGACTTCTTCGACCTCGGCCCGCAGGCGCTCAAGCCGCTGCCGATGACGCAGGTGGCCGACCAGCTCGGCATCCATGTGGCGACGGTGTCGCGAGCGGTGGCGGGCAAACACCTCCAGACGCCGCGCGGCATCTACCCGCTGCGCAAGTTCTTCATCGGCGGCACGCAGACCGACGAAGGCGAGGATGTCTCCTGGGACGCCATCAAGGCGGCCCTGCAGGAGGTCATCGACGCCGAGGACAAGAAGAAGCCGCTGTCGGACGAGGCGATCGTGAAGGCGCTGAAGGACAAGGGCATCGAGATCGCGCGCCGGACGGTGGCGAAGTACCGGGGGCAGTTGGATATCCCGCCGGCGCGGATGCGCCGGGAGTTTTGAGAGACGGTTATCGCTGGGCCAAATCTTGATGGCTTATCGGTCTACAAATTGCTAGCCACACAACAGGTATGACTTGATGGCGCTATAAAATTGTAATCGTTAAAGTATTGAATACCTTACAGATTGACGATATAGTGCTGTAATCCCCGCGGCGGGACTCGAACCCGCAAATCCCTGCTAGGACGGCAGTTTTCAAGACTGCTGCGTTTACCAGTTTCGCCACACGGGGTACTAAAAGCCGGACTGGCAGCTTTCGCCGCCAGCCCAGCGCTAAGGTGTTTGATGCCAGAAGCCGCCTGAAAAGGCGGCTTCTGGCGTTTCTGGCCCCCGATCAGGCATCAAGTGGTCTGACCGCATTTCGTGCGCCGGGGCCGAAAGTTATTCTCATTTTCATGATGGCCCCTCCTTATTGAGGCGCAACCGCCCCGATGAGTCACGATAAACTTCCTCGTTTCCGACTAGTCGCGAGGCTGTTGTACGAAGTACATTCGCCAAGTCCTTCGACTTGGTGTTGACCCTACCCTCAAGCCGATCAATGACTTCGCTGATGGTTAAGTTGGGCTCATGGGCCAACAGATTCAGGATTGCATCCTTAGGCCGCAAAGCTCTAGTGGAATCCGTGCCTGCTCGGGCTTCTTCAGAACTAATTGTTTGGCGGCGAGGCGGCCATGATCGCGGCTGAAAAATTTGCGCGAAGGCAGCCCTAGAGGCATCAGTTGCCTGTTTGTCTGTAATTGCCCGATCCGACGAACCATCACTCTCGGGGGCGAACTCATTTAGCAATTCGATAAGCGCTCGACGCTGCGCGTTCAGATCTCCGATTTCCCGTGTCAACTGGTCAATGCGGGTCTTGATTTTGATCACGCTGATCACAGACTCGGTCATACTTGACTCCATTCGATAACAGTATAACCTGAAATCGCGGGGATGTCAGGGTGCGAGGGCATTCTTGGCAACATTTCTTGTGGCCATGTTATCGACGAAGCGCTGGTGGCGCAGGCTGTGCCCTGAAAATGACCCGTAGAATAAGGGAAAATCACAAATATGTCCCCATATCAATCGCCAATGTCTCGGGTGCATGGCGTTGAATTTTGTTGTGGAAAAGCTGTCGGTTGTTGTCAGATCGCTCGCAGCAATGCCCCACGTCACCCAACCCCCTCAACCCGGTAGGCTGTAGGCATGAAGAAACTCACCTCCGCCGTTGCTCTGTGCGCTGTGTGCGCGTCCTCGCCCGCTCCTGAGGCCGCGGCGGGGCCGCCCTCGGATTTTGTCGTTCATCCGGATGCGCCGAGCACGACCTACCACTCGATCGAGTTGGACGGCCAGACGCTCCACTACCAGGCGCAGGCGGGCACGCTCTCGCTGACCGACAACGAGCACGAGGAGATCGCGCGGGTCTTCTACATCTCGTACCGCACACTGGCCGCGCCGTTTGATGCGTCGGTTGAGGGGGCCGAGCCGGAGTTCCCGGACACCGCGACGAGGCCGATCACCTTCTCGTTCAACGGCGGGCCCGGTTCTTCGAGCGTGTGGTTGCACCTGGGTGTCTTCGGGCCGAAGAAGGTGAAGTACGCCGACGACTTCGGCAACCCCGGTCCGCCGCCGTACCGACTCGAGGACAACCCGCAGACGCTGCTGGATCAGACGGACTTCGTGTTCATCGACCCGGTTTCGACGGGCTTCTCGCGGGCGACGGGGGAGGCCGAGGATCAGGCGTTCTACGGCCTGGAGAAGGACGCGGTCTCGGTCGCGGAGTTCATCCGGCGATTCGTGACGCGTTACGATCGCTGGAACTCGCCGAAGTTCATCGCGGGCGAGAGTTACGGCACGACGCGCTGTGCCGCCATCGCGCCGATCCTTCAGGATCGGCACGGCATGCACCTCAACGGTGTGGTTCTGGTCTCGGCGGTGCTGAACTTCCAGACCATCCGCTTCGGCGTCGGCAACGACCTGCCCCATGTGCTGTACCTGCCGACCTTCGCGGCGACCGCGCAGTTCCACTCGGACAACCCCAAGACCGGCGACGACCTCCGGAAGTTCATCGAAGAGGTCGAGGCGTTCGCGTTCGAGGAATACATGCCCGCGCTCGCCCGGGGGGATGCGCTGCCCGAGGCCGAGCGGGAGGCCATCGTTCGCAAGATGGCCGAGTACACCGGGCTGAGCGAGACCTTCATCCGCCAGTCGAACCTGCGCCTGTCGGTCGGGCCGTTCAACAAGGAACTGCGCCGAGACGAGGCCCGAACGGTGGGGCGTCTTGACTCGCGCTTCACGGGCATCGACCGTCAGGCGGCGGGGGACGGCTACGAGTACGACCCGGCATACGCCGCGATCCAGGGGATCTATACCGGTGCGCTGAACCATTACCTGCGGACGGACCTGGAGTACCGCTCGGATCTGCCCTACGAGATCCTGACGGGCGTCTCGCCGTGGTCCTACGAGCCAGCGGGGCGGGCGCGGTATGTGAATGTGGCCGAGCGCCTGCGTCGGGCGATGTCGGCGAACCCGCACCTGCGTGTATTCGTGGCCAGCGGGTACTACGACCTCGCCACGCCGCACCTGGCGACCGACTACACCTTCAACACGATGCAACTCGATCCGGAACTGCAAGGCCACTACGAGACGCACTACTACGAGGCGGGGCACATGATGTACCTGCATCGCCCGTCTCTCGAGAAACTGAAGGCGGATCTGGACGCGTTTTACGAGAGCGTGCCGGTGGCGGAGTGAGGGCTTAGCGCGTCCCCGCCAGTCGTCGCGTGGTCGAGTCAAAGGTCTTGGCCATGCTCGCCTTCATCGCGAGCACGATCAGGAGGTAGGCTCCGGCCGCGACGAGGGAGCCGATCAGCATCACGATTCGGGCACTGCCGAGGTCTTCCTCAGCGTTGATGGTGGCCTCCAGTGCTTTGACCGGGTCGAGGCTGGCGTGCGCGAGCGATGGGGGAGTGAACGAACTGAGGAAGGGGCCGACGCTGGAGATCCCCAGCCCGGCTTGCCAGCCGCAGACGCCCACGATGCTTCCGACGAGTCCGACCACACCGACCGTCGCGACGACCGAGCCAATCGTGCCGCGGCTCATGAGCGACCACTGCAGGCCCACGATGATAGCGAAGGCGAGGAAGGCCACCGTCACGATCGGCAGCGTGATCGCGATTTCGGGGAGCACCACCGGGGCATTGATCGTGAGCTGACCGCGTGTGCTGGAGACGACATTGGTGGCGACAGTGATGCCGTCGGTGCGTCCGAAGCCGTCGAACAGGGCGTACAGGCCGGCGAGGGCCATCGTGCCGATCGGAACCGCGAGCAGCGGGGCGAGGTAACTGATCAGGCCGCGCAGTTTGCCGTTGAGGTAGTAGGCCTGGCTGATCGGGGTGGTCAGCAGGAGGTCGAGCGTGCCGTCCTCGCGCTCGCGGCTGATGGCGGTGGCGCTCATGTTGATCGCGATGAGGACCACCACCGCGAACTCGGTCAGGAAGGTCGCGAGAAGCGCAAACCGGTAGCCCTCGTGGGTGAGTCCGGCGCGGTGATAGACGATGGTCAGGCCGATGCCCCAGATCGCGCCGATCGCGACGAACCCCCAGCGGGCGAGGATCTTGGGCAGGGTGTTCGCCCGAGCCGCGGCTTCGCGCCACGCGATGGGGTTGTTCCAGACCTCGCGAGCCGGGCGACTGTCCGCACCCTTCGCGCCGAGACCGAACATCTTGCGATACCACGGGACCCCCTGCGAAGCCCCGACCTGTCGGAGTGTGAGCGAACTGATCAGGCACATGGCCAGGCTCAGCCCGATGCTCAGCCAGCACCACACCGCGACCGGGCTCCCGAACCAGCGTCGGGCGATGGGCCCCATGTCGGCGAGTTGGACGGCGTCGGGTCTGGGGTACGCGGAGGGCTGGAGCAGTGCCTGCAGCGAGAGGAACGGGTTCAAGGGTGTAAAGACCGTGACACCCCCGGGGCCGGCGGGCGAGCCGGGGCGCAGGGTGAGATCAATGGCCCAGGTCACGCCGATGTAACTGATGACCGCGGCATAGAAGGTGAATACGGCACGGCGTCCGGCGAGCCGGTTCACCGCGAGTGCGATGGCGGTCGCCCCGACGAGCAGTGCGGCCGCGGCCGAGACGACATACCCCAAGAAGACCGTTCGTCCGGGCACCCCGCCGAAATACTGGGTGATGGCAAAGAGCGGAAGCGAGCACGCGAGCAGGGCCAGGACGAAGAAGAGTCGCCCGAAAAGATTGCCTAGTATAATCTGGGGTGTACTGAGTGGGGTGGTGAGCAGCACATCCCAGTTCTTGGGGTTGCTCTCCTGAGCAATGGCTCCGGCCATGAAGACCGGGGTGAGGATGCAGATAAGGCCTAGTTGGAGGTAGGCAACCCATTGGAAGGCCATGGCTCCGGTCGCCGCGAGGTCGCGATAGTTCTGGACGGCGTCATTGGAATTGATGAGCAGGATCAGCAGGACGACGATCAGGACGCCGAGGTAGGCCGAGCGGATATAGAGATGGCGCAGCCGTCGGGAACCGCTCTGGACCAGGCGGACGCAGATCGGGTTCATCGGGAGCAGGGTGAGGAGCCAGCGGCTGAGGTTCGTCACGCGTGCATGCTAGCCGTGAGCGGGGCGGCGGTCACCTTTGGGGGGGATTCCGGGCGGATGAGGACTTCCGTTCGCGCGGGGATCTGCTACGATCGTGGGGTGATTTCGTAAGTCTCGGCTTGCGAAGGAATTCTTATTCTGATCTGTTCACGCTTGTCCGGGACCTGGAATCCGGTCGGCGACCACAACCGACGCCCACGCAGGCGTTTGCTTCCAGGGCCAACTTTGATCTCCGCGGCTTGCCGCGATTTCGTGTTTCTGCGTTCCGTCCTCTTCCTCCTTTTCTCTCCTCGTGGACCATGAAGATGAGTTGTCCGCCCCATAGCCCGGGAGACTGGCACCCAGCGTGCGAATCCCCGGGTTGCGTGTGGGAGTGCAGCGGTGTTTTTCCGCAGCGGAGCCTGAAAGCGATCTGAGGCGGCGCAGGACTTGGCAGATCAGAACCCGGATCCTTCACAAGCTGTGTTATTCAGCAGTGGTCGCCATTGACCCTGTGCAGTGAAGGATTCCACGATGTTCTCTGTTCAAACGACCTCTCTGCTCGTCACTCAGCCGGGTGTCGGCTCGGATGGGAATAGTGCTCTGCTGGCCCTGGCGGTTGGCGCGGTGGCACTGGTGGTCGGCGCGATCATCGGAATGTTCGCCGTCCGCATCCTGACCGGTCAGACCATCGCAAAGGCGAAAGCCGAGGCAGAGCGTGTTCTGGAGTTGGCGGAAAACGAGGCCCGAACCGCCGCCCGACAGATCGAGGTCGAAGCCCAGGAGAAGATGCTCGCCGAGAAAGAGGCGATCGAAGCGGAGATCAAGAAGGAGCGGGCGGAACTGCGCGAAGAAGAACGCCGGCTTTCCAAACGGGAAGATCAGCAGGAGCAGCGGCGCGAAAAGCTCGATACGCGCGAGGCGCAGCTCGACCAGCGTCACCAGAAACTCGAGGAGCGGGAGACGAAGTTCGCCGCGCGCGAGGATGCGTTGGAGTCGCTGATTGAGAAGAAGAAGAACGAGTTGCTGCGTGTGACGGAACTCAGCGAGGAAGAAGCCCGGAAGGAACTGCTCGCGGTCATCGAGGAAGACTGCGTGGACGAAGCCGCCCGCATCACCCGCCAGACGCTGGAGCGTGCCGAGGACGAGGCGAAGGACAAGGCTCGCGAGATCATCATCAACGCGATCCAGCGTTACGCGGGCGAGCATGTCGCCGAGCAAACGGTCCGCAGCATCCAGATCCCCTCGGACGATCTGAAGGGGCGGATCATCGGTCGCGAAGGCCGGAACATCCGTCAGATCGAGAAGTCGACCGGCGTGGACCTGATCGTGGACGATACGCCGGGCGTGATCGTGGTGTCCTGTTTCGACAAGGTTCGTCAGGCGATCGCGGCCGAGGCGCTCGAGAAACTCATCGCCGACGGTCGTATCCACCCGACGAAGATCGAAGAGGTGGTCGAGGCGACGAAGAAGGATTTCGACGAGCGGATCCGGAAGCACGGCAAAGAGGCCGTCATGGAGTGCAACCTCAAGGGGGTGCACCCAAAGATCGTGGAGGCGATGGGTCGTCTCGAGTACCGGACTTCCTACGGTCAGAATGTGCTCAAGCATTCGCTGGAGGTCGCGTTCATCAGCCAGTTGATCGCCGACCAACTCGGCCTCGACGGCAACATGGCTCGTCGCTGCGGTTTCCTGCATGACATTGGCAAGGCGATGGATCACGAGATGGAGGGCGGGCACCCGAAGATCGGCATGGACTTCGCCCGCCAGTACGGCGAAACCGAACCCGTGCTCAATGTCATCGGTGGGCACCACGGCGATATACCCGCGACGACGATCTACACGCCGATCGTGATGGCGGCCGATGCACTCTCCGGTGCTCGCCCCGGCGCCCGTCGCGAGTCTTTGGAGTTGTACATCAAGCGGCTCGAGCAGCTCCAGGACATCGCCCTTCAGCACGAGGGTGTGACGGAGGCCTTCGCCATCCAGGCCGGTCGCGAGGTGCGGGTGATGGTCGATGCGCGGAAGATCAACGACGACAAGGCGTATTACATCGCTCGCAAGATCGCCGAACAGGTGTCCGCGGAGATGACTTTCCCGGGCGAGATCAAGGTGAATGTGCTGCGCGAAACTCGCGCGATCGAAATCGCTCGATAATTCCGATAGGGTGTGTACCCCAAAGGAGGAATGACGAATGAAACGCTCCGCTCAGTTCGCCTTGTGTCTGGTTCCGTGTGCCTTGTTACTCGCTGGTTGTTCGGCTCAGGATCGCTTCGTCGGGACTTGGCAGTCCGTCACGGAAGCGGCCCCCGAGCAAACCTTTGAGTTCGGTGCCGTCACCTTTGCGCCGGACAAGACCTACACCGCCCAAATGGTCTACAACGGCGACACCGTGGCTGAGACGGGGCATTGGAGTGTGTGGTTCGGCGGTCTGAACATCGGTGACACCCGCCGGTACTTGTACCGTTTCGATGGCAATGACACGGTGTTCCTTCGTGATCGTGAGTCAGATTCTGAGATCGAACTGAGTCGATTCAAGTGATCGGCTTGACCAAAAGCGGCGAATTTTTTTGAATTGAATCTTGGCATCGGCCGTTCACGCGGTACATTGAGAATGCACCCGCCCGACTCGCATCGAGCGGGGTGTGTTGCAGTGCCTGTCTGCGTCGTGGGGATGTAGCAGGTCCGCCGGGAGTGCCGGTTTGTGCTCTCGCTCAATTTGCATTTGTACCGCTGTCGTGGCGGTTGTTGTTATTGCTTGGCTTGGCTCACCGCCGCGATCGCGTGGAGGGTGTTGTCTTGGTCAAGACATGCTTGCGCGGTTGGTGCGCCTGTTCGCGGCGCGAAGTTCGGGCTGCGACTCTGCTCGGGGTGTTGGCGCTGGTTCAGACCGGGTTGGCAACACCCCCGATCTTCACCGACGCGACGGATGAGGCCGGGCTCGGCGATTGCGTCCATGCCCCGAGTGGTCCGTTTCTGCTGTACCAGTTGAACACCGCGGTCATGTCCGGCGGGGCCGGTGTCGGTGATTTCAACAACGACGGATTCATGGACATCTTCTGGACGGGCGGTGGTGCAACCCCCGACCGGTTGTACATCAACCAGGGTGACGGCACCTTCGTCGATCAGGCCGCGGCCTTTGGTGTTGGGGCGACGCACATGGGGCTCGGCGTGGCGTGCGGCGATTTTGATGCGGACGGTTGGACCGACATCTATGTCACCTCACTGGGCTCATCGCTTCCGGCCCCGCATCGCAATCGTCTGTATCGCAATACCGGCGATGGCTTTGTGGATGTGGCGATCGAGGTGGGTGCCAACTCCAACGGCGGAACTCTGGGTGATGCGTTCGGTGCGACCTTTGGTGACTTTGATCTGGATGGTGATCTCGATCTGTTCGTCACCGGTTGGGCGGGTCAGGCGAACGCGCGTCTGTTGCGCAACAACCTGATCGAGACCGGTGTCGCGAACTTCACCGACATTACGGGAGCCCCGGTGATCACGATTCCGGGAGGCACACGCGGCTTTACTCCGATCTTCGCCGACATGAACGGGGACCGGTATCCCGAACTTCTGCTCGCCGCCGACTTCGGGACCAGCAAGTACTACCGCAACAACGGAGACGGCACCTTCACGAACCGTACCGTGACCTCCGGCACCGGCCAGGACGGCAACGGGATGGGCGCGACCGTCGGCGATCTCGATCGCGATGGCCGGCCCGATTGGTATGTCACCTCGATCTACAGTCATCATCGTCCAGTCTCGACTTGGATTCCCGGGACGGGCAACATGCTGTACATGAACGCGGGAAACCACATGTTCCTCGAACGATCTGAGGTCGAGGGGGTGAAGCAGGGCGGATGGGGATGGGGGACCGTAGCCGCGGACTTCAACAGCGATGGATGGCTCGACATCGCGGAAACCAATGGCTGGTATGAGGACAACGCGCTCGGCGAGCCCGAGTGGATTAGCGACCGCTGCCGCATGTACCTGCAACAAGCGGGAGGCGGGTTCATCGACATCGCAGAGAAGTGCGGCGTGGATCACAACCAGCAGGGGCGCGGACTGATCACCTTCGATGCGGACAACGATGGGGATCTTGATCTGCTCGTCACGACTTTTCAGGGCGCGCTGCACTATTACCGCAACGACACGCCTCGCCCGGCGGAAGGTGGCTCAACCAACAGCCTGAGGGTTGAACTCGATACCTCCGCCATGCCCTGTCTGGCCCCGAACGGCTACGGCTCTACGGTTCGCGTGTTCTGGACCGAGCCAAAGAGTCAGACCCAACAGAGCGCGATCGCGGCCATCAACACACGCGGCGGCTATCTCTCGCAATCCGACACCGCCGCGTTCTTCGGCCTCGGCGATGCTTCGATTGTGGACCGGGTCGAGGTGACTTGGAACAACGGTTCCGTAACCGTGCTCCGTGATGTCGCTGCGAACCAGTCGATCACTGTCGAAGCTCGTGCCCCGGGCGATATCAACGGCGATGCGTTCGTCGACCTCGTCGATCTCAACCGTCTCCTCGCGGTGTTCGGCCGAACGGTCCCGCCCGATGGGGCCGACTGGGAGCGGGCTGATATTGACGGGAGTGGCGAAGTCGATGTCGATGACCTCGTCTACCTGCTCGCGGTCTTTGCGACAGACGGCTGCTGACCCTCGTCCGGTGGATGCGCCTCGGCTAGGATCGGGACTCAGTCAAGTTGATCCCCGACCATCCAACCGGAGTCACGCCCCGATGAAAGCCGAAAAGCTGCTCGCCGAACTCAACCGCCTGCGCCAGGACCTTGAGAGGGACCCCTCGGATCTCGAATGGGTCACGCTGCACCATGTGTTCTGCTTCGTGTCCTACAAGATTGGGGACTTCCAGAAGTATGTAGATGAAGAGGCTGCGAAGGGGGCGTTTGACGAGTTGGAGGACTGATCCCTGCGACTGGGGGCCTCCGTACGGTGAAGATCTCGGCGTAAATTCGGGAAATTATCGTTGATTTCCCCGAGTTCGCTCCGATACTTCGTGTATCGAGTCAGCGCACCGCGCCGGGTGCGGGGAGAACCCCCGGGCAGGCTGGAAGCGGGACCCGACGAGCATGGCGGTTCACGCCCATGCGCGATGAGCCCGACCCGACGGGGCCGGGAGGATCCAGCCGAGCCGACTGCCCGCCACTCGTAAAAGGTCACCGGGCACGGGTCGGAACACGCTTAGCGAAGGAGGTGGTCCAGTGAACAATCTTTGTGACGCAACGAGGTGGCTGCGCGGCTGACGCAGTGCGACGGTGCTGCGATCACGCGCAGCCCGCTAGCGGCTACCTAGAACCTTGATAGCCAACCGCCCCGCCGTGGCATCCTCGGCGGGGCGATTTGTTTTTGGTTTCGAGTCACGCGTTAGCCGACCTTCTCCGCCAGTTTCTCTAGCCGCTCCACTGCCGCGTCGATCGTCTTCTGGGTCTTGCAGAACGCGAAGCGGAGCAGGTGCTCGCCGCGTTGTTTGTGGTCGTAGAACGCGGTGGGGGGGATGGTCGCGACGCCGGCGTGCTCGATCAGGTGGTGGCAGACCTCGACATCAGTCGTCAGGCCCAACGGCTCCGACACGGCGCGATGGTCGGCGAGGATGAAGTAGCCGCCCGCCGGTCGGTTCACCTTGAAGCCCAGTCGCTCGAGCGCCGCGGCCAGCGCATCGCGTCGCTGCGCGAAGGTCTTTGTGAGTTCTTCGTAGTACGAGGCCGGTGCGCCGAGGGCCTCCGCCGCGGCGTGCTGCATCGGCGTGTTCACGGCGTAGGTCAGGTACTGGTGTGCCGCACGGATGCCCTTGGTCAGTTCCGGCGAGGCGATCGCCCAGCCGATCTTCCAGCCGGTCAGGCTGAAGGTTTTGCCCAGCGAGTTTAGCGTGATGGTGCGCTCTTCCATGCCGGGCAGAGATGCGATCGAGATATGCTCGGCAGCCGGGTTGTGCGCATCGCGATACACCAGCCGGTCGTACACCTCATCGGAGATGCACAGCAGATCGTGCTCGCGGCACACCGCAGCGATCTGTTCCAATTCCGACCGGCTGAACACCTTGCCCGTCGGGTTGTGGGGGGTATTGAGGATGATCGCGCGCGTCTTGGGCGTGACTGCCGCGCGGAGTTCGGCCTCGTCGAAGGCGAACTCGCCACCTTTGTCGTGCAGCGTCACGGGCACCGGCTTCGCGCCCGCCATGGCGAGTGAGGCCGGGTAGGAGTCGTAGTAGGGCTCGAAGACGATGGCCTCGTCGCCGGGGTTGAGCAGGCCCAGCGTGGTCGCCGGGATGGCTTCGGTACAGCCCGCGGTTACGGTGACCTGCGTGAGCGGGTCGATGTCCTGGCCCGTGGCCTTCTTCCAGCGATCCGCGATGGCCCGGGTCAGTTCAGGCACGCCCCCCATTGGGGCGTACTGGTTCGGCATGGTGTCGATCGCGCGATGGGCCGCGAGTTTGATGAACTCTGGCCCATCGAAATCCGGGAAGCCCTGGCCGAGGTTCACCGCTTTCGCGGCGACCGCTCGGGTGGTGATCTCGGCGAAGATCGTGGTTCCGAAGGGCTTGAAGCGGTCGGCGACGGTCATAGGCGGTCTTTCGGTGAGTCTGGAACGGACCCGATGAGCATACCGCCGGATGTCTTGGGGGCCTCTGCGAGAGCGTCGGAAACGGGCTAGACTGGTCGTCCCGCAAGGGGTTTGTTTTTACTAACTTGGTAGATTCGGCTCGGCCAATGCGGCGGAGTCGGTCTGGCCATCTCTTTTACGGCTCAACCAGCGGCTACGGCCGCGGAGGATGAACGACCATGCGTCGCGCGAAGATCTCGATCATCGGTGCTGGAAATGTTGGAGCGACCTGTGCCCACTGGGCGGCGGCGAAGGAACTGGGCGACATCGTCCTGCTCGACATCCCGGATAAGGAAGGCGTCGCCAAGGGCAAGATGATCGACCTGGGCTGCTGCGCCCCGATCGAGGGCTTCGACGGCAACCTCGTCGGCACCTCGGATTACAAGGACATCGCCGACTCGGATGTCGTGGTCATCACCGCTGGGCTTCCTCGCAAGCCGGGGATGAGCCGCGACGATCTGATCGAGACCAATGTCAAGATCGTCAAGAGCGTGTCCGAGCAGATCAAGCAGTACGCGCCGAACTCGATCGTGATCGTGGTTTCGAACCCGCTCGACGCCATGGTCTACACCGCCTGGAAGGCCACCGGTTTCCCGACGCACCGCATCATGGGTCAGGCCGGCTCGCTGGACTGTGCTCGCTACCGTGCGTTCATCGCGTGGGAACTGGGCGTGAGCGTCGAGGATGTGCAGGCTCTGCTGCTCGGTGGACACGGCGATGACATGGTGCCGCTGCCCCGACTCACCTCGGTCCACGGCATCCCCGTCACCGACCTGCTGCCGGAAGAAAAGGTCACCGCCTGCGTCGAGCGTGCGAAGGTTGGCGGCGGCGAGATCGTCAAACTCATGGGCACCAGCGCGTACTACGCACCGGCGTCGGGCACCATCCAGATGGTCGAAGCGATCGTCAAGGACAAGAAGCGCATCATCCCCAGCGCGGTGTACTGCAACGGCGAGTTCGGCGCGAAGGACTTGTTCGTCGGCGTCCCGGCCTTGCTGGGCAAGAAGGGCGTGGAGAAGGTCGTCGAGTTTAAGCTCGATGCCGACGAGCAGAAGCTCTTCGAGGAGTCGGCCTCGCATGTCGCCGATCTGGTGAACATCGTCAAGAAGATGTTCCCCGAACTGGCGTGAGAGCCGGTTTGGAACTGACTATTCAAACCGGGCTGCGGGCACGCGGCTCGGTTTTTTTTGTGTTCAATCCGGCTGTGAAGTTGCGTATACTCAGTGTAGACATACACTTACGGCTGTGTTGAGTTGAAGGAGTCCTCGGGTCGATGCTCATCGAGTGGTACCAATGCCCCAAGTGCGGGCGCCGGGAGCGGTGGCGGGCCGAGATCGCCGGCGCGGAGGTGGAGTGCCTCTGCGGGGCTTGGGTGCTCTGTCCGGATGTGGACGAACTCGATGCATCGAGCGTCAGCACCACCGAGGATTCCTCGGAGGGGCTGGTGGCTATTGTTCAGGCCCCGCGCGATGCCGATGCCGTCGATGATGAACTCATCGAGACCGTCGATGAGCCCTCTGCCGAGGAGAAAAAGCGCCAGCGCGTCCACCGTCTCGGACGGATCGGCGTCTTCGGTCTGACGGCGTGCGGGCGTGTAGTGCTCTGGTTCGTGCTTTCGCTCGCCGGGTTCACGCTGATAGTATTCGCTCTGTATATGCAGACATCGGTCTACATCGCCTCCGCGTCGGTCGTGGCGCCGGTGTCCTGGTTCTGTCTCTGGCGGGCCCAGCGCGAATGGCTCATCGGGCGAGGGCTGCTCGACGGCCTCCAGTCGTTGGCCGAGGGGCGAGAGCGACTGCGGGTCAGGTAAGAAAAAACCCCGGCGGGTGCCGGGGTGGGTAATCAATCCGTTTGGATGTCGGCTTTAGCCCGCTTCGGCACGCGGGTGCGCGTCGTCGTACGCGTTGCGGAGACGCTGCGTGGTGAGGTGGGTGTAGGTCTGGGTCGTGGACAGCGACTGGTGGCCCAACAGTTCCTGCACGGAGCGGAGGTCTGCGCCGTTATCGAGCAAGTGCGTCGCGAAGGAGTGACGCAGGGTGTGCGGGCTGATCGAGGGATCGAGGCCGACCTGGCGCAGGTACTTGTCGAGTTTGCGACGGACGGAGCGCGAGGAAAGGCGACCGCCGTGTTTGTTGATGAACAGCGGCGGATCAGTCTTGTCGGGACCCCAGGCCGACGAGTAGCGCTCATCGTTGGTGAGGATGTTCACATAGTGGCGGATGGCGGTGAGGGCGTGTGAGCCCAGCGGAACGAGCCGTTCCTTTTTGCCCTTGCCTCGGATGCGAAGGGCTTCCTGGTTCTCATCCAGATCGTGCATGCCCAGGTCGACCAGTTCCGAGACGCGGATGCCGGTGGAGTAGAGCGTTTCGAGCATCGCTCGGTCGCGGGCGCCGAGGACATCGGTGTCGTCGGGAGCGGAGAGGAGTTGCTCGATCTGCTCGACGGTGATCGCCTTGGGCAGGCGCTTGGCCTGGCGCGGGGTGCGGATCATGGTCATCGGGTTGGTTTCGACGAACGAGTTTTTGAGTGCCCACTTGTAGAAAGAGCGGAGCGTGGCGATCTTCCGGGCCATGGTAGCCGGGGAGTAGTTCTGATCCGCGAGATGGTTCAGGTACAGCCGGATGCTATCGACATTGGCCTGGCAGATATGGCCGGAGATGGTGCCCGAGGCCGCGGCGAGGTTGCCGGAGCGGATCTGCTCGACGGCGTTGGACTCGGCGTTGTGATCGACTCGGGTGTTCAGTTCGTCGACGAGGAACTCCACATACTGGCGCAGGTCAGCACCGTAGCATCGCGCGGTGTACGGGCTGAAGTGCCGCTCGTCGGTCAGGTAATTCAGGAATCGTTCGACCAGAGGCAGGGGGGAGTTCGTCATTGGATCGCTCCGGGTGGCGTGGGGGGGTAACGGTGTGTTGGGAGAGGGTGCGAAGCGGATGAATCGTTCGGAGGAATGTTCAGCCGCGTGTGCCGTCGGTGGTGGGGGGAGTGGGGGATGCTTTGGTGAAGGCTTCGATGGAGGCGTGGACACGGCGTTTGAGTTCGTGGGCGACCAGTGCCGCGTCGAACCAATCGAAGTCGATGTCATCGGCGTCGGCGAGTTCCGACACCACTTCGAGGAGTTCGGGTTCTTCGCCAGCGGGGCAGGCGATTCGCCAGCGGTGGCCGTTTTTGAGCAGCGTGACCTCGTGCTCGGCGCACGGATCGCCCTGCCCATCCGGGCCATCGTTGGGGTTGTTTCTGGCGTGCGTGGGCATCGCCGGATCTCCTTTGCCGCGCTGAGCGCGGCGGGAGCCGGCGTCAGCGTGTCGGTCTGTTGTTCTGCTTCTGGTGACGCTCAAGTAGCCGCTGGCGTTCCCTGCCGAGCAGTTCCGAGAGTGCCTGGAAGCAGGCGAATTCTTCGAACCTCGCCATGCTCTGGGTGTACTGTTGCCAGCCCATGGCCGACTCGGGGTCGTGACGGGCGTGGGCGTAGTCCTGGAGGTTCTGACGCACGAGGCCGTTTGCGGCGTCGTACATCGCGGTGATTTGGTTGATGGACTGGCCCGGTGTGTTTGCTTCAGCGCGGAACGCGGTGTCGCTCGGGGCGGTCTGGAGTTGACGCGGGTTGAACTCTTCTTGATTCAACAGTTGCATGGTTTCCGAACGAGCGAATAGGACGAGGTTTAAGCCAAGTGTCGGCGGGTCGTATGGATCCCAGGCGGTGATGGTTCCGACCAGGACCGCGTCGGCGTTGAGTTGCCGCGCCAGTTGCAGGGCCTGGGCCTGGGTGGTGATCGCCGGGAGGTTCATGGACCGCATGGCCTCGAGGGACCGGTTCAGCGGCAAGGCGGTGACGCCCCGGGCTTGCACGATCTGAGAGACCATCGCGTCGGAGAGGCGCAGTTCATCGACGAAGCTGACGCCGGATTCGGTTCGGAACGGCGCACCGGCCCAGACGATTTCCCGTTCGTTGCCGTACGGCGCTGAGAGCATCACCGGATCGTTCGGGTAACGGGGTTTGCTGCTGCACCCGACGACGAGTGCGAGCGAGGCGAGGAGCGTCGCGAGCACGGAGCATCGGAAATGGCTTGAAAGCATGGCGTGTTCGGTTGTCATGGCATCCTGCCGAATCCGCCGGGATCCTCCCGACGGTAAAGGAAATTGTTGCGAGCCGCGGCTCCCGAATCGGGGGTGGGCGTCCTTATATCTTCGTCGGACAACCCGAGGCCTTGACTTGCGAATCGCGGCAGGGGCCTTTCGGTCACGGCCGCGCGAGAGAGATCAGGGCGGGTGATGACCCGCGGGTTTGGGCTTATTCGTTCGGATCGAGCGGGACATTGGCCAGATCGGTCCGGGTGGGCATCTCGTATCCGGCGGCGGTAATCGCCTGTTCCGGGCCGATCGACCAGATGTTGTCGTTGCCGGAGCGATCGGAGATGAAGTAGATCTTGTTGTCGGGGCCCCAAGTCGGCATCACATTCACGAACCATCCGCCGGTGAGGTTGGTGCGTGAGGAACCGTCGAGGCGCTGGATCCAGATATCGGCAAAGTCCGGTTTCTGGGAGTCATCGACGGGCGGGTTGAACACCGTGGAGAACGCGATGTACTGGCCGTCCCAGCTCCAAGAAGGGTTGATGATCGCGGCAACAGCGCTGGTGGCGACCTCAGTGGGGGACATGGCCTCACCGTTGATGTAATCGATGGTCCAGAGCGAGAAGAGGCGTCCGCCCCGATCACGGGCGCGCTGGAACATGATCTTGTCGCCACCGGGCTGCCACTCGGGGAACAGGCCGTAGGTCAGGAATTTCATGCGGGAGGGCATGCGGACATCGGTAACCCAGATTTCCCAGCGGTCGCTGGTTTCACCGAGGCGACAGAATGCCAGGGTGCTCCCGTCGGGCGACCAGGTGGGATGGAGGTCGTTGGCGGTATTGGAAGTGATCTGGACGGCTTGGCCGCCCTCGGCGTTCACGACATAGATATCCCAAGAGCCGTTGCGGTTGCTCGCGAAGGCGATGCGTGAGCCATCGGGGCTGACGGCGGGCATGATGTCGTGTGCGGGGTCCGAGGTGATCTGGGTGACCGCGGTGCCGTCGATCGACTTGCTGTAGATCGAGGCGGTGGGGGTGTGACGGGTGGAACTGAAGTAGATGGTGTTCCCGTCGGGTGCCACGGTCGGATCGAAGTCGATGCCTTCAGCCGAGAAGGTGATCTGGCTGATGTTCTCGGTGGCATCGGGCAGCGACTGATAGGACTGGCTGCGAGCGTTGGCGTTGGGGATTTCACCGAACAGGTTGAAGTTCGGGGTGCGGGTCATGCCATCGACGCCGACATTCGCCTCGCGGAAGGAGGCTGGGATGGTGGTCGAGGGTGTGGTCACGGTGCCGCGCTTGCCAGCGAAGGGGGCGAAGGGGTCACGGTAGAAGGTGCCGCTGGTTTGCTCCTGGGTCTCGGCCTGAGGCTCGAATTCCGCAACCTTTTGTGAGGAAGAGCAGGCGGTAAGCAGGGCAGCCGGGCAGACCAGCGCGACCAGAGCGATTCGATTGGTAGGAAGGAGCGTGCGGTGCGACATGTCTTTGGAGCCTCCAGCGGCGTGAAGTGGTGTGAGCAACCGGACCCGAACCGTGTTGAAGGGTGGGTGACCTGAAGCCCGTGCGCCGACTCCGTCGACAACCAGGCGAGAACGACTGTTGATTGAGATGGCGTTCCGGTCTTGCCTCGACTCGGAACCCGCCGCGTTCCACGCAGACGGTCTTATCGGACTCGGGTGGTGTCTGGCTTGAGCAGGCAATCATCCGAACCAGACCTTCTATTCGGACCACAGCGTTTCGGACCTGAGCGGAAAACTCGCGCAGGGGGCAACATTTCTCGGAACTAGGGGCGTTCGGCGGAATTTGCGCGTCGTGAAGTGGTCAGGTGAATAACACCGCGAGCCGGTGGCGCTCAAGCCAGCGCCTCCTCCAAACGCTGGCGAGCGTGTACCGGCTCGCAGGTGTACTGCCTGATTTGACAGCGATTGTCAGTTTTTCCACCATCCGGGACTGGCCGGGAACGCCAATGTAACGCCCCTCATGCCCTGTGGAACAAGAAAACCACTGAATTGGGAAGAAAAAACCCGCCGAGAGGCGGGTTTTGGGGCATCGTCATATTATCGACTGGGGTGTAGGGTTATTCTGCGACGGACTCGAGTTTGCCGGTTTCGAGAACCTCGTTGGCCACATCGATGAGTTTGCGTCGGTTGTTGCGGGCCTCGCGCTGGAGGCGGGTGTGGGCTTCTGCTTCGGTCCAGCCGTGGGATTCGATGAGCTTCCACTTGGCCTGTTCGACGATGCGTCGGTGGGTGAGGGTGGTTTCGAGTTGCTCGATCCGCTTGGCCTGCTCCTCGGTCGCGAGGGCGCGTGCCCAAGCGATGGAGATGGTGACTCGGAGATTCTCGGTGGAGACCGGCTTGAGCATGTAACCGAAGACGCCGTTGGCTTGAGCCTCCCGGACATACTGTTTGTCAGAGAACGCCGAGACGATGATCGACGGGATGCCGTATTCCTCCCAGAGCACCCGGGCGACCTCGAGGCCGTCGACTTCCGGCATTCGGATGTCGAGCAGCGCGATGTCGGGGTCTTCATGGTTGGCGAGGTCGATGGCTTCCTGACCGTTTGAGGCCGGGCCGACGATCTCGAAGCCGAGCGATTTCAGACTGGAGGCCAGTCCGGTAGCCATCAGCGATTCATCGTCAGCGACCAAGACAGTATTGGGCATGGATGGGGATTTCATGGGAGTTGCTGCTCTACGAGGTGCGATGGTGAAGCCACCCGTCGACGAACACATGGAAGCAGGAGGGCTTTGCGGAAGGATGAAGGTAGCCGTTGCAGCTGGGCCTCGGGTTCGGGTTAGAGAGCATACCTGATATTCAAGGCCTGTAAAACGGTCTACCGGAGTTGGGAATGAAAACTCCGTCTCTAGGGCAAACCCCTAGTTTGTTCAATCGAGCCAGTCTTGCTTCTCAAGTCGCTCGGGCACATACACCTCGCTGACATATGAAATGTCCTTGGTGATCAACGATTCGACTTCCATCTTGAACCCGTTGGAGAGCATCTTCTTGATCTCCATCTGCCAGGGTTTCTTGTCCTTGAACCAGGGGTACTCGGCGATCTGCTTGGCCCGGGTGATGTCTCGCTCGTTGAGCGCGATCTGCACATCGTCGGAGAGGTTGCAGCGTTCATAATCCATGGCGCGGATACCCATGAACTTGGCATCGGGGATGGCCATGCGCTCGGACTCGTAGGCGAGGGCGATCGAGCCCTGCTTGATGACCGAGTAGATGTAGTGCCCCCAAGGGTCGCAGTCGAGCAGGCAGTAGACGGGAAGGTCGAGTTCCTCGTTGAGGCGTCGGAGCATGCGTCGCACGCCGCGTGGCGGCTGTCCGGAGCCTTCGGTCAGGATGCAGTTGTGCTTCTCCCAGAAGCGGTCTTCGTTGAACCGTTGCCAGACCGTGTCCTTTTCGACATGGAGGATGAAGTCGGCTTCGCATTTCTTGAACTTGATGACCGATTCCTCGCAGATGGAGGGGATCGCGTAGCCGCCGGTTCCCATCTTGCGGCAGTTGATCTCGTCGCCGTTGTCGAGGATGGTGATGTTGCCGACCATCGTGCCGCGTTTCTTGGCGAAGATGTGCAGTTCTTCTCGGAGTGATCCGAGGATGACTTCCAGGTCTTCGAGCACCGCATCGGACTCGGTCTGGTCGTTGAGGGTTTTTTCCTTGGTTCCTGCGATGGTGTGCAGGGACTTGTAGTACATACCACGAAGGCTCAGCGTTTTGCTGGCTTCGAGCAGGTCTTTGACGCCCGCGGAGAGCAGCAGGGTCTGCATGAACTTGCGGCTGGTCTTGAGGTCGAAGAGCGGGCGGGCGCTGGTGAGATCGCCCATCTCCAGGATGCGTGCCTTCCTGTTGTAACTGGTGTTGCTCAGCGAGCGGCTGGGCACATCCATCTCGGGGTCTTTGCCGGCGAGCCCGGCCTTGGCGACCTGGGTGGCGAGCGCTTCGATGGCCTTGAGGGTTTTGGCGTCGGTCGAGCGACCGGCCGGTCCCTTGGTGAGGACGCGCTTGGCGGTTGAAGCGGGGGCCTTCTTTGAAGTTTTTTTCGTGGTCTTCTTGCCGACCTTTTTGGTGGTGCGTTTCTTAGCCATCGATCAACCCTCCCCGCGCTTCCGCTTGACCTTTTTCTTCACGACCTTCTTTTTTACTTTGCGTTTCGTCTTCGGCGGCTCGGATTCGCCGAACAGGTTGCGGTCGCTGTCGTCATCGTCCACTTCTTCGCGTGCGTCGGCGATGGCATCGAGATCGAGGTCGGAGCCGCGTGCGGCTTTGGTCTTTGAGGGTGGCGAATCGTCGTTGCCGTTGTATTCACGGATGAACACGGAGTCGTCTTTGGCGAGGCGTCCACCGTCGTCGATGACCTTGCCTTCCTCGTCGAGGATGTCGTCGAACTGCGCGGTCTTGGACTCGGCGGTGGCGAGCAGGGCGGCGTAGAGTTCTTCGGTATCGACGCCGGTGATGTGGTTGCAGGCCTTGGAGATCTCGCCGATGTAGCGCTTGAACACGCCTCGTCGCTCGCCGGCACGCTTCATGCGCTGGCGACGCCGGAGGTAGGTGCCGAGTTTGCGTCCGCAGTCCTGGAGAGCGAGGCGCATCTCCTTGCGGATCTCGTCGTAATCGGCGATGGCTTCCTTGGACTCGCTGGTGAACGGCACCCAGACCGAGGCCATGTGGATCATGAAGATGATTGGTCCCTGTGGCACGCCGTTGCGGGGCTGCTGGAGTTGGTAGCCGCGCCAGTTGGTTTCGAGGACCGCCTTGAAACTCGAGCAAGCCGACTGCTGGTACTGCAACGGGACGCGGTTGGCGAAGCGGAAGACTTTGGCTGATTCTTCGGAGGGCAGGTTGCCGCCGTAGGCGATGCCGGCTTCGATGACGAAGGGGCGGCCTCGGTAGACGGTGGGCTGGCGGCTGGAGGCGGTGATGAACTCGGGTTCGAGGCCCTGCTGCAAGCCCTTGAGCAGGGTCTTTACACCGATGGGGCTGAGGCAGTTGGTGGGTGGCCCGATGACCTTCACCTCCTGCAGGGCCTTGTACATTTCTTCGGCTTCGTGGTGGCCGACGGATTTCACCCACGAGCGCGTGGTCAGTCCGGCGCGTTCGGTGACTTGCTGGGCGACCTTCGGGCCGATGCGGCAGAACTCATTGGAGAAGAAGCCCCCGAGTTGAGTGTGCTCGGTGCGCTCGAGCATGGAGATGAGGGTGCCGAGCTCGATGCCGTGCGGATGGGGTTTGATCTCCTCGGGTTGTTCGGGGAGTTCATCGACGCTGCGCTCGAAGAGGACGCGTTCCCCCTCGGGGTTCTTCGAGGTGGGGGGTGTTCTGTATTCGAAGCGTGCGTGCGGGTTGGCGATGGCCGAGAGTTGGATGTACTCATCCACCGAGCGGGCACCGGTGAAGTATTTGCCCTGGAGTTCGATTTCGACGCGTGTGCCGGTGCCGCTTTTTCCGTCCCGGGTAAACAGGTCGTCGTACTTCGGTGCTTCTTCGTCGCGGATGACATCGGCGCGGTTCTTCGAGGTGTCCATCTTCAGGATCATCTCGTGCGTCGATTTGCGTGGCCCCGGCTTCGAGAGGATGCGCACCGGCTTGCCGGTGGTGATCAGGCCGTACATGCCCGCGGCGGAGATGCCGATGCCCTGCTGGCCGCGACTCATCTTGAGGCGATGGAACTTGGAGCCGTAGAGCAGGCGTCCGAAGATGTTTTCGATCTGCTTGCGGACGATACCGGGGCCGTTGTCCTGGACGATGACTACATAGCGGTCCTCGGCGACCTTGGGCTTGTGGACGATCTCGACATAGATGTCCGGGAGGATGCCGGCTTCCTCGCACGCGTCGAGGGAGTTGTCGACGGCCTCCTTGATGGTCGTCAGCAGGGCCTTGCGCGGGTTGTCGAAGCCGAGCAGGTGGCGGTTCTTGGCGAAGAACTCCGAGACGGAGATATCGCGCTGCTTGGTGGCCATCGACTCGGCAGTGGCGTGCTTGCGAGAAGGCTTGCGGCTTGATTTGCGGGGTTGTGCTGCGGTCGCCATCCGTGGTGTCGCGCTCCGTAAGAGGAGAGGAAGGAGGGGGGGCGGCTCCGCCGCCAGCGGGGCGAGTCTAGCAAGAGTTTGGCGATGCGCAAACGCGGGCGGATCAGCAAAATCCGCTATGATCCCCGGCCCGTCGGCGGAGGCGTCGGCCGGACCCACCTCTCACAATCCACAGCAGATCGCCCTCGGGCGAGAAGGACATTGACCATGGAAACCACCTTGATCATTCTCAAGCCCGACGCCGTCCAGCGTGGCCTCATGGGCAAGATCATCACCCGCTTCGAGGAGAAGGGCCTGCAGATCGTCGGCGCGAAGATGATGAAGATCTCCGATGAACTGGCCGCCACGCACTACCAGGACCACAAGGGCAAGCCCTTCTACGATGGCCTCGTCGGCTTCATGACCTCCAGCCCCGTGCTGGTGCTGGCGATCCGTGGCGTGGGTGCGATTTCCATCAGCCGCTCGATGATGGGTGCGACTTTCGGCTCCAAGGCCGACTCGGGCACCATCCGTGGCGACTTCGGCGTGTCGAACTCGTTCAACCTGATCCACGGCTCCGATTCGCCTGAGGCTGCGAAGCGTGAACTCGGCCTGTTCTTCAACGAAGGCGAGGTTCTCGAGTACGACCGCCCGATCAACCAGTGGGTGTACGACTACTCGGGCGGCGACCCGGAGTAAGCCGGTTTTCTGAGCCAAACGCAAGCAAGCCCACCGGTGGCCGGTGGGCTTTTTCGTGCGCGGCGAGGTTTGGCCCTGTTCAGGTGAGAAGGGTTGTCTGGTCGGGCTTAGTGGGTTTTCCCGAGACAGTGAGCCGGAAGGTCCACAGGGCAAGGAGGACGCCGAGGGCCAGCAGTGCGGCCCCGGTCATCTGGTGCAGCGTGGCGACGAGTACCGATGAGGCCGGGCGCTCGGCGGTCGTTGTGGTGGTGCCGAGTGCCTCGTCGTAGTGGGGGACCACGACCATCAGCGCGACCCAGCCCAGTAGGAATTGGGTGAGCACGACCGCGAGCACGCCTTTGGCAAGTGGCCCGATCGGCTTGGTTCCGGAGTGCTTGGTGATGCCTCGGGCCGCGGCGAAGATGGCGAGGCCGGTGACGATCACGGAGAAGCCCATGTGTGCGAATAAGGCGTGGGTGTGTTGGAAATGGCGGGTGACCGAGCCGAGAGACAGTTGCAGAAGGAGCGTGCAGGCCAGCCCGCCGGTGGCGAGGCGGAGCAGGAAGTCCGAACTGCGATGCTCGGTGGCGGAGCGCATCCAGCGAACGCTGAGAATGCTCGCGATGACGCACAGGAGCGCGAAGGTGAGTTGGCCGGTGACGCCGTGGACGACGGCGAGGGCGAGGGATGTGGTGTTGTCGTTCGTGAGCGAGAAGGAGCGTGTGATTTGCTCGGGATCGATGGTTTCGACGGTCTGCGTCAACTGATCGAGATCTTCGGATCCGTCGGCGAGGATGACGCGATAGCCGCCGATGATTCCCTGGGTCAGCACTGCGAGTCCGGCACACAGCGAGAAGAGGGTGGCCTTGGCGTAAAACGGCTGTCGGGGGCTGGAGGCCTTGCGTGAGCCGAGCCAGGCGCTGCACGAGAAGAGGAAGAGCCCGAACGCGGTGACCCCGGCGAGGGAGCCGAAGAGGCGGTGGGTGTGTTCGTAGAGTTTTCCTCCTGTCATGGAGGAGACCGGGTAAAGGAACATGTTGGTCGCGTAGGTGTTGGGCCAATCGGGGACCGCGAGTCCGGCCTGGTTGGAGGTGGTCAGGCCGCCTGTAAAGAGGACGGGGACGATGGCGAGGGCGGCGATCCATGCGAAGCGGGAGACCCAGCGATCGTGATCGCGATTGTCTTGTTCGGGCTTGGGGTTCAGCAGGCGGCTGCCGAGGGTCGAGCCGATCAAGCCGATCGCGAGGGAGAGAATGAGGTATCCGGCGACCATCAGTCCTGCGTTGGGACGGAGGGCCTCATCGGCGTTGGTGCGGGCGGGCTCAGTGAGGACGGAGCCGAGGATGAGCAGGTTCAGGACGCCGATGGTCAGGCCGGTAAACAGGCCCAGTTTCCAGGGGCTGCGGTCGGGTGCAGAGAATCTGCCGGCGAGGGCCGAGCCGCCGAATTGGGCGGTGAGCAAGGCCACGCCCGTGACGGCAGGATCCGCGGTCAGGCCTTGCAGGTGCAGGAAAAAGGCGATGAGCCACATCACGACGGTGGTCGCGAAGCCGACGACCATGCCGATGCGCCAGGCAGGGTCGATGTGCTGGTGGGGAGCGGAGTGGTCCATGGGGGTAAGGATACGGCGAGAGGGGATTCGGAGGGGGCTTGTCGCTGCTTCACAAGAATTATTCTTGCGAAGCAAGATTTTTTGTGCATGCTTTCGGGGATAAGTTTCGGGGAATAGGGGGCTTTGGTTGAGACTGAGTATCAGTTGTCTGGGTGCATTCGGGGTGGGTTGACAGGGGTTCTGGTGAGGATGTCTACTACTGCCTGACTGCAATCTGTACAGTCTCCGAGCATTTTGCCTATTTTTCCATGCTGGAGTATGGGGGAAATTCTCGGACCTTTGCGGGTTGCTTGAGTCGTGTTGCACACGGGTGGTGCGCCGCCCATTCCGAGTTCAGGAGCAGATCGTGTCGACGCTCTTTCCTCAGTGGATGAATGCCCTCCCGGGTGCTGTGGCCGTCGGTCTCGGCGCGGCCGGTGTCGGGGTCGTCGCGGGTGTGTGGTACTACTTCACTCCCAGTTACTGGGAGGTGGGGTACATGCCCGAGCAGCCGGTGGCGTTTTCGCACCAGATCCACGCTGGCAAGCTCGGCATGGACTGCCGGTATTGCCATACGGATGTGGAGAAATCCAGCCACGCGAATGTGCCCGACACCGCGACCTGCCTCAACTGCCACGCCGGGGATGACACGGCTGGCGGGTATTTCAACATTGATCTGTGGGAAGCGCACAAGGTCAACCAGAACCTTGTGAAGGTTCGCACGGCTTATGTGGAAGACCGGCCCATCGAATGGCGCCGCATCCACAAGGTTCCTGATTACGCGCACTTCAACCACTCAGTACACCTGAACGCGGGTGTGTCCTGCTATTCCTGCCACGGGCGTATCGACGAGATGGAAGTGGTGTATCAGAAGGAAAGCCTGTCGATGGGCTGGTGTCTGACCTGCCATCGCGATCCCGCGCCGCATCTCGTTGATGTCGATGGCATCCTCGATCCCGACAACCCGGTGCGGATTACCGATCTTGAGACCGTGCAGAATCTGCTCGACGGTCCGGAGCAGCGGAAGAACGGTGAACTTCTGATGCAGGCCAAGCAGCTCCAGCCTCCGGAGCACTGCGCAGCCTGTCACTACTGATTCCGAGACTCTCGCCGGGACGACCCCTTCCGACGCTGGTGCATCATGAGACCTTCCGGCCCGAATGAACGGGCCTCTGAGAACAAGCGAGACGCGATGAGCAAGCTCGATCAATGCCCTTCAAGCAAGAAGCAAGGCCTGCCGGTCGACAAGGCCGCGGGGCCGCGCGAACGCAGCCACGCGACCGGGAAGACCTACTGGCGCAGCTTGGACGACCTGGCGCAGACGCCGGAGTTCAAGGACTTCCTGCACCGTGAGTTCCCCGCGAATGCATCGGAACTGCTGTCGGGTTCGCGCCGTGACTTTCTGAAGATCATGAGCGCGAGTGTGGCGTTGGCTGGTGCCGCGACCATCCCGGGATGTCGTCGCCCCGATCACAAGATCATTGCGTACAACCGCAAGCCGGAAGAGGTTATTCACGGCAAACCTCTGTTCTACGCGACTTCGCGTCGTCGTCCCGGAGGCGGGGTCGATCTGCTGCTCGCCGAAACTTTCGATGGGCGTCCCACGAAGCTCGAGGGCAATCCACTGGATCATCCGACCGGTGGTGCACTGACGATGCACTCGCAGGCCAGCATCCTCGATCTGTACGATCCGGATCGTTCGCCGGACATCATCGAGAAGATGGCCGAGAGTCGCGGCAAGCCGTTCAAGGTGCGTCGCTGGCGTGAGTTCATGTCGTTCGCGGGTGAGCACTTTGCCCAATACGACCAGAATCGCGGTCGTGGCCTGTCGTTTCTGGTTGAGAAGGTGAGCAGCCCGTCTCGCGATCGTTTGCGTGATGCCATCCGCACGCGTTGGCCTGAGGCGAAGTGGCTGCCGTACAGCGCGATGGACAACGCGGCCTCGATCGAGGGCACGCAGATCGCGTTCGGTGCGCCGAAGCAGGTTGAGTATGTGCTGTCGAAGGCCGATGTGATCGTCTCGCTCGACTGCGACTTCCTCGGCGGAGAATCCACGCTGGAAGGCCTGCGTGGGTACGGGCGCAACCGCATCCGCGAGGGTGCAGGCGGTCGCGAGGCACGCGATACAAAGATGAGCCGCATCTACTCCGCTGATTCACAGATGAGCCTGACCGGTGGGCAGTCCGACCACCGTCTGAATGTGCATGTTGACGCGGTGGGAGCGGTTGCGATTGCTCTCGCCGAGGCGGTGCTCAACCACGAAGGTTTGCGTGGAGCGATGCGTTCGGCGGCTTCCGGCCTGTCCGCGGCGATCGCTCAGGCCAAGGCCTCCGCCGGATCGCTTGAGCAGATCAAGCAGGCGGCGGCTTGGGCAAAGTGGGCTGCGGACGACCTGGTCAAGAACCGTGGTCGCTCGGTGGTCATGCCGGGTCGTTCTCAGCCGGCGGCGGTGCATGCCCTGGCCGCGGCGATCAACCATGCGTTAGACAATGACACGCTGACGGTGCAGTACCGCCCGATGGTGCGCGACCTGCGTGCGTCGAGCGTGGACTCGGTGAAGAGCGTGGTCGATGACGCGAACTCCGGTGTCCTGCAGACCTTGGTCACCATCGGTGTGAACCCGGTGTTCAGTGCTCCCGCGGATCTTGATTTCGCCATCGCGATCGCCAAGGTTCCGAACCGGATCCACCTCGGCGACCCGGACGAGACCGCTGAAGCGAGCACGATGTTCGTCGGGCGCACGCACTTCCTTGAGGAGTGGAACGACGCGGAAGCGCCTAACGGGACTCGCTCGATCTGCCAGCCGATGATCAAGCCGCTGTACGACTACCACTCGGATATCGAGTTCCTCGCGGCGATCATGGGAGAAGCCAACCCGGATGGTTACACGATTGTGCGTGACACCATGGAGCGGACGCTGCAGCCACGCGCGATGGATGTGGCGTTCCGGCGGGCTCTGCACGACGGCATCGTGCCCGAAACACGCGACACCGTGGCCATCGACCCGCTGGTTGCTCCGCGTTGGCAGCAGATCGCCAGCGCGATCGTCGGCGCGGCTCCGGGATTCCGGACCGATCCGGACCGGATCGATGTGCTGATGCTGCCTGATCCGCATGTGCTCGATGGGCAGATGGCCAACAACGGTTGGCTGCAGGAATTGCCGGGTGCTGTCACGAAGGTGGCATGGTCGAACCCCGCGATCGTCAACATGGCGACGGCGAAGAAGCTCGGGCTGCGGACCGGTAAGAAGTTGGTCAAGCCGCAGTACAGCCATACCGAGGTGATGGAGATTGAGCACGAGGGTCGCACGGTTCGTTGTCCGATCTGGGTGATGCCGGGTGTTCCTGACAATCAGATCATCGTGACCTTCGGCCAGGGGCGTCGCGTCAGCGGACGCATCGGCGAGGGCACCGGTTACGACCTGTACCCGCTCCGTTCGACCGGCTCGATGAGTGTGGCCCGCGGGGTGAAGGCCGGACGCGCACGCGGCGTGCGTCCCGAGTTGATCCCCAACACCCAGGATCACTGGGTGATGGAAGGACGCGACATCATTCGCGAGGTTGACCTTGAGGCGTGGAAGCGTCACGGGGATATGGAACTGCTGAGCAAGGACGAGATCACCAAGCTCAAGAAGGACGCGTACGGCAACAAGCGTGAGGTCGAGGACATCAAGTTCGCGAACCGCCTCGGTATGGAGTCGCACACTCCGGTCAACCGTGACTCGTACCGTTCCCGTCAGCAGCAGCGCAAGACTTATGTGCAGCTCGAAGACGACAAGATGACGCCGAAGCGTGATGCGCGCGGGCGTATTCTCGGCGCGGTCAACGGCTACGGGAAGCGCGTGCAGCAGTGGGGCATGTCAATCGACCTGACCAGTTGTGTCGGTTGCGGTGCGTGCACCGTGGCCTGTCAGGCCGAGAACAACATCCCGATCGTGGGTCCGAAGGAAGTGGCCAAGGGTCGCGAGATGCAGTGGATGCGCATCGACCGCTACTTTGGCACCGGCACGGACAACCCGCTGGGCGATTCGGATCCGAAGTTCTTCACGATGCCGGTGACCTGTGTGCACTGCGAGAACGCGCCGTGCGAAGTGGTGTGCCCGGTGAACGCGACGGTGCACGGGTCCGAGGGCACGAACAACATGGCGTACAACCGCTGCATCGGCACGCGGTACTGCTCCAACAACTGTCCGTACAAGGTTCGTCGCTTCAACTACTTCGATTACGGCACCAAGCAGTTCCGGGGTGGCTTCGGTCAGGTTGGCGAGCCGCTCGCGGGTCTGCCCGAGCATGTGCCTGATGCGCTCAAGCCCGCGAGCGAGAACTTCATCCCGCCGCGTCTGCGCGAGAAGAAGCTCGAAGTCGCCACGCTGCAGTACAACCCGCATGTCACGGTCCGCAGTCGCGGCCTGATGGAGAAGTGCACCTACTGCATCCAGCGTGTGAACGCCGCCCGTGTCGAAACCAAGTTGCAGGATCTTGAGATCATCCCGGACGGGTTCTTCAAAGTTGCTTGCGAGCAGGCCTGCCCGACCGGTGCGATCGTGTTCGGTGACATCTACGACTACAGCCAGTACCGCGACGACGACGGCACGCAACGCGAAGGCAGCCGCGTGAGTCTCGCCCGGAACAGTCAGCGCAGTTACGCGCTGCTGGCGTATCTGAACACCCGCCCTCGCACGACTTACAAGATCCGGATTCAGAACCCGAATCCGGATTGGTTGGAAGCCGAGAAGAAGGCGGGCAACACGGATGCGAAGGATCGCCTGGCACGATGGGAGAATCCTTTCCATCACGACGACCACTCCGGGGACCATCATTCGGATGGGCACTCGGACGACCACTCGAACGATCACGGCGAGGAGCACAGCCGCCTGAAGCGGTTCTCCCTGCCGGTCCTTGACGCGAACGGGGTAGAACTCGCATGAGTGTGATGCAGCCCGACCATGCCACCGCCGCCGGACTCGCCGGTGCCCGACGCCCGGTCCGCCGGGATCCGCAGACGATCGATGGAACGATCGTGAGTGATCCCTCGCGCCGTCCGGAACTTGTGCTCGGCGATCGTGATTTCCATTCCGTCACGAACACCGTGTGCGGCTGGATCGAACAGAAGACCCCGCCGTGGTGGATTGCGACTTTCGCGGTCGCGAACGCGCTCGCCGGGATGGCGACGCTCGCGATCGTGTACCTGATCATCACCGGTGTCGGCGTGTGGGGTTTGAACAACCCCATGAGCTGGGGCTGGGCGATCGTGAACTTCGTGTGGTGGGTCGGTATCGGCCACGCCGGTACGCTGATCTCCGCGATTCTGTGTCTGTTCAAGCAGAAGTGGCGCGTGTCGATCAACCGCTTCGCTGAGGCGATGACGATCTTCGCGGTGATCTGCGCGGGGACCTTCCCCGGCATCCACGTGGGACGCGTGTGGATGGCGTGGATGCTGTTCCCGATTCCCAACTCGAACCTGATCTGGCCGAACTTCCGCAGCCCGCTGCTGTGGGATGTGTTCGCGGTGTCGACCTACTTCACCGTGTCGCTGCTGTTCTGGTACATGGGCATGATCCCCGACCTTGCCACGCTGCGTGACCGCTGCATGGCGCGCATCAAGCAGCCGGTGACCATCGGCCCGATGTGGGCTCCGCACCCGCTGCCCGAGTTCGTGAAGAAAGCGACGACCGTGTCGCTGCCTCTGAACCGCGTGGGTGCGTTCGTGTACGGCCTGCTGTCGGTGGGCTGGCGGATGTCCAGCCGCCACTGGATGAACTACGAGAAGGCGTACATCCTGCTCGCGGGTGTCGCGACGCCGCTCGTGCTCTCGGTGCACACGATCGTGTCCTTCGACTTCGCGGTCTCCATCCTTCCGGGCTGGCACACGACGATCTTCCCGCCGTACTTCGTCGCGGGTGCGGTGTTCTCCGGCTTTGCGATGGTGCTGACGCTGCTCATCCCGTTCCGGGCTCTGTATTCCGGTCTGAGTGACTTCGTGACCGCCCGCACGATCGAGAACATGTGCAAGATCATCACCCTCACGGGCTCGATGGTTGGCTTTGCGTACATCTCCGAGTTCTTCATCGCCTGGTACGGCGGCAACCCGTTCGAGCAGGGCGCGTTCGTCCAGCGGGCGTTCGGCCAGTACTGGTGGGCCTACTGGATCATGATGCTCTGCAATGTGATCAGCCCGCAGCTCTTCTGGTTCAAGTGGTGCCGCACGAACCTGGTGTTCATCTTCTTCATCTCGATCGTGGTGAACATCGGTATGTGGTTCGAGCGCTTCGTGATCACCGCGTCGCTCACCTACGACTTCCTGCCCGCCAACTGGGCGTACTACAGCCCGACCGTGATCGATATGGCGACCTATGTCGGTTCGATGGGCATCTTCATGACGCTGTTCCTGCTGTTCGCCCGGTTCCTGCCGATGCTCCCGATCTCGGAAGTGAAGAATGTGATGCACCAGGCCCACGAACACCTGCACCCGCACCACGACGAGCACGAGGGAGGGCACTGATATGGCCGTCATCGACACCAATCACGCGCCGGTCATCGACGCTGAACCGCGTTACTACGGCATCATGGCCGAGTTCGACAACATCCCGGCGGTCGTCGCCGCGGCGGAGAAGTGCCGCGACGAAGGCTTCACGAAGTGGGATGTCTACGCTCCGGTCCCGATCCACGGCATCGACGAGGCGATGGGTCTCAAGGGGTCCAAGGTCGCCTTCTGCATGGGCGGCGGGGCGCTGACGGGGCTGACCATCGCGTTCATGATGCAGTGGTGGTTCTCGGCGGGCACGCCGCTGCCGGGTCTGTTCCGGGTGTTCAGCGGTTACCCGATCATCACCAACGGCAAGCCCTTCTTTGCATGGGAACAGGCCGTTCCGATCATGTTCGAACTGACCGTGCTGCTCTCGGCTTTCGCGACCATCGGCGGCATGCTGGCTCTGAACGGTCTGCCGAAATGGTATCACCCGCTCTTCAAGAAAGACCGCTTTCTGCGTGTCAGCGACGACCGGCTGGTGATCGCCATCGAAGCCCGGGACCCGAAATTCGACGCGAACGGCACGAAGGCCTTCCTCGAGTCGGTCGGCGGAAACCACATCGAAATGGTGGAGGAGTAAGCACCGTGGCCACCACCCGCACCCACACACTCGGTCAGTCGGCGTTCCGTCTCGCGACGGTTGTGTTGATCGCTGGCGCCGCCTTCGCTGGCGGCTGTCGCGGCGACCGGTCGAGCAAGCCGCCCCGCCAGTTCCTGCCCGACCTCGACGATCAGCCGAAGATGAAGGCGCAGACGAGCAACACCTTCTGGCCGGAGTTTGAGGGCAAAGGCGAGAAGGCCCCGGACTGGGGTCGCTCGGCCCGCATGCCCGTTCGCAACACCGTGCCCTTCGGGCGAGAAGCCCACACCGGCCCGATCACCGGGTACACGATCGAAGAAGGCCAGGCGGTGATCCGCACGGTGGATTTCGCCCAGCGTGATTCGTTCCTTGCGCTCGATCCGGTCTTGAACACCGGCAAGCGATCGGACGGCTCGGTCGTGGAACGCATCCCGGTCCCGGTCACCCTTGAGATGATCGAACTGGGACGCACCAAGTATGAGATCAACTGCATGATCTGCCACGGCGGGACGGGCATGGGCGACGGCATGGTGGGACGCCGCTGGGCGTACCCGCTGCCGAACTTCCTCGACGATACCTGGCAGATCGGCGCGGTCGATGCCGACGGCAACCCGAACCCGCTCGCCTACGACGGTCATCTCTTCGACACGATCCGGAATGGCAAGGTCGCCGAGACCAGCCCGAACGGTTACGCGATGCCACCCTACGCCGGACGCCTGTCCGTCGAAGAAACCTGGGCGATCGTCGCGTACCTGCGGACGATCCAGACCAGCCAGCGCGGCACGATCGATCAACTGCGGCGTTACGACCGTGGCGCCGCCGATGAGTTGCTGCGGAACATCGGCCAGCCCTCCAACGAGAACCCGAACGGGGGTGAACAGTGAGTCTCGCTCCGAACTTTGACCTCGCTCGCGTGTTTGAGCGTGACAACATTCAGTTCCGCGAATCCGCCGGTTCGCTGTGGTCGAACATCCTGCTGGGTGTCGGGGTGCTCTTCATCCTGCTGACCATCGGCGGGGGAATGGGTGGTGATGCCCCGACCAAGTCGGTCGCGCTCCATGCGTTCTTCACGGGTGGGATCGTTGCATTGGGCTTCTCGCTCGGTGCGCTGGTGTTCCACATGATCTGCAATGTCACCAACGCGGGCTGGGCGTCGCTGCTTCGTCGCCAGTTCGAGAACATGATGAGCCTGACTTGGCTGGGCTGCGTGTTCGTCGCCGCGGCGTTCCTGCTGCAGTACCTGTTCGTGGGTACTTCTGATGTGACCACCGACAAGGTCGCCGGGGAGTACGCCCCGTACCTGTGGAACTGGATGGACGAGAACTACACCGCGGGCGATGTCCTCTACGGTGAGAAGAAGCCCTTCCTGAACATTCCGCTGTTCCTCTTCCTGTCCGTGGTCTTCATGGGCGTGTACATCGGGCTCTCGCGGGTTCTGTGTGGTCTGGCCAAGCGTCAGGACGAAGACGCCAGCCGCTGGCACACCCTCGCCATGGGGCGTCTGTCCACCATCGGACTGGTGCTGTACGCGTTCACCACCATGTTCGCGGCGTTCCTCTGGATCATGAGCCTGGATTACCACTGGTTCAGCACCATGTTCGGTGTCTACTGGTTCGCCGGGAACCTTGTTTCCGCTCTTGCCCTGCTCACGGTCGTGTTCATCACGCTGCGTTTCTTTGGCAAACTCAACGGAGCGTTCACCGAAGAGCATCTGCACGATATGAGCAAGTTCCTCTTCGGGTTTACCGTGTTCTGGGCGTATGTCGGCTTCAGCCAGTACTTCCTGATCTGGTATGCGA
>JBICHT010000101.1:0-40814 GCA_043101125.1 Phycisphaerales bacterium JB050 | reverse complement strand
TCTGATTTCTGAGCGCGGCTGAACCTCGTTTCCCTGAGGCATCATTCCGAAGTGCTGTCGTTGGCAGGCGTGGGGAGCTTTCGTCGCACCGCGTCGATGGATACGCCGCTAGCCTGCGCATCACCATTCTCATTGAACTCGCCGGGGAAGCGGATCGCGAGCAGGTCCTCGGGTGAGAACCACGCGAGTTCGAGAAATACTTCCGGCATCGCCTTATTGGATTCTCTCATGCGCTCGATCGTCGCGGCTCGGTCGGAGTTGAAATCCTCATCGGCATAAAACTCGGCGCGTGAAGTCGGTTCGCCGAGTTGGTCGATCGCCTGCTCCATGGTGATGCCGATGTGCTCACGGACGCGTGTGAGGCCGTCGAGGTTCGGCGTGCCACTGTTTGACACGGTGCGAATGATCGCCACGAGGAACGCGAGCGAGACAAAGAAGATGCCCAAGTAGAGTTGGCGTTTGGATCGGCGGGGCTGTGTCATGGCGACCATGCTACGCGGTTTCGAGCGCGTGTTTCTCTCCGGTCAGGCGACGACGGAGCATCACCAGCAGAGTGGCTGGTTCGAGGAACTGTGAGGGCGGGCGGTAGTAGACCTCGTGGAGAGATTTCTCACGCTCACCCTTGCCGGACGAACCCTTTCCGCTGGTGGAGGAGATGAGGCGGAGCGTGCCCGGGGCGTCGGCCAAGACCTGTTCGAGTTGGTCGGGGCGTGCGGTCCGGAAGATGACATCCTGCTCGTGGACGGTAATAGATCGGATGCCGATGGCCGCGGCTCCGGCACGGACCCGCGCGAGTTCCACGAGTCGGTCGGCCTGTTTGGGCAGTTCGCCGTAGGCCTGGCGAAGGTCTTCCTCAACGGCGTCGGCCGCTTCGGGGGTCTCGGCGGTCGCGAGGCGTCGGTAGGCTTCCAGCCGGCGGGTGTCGGACGGGATGTAGTTCTTGGGCAGGTTCCCCGTGACGCCGATGGAGACGGTGGTCTCGGAGACAATGTTGGTCGATTCTCCCCGGAGTTCCTTGGCGGCCTGGTCGAGCAGCTTGCAGTACATGTCGTAGCCGACGGCGGAGATGTGCCCGGACTGCTCGGCCCCCAGCAGGTTGCCCGCGCCGCGGATTTCAAGGTCACGCATCGCGATCTTGAATCCTGCGCCGAGCATGGAATATTCTTCGATGGCCTTCAGGCGCTTCTTGGCGATCTCGGGTACAGGCTTGTCGGGCGGGAGCAGCAGGTAGCAGTAGGCACGATGTTTGTATCGCCCGACACGACCGCGGAGTTGGTGCAGATCTGCGAGGCCGAACATGTGGGCATCGTTGATGAGCATCGTGTTCGCGCTGGCGATGTCGATGCCCGATTCGATGATGGTGGTCGAGACAAGGATGTCGGCCTGGCGGCTCATGAACCGGTGCATGACATCTTCGAGTTCGCGTTCGGGCATCTGGCCGTGCCCGATCACAATGCGCGCGTTGGGCACCATTTTCTGGATGTCGTCGGCGACCGACTTGATGTTGTGAACGCGGTTGTGGACGAAGTACACCTGCCCCTCCCGTGCGAGTTCCCGTTCGATCGCGTGCTTGATGCGCCGGGTATTGTGCGGGATGACCTCGGTCACCACAGCCCGACGGTCCTGGGGCGGTGTGGACAATGAGGAGATGTCTCGCAAACCGAGCATTGACATATGCAGCGTGCGCGGGATGGGCGTTGCGCTGAGCGTGAGCACATCGACGGTGAGTTTGAGTTGGAGCAGGCGGTTCTTGTCCTCGACGCCGAACTTCTGTTCCTCGTCGACGATGACCAGCCCGAGGTCGGCGAATTTCACATCGCTGCTGAGGATCCGGTGCGTGCCGATGAGCACATCCACCTGACCGGCTCGGACCCGCTTGAGGATCTCGGTTTGCTGCTGGCGGGTCTTGAAGCGGTTGAGGGTTTCGACCTTGAATGGGTAATCAGCGAAGCGCTGTGTGAAGGTCCGGCCGTGCTGCTCGGCGAGGATGGTCGTCGGCACCAGCACCGCGACCTGCTTGCCGAACTCCGCGGCCTTGAACGCGGCGCGGATCGCGACCTCGGTTTTGCCGTAGCCGACATCGCCGCAGAGCAGGCGGTCCATGGGCTGGGTGCGCCCCATGTCCCGCTTGATTGCGCCGAGCGCGCTGAGTTGGTCCTCGGTCTCGTCGTAGGGGAACTCTTCCTCGAATTCGGTCTGCCACGGCGTGTCTGCGGGATAGCGGATACCCGGCATGGATTCTCGTGTCGCCTGGACACGCAGCATCTCGGCGGCGAGATCTTTCACTGACTCCCGGACATGGTCCTTCTGGGCCTGCCACTTCTTGCCGCCGAGCACGGAGAGCGGGGGGCGGTCTCGACCACCGCCGCCGACATACTTCTGCACCTTGTCGATCTGCGTGACCGGGACATGCAGTTTCGAGCGGTTGGCGAATTCGAGGGTCAGGTATTCCTCAGTGGGGCCTTTGGCGTCGAACTTCCCCTCGGCGGCCCGCTTGGCTTCGCGTCGCTGCTTGGCGTTCCCGAGGGCGGTGCCGGCCTGACGGAGTTTCTCATCGGCATCCTGCTCGGCGGTGCGCTTCGGACCCTTGATGGCCATGTGTCGGAGGCCGGCGAAGCGCGCGATGCCGTGCTCGGTGTGAACCACGATGTCGCCGGGTTCGAGTTGGAGGAAGGTCTCGCTGGCGCTCTTCTCGCTCCCGGTGCTGCGCAGTCGGGAGGTGCGCCGGCGGGTGTGGAAGCGATGCAGGAGTTCGTGGTAGGGGATCACGAGAGTGGCGCCGGGTTCATCGCCCCACGCAAAGCCACGATGCACATACCCGACTTGCTGCTCGATCCTCAGGGCTTGCTCCGGGGGGCAGAACTCACGGATCAGTTCGCTGCACCGTTTGTTCTCGGCCTCGCTCTGCGGGCAGACGATCACACGGGAGTCCGTGCTGAGTTCTCCCAGTTTCACGGCGGCTTCACTGGCGTCGCGAGGGAACTCGGGCAGCGGGGTTACCGGGAATTCCACCGCCGCATCACCCGCGCCGCTTGAGGTCTGGTTGATCTCACAGAACGCGTGAAAGTTTGCGCGCAGACGCTTGAAGACCTCGGGCGGTCCATCGATGCCCTTGGCATTGGTCACGCGTTCGAAGTAGCCACGGGCCTGCTCGGTGATCTCCATGGTGTCACAGAGCACCGCGATGGCGTTGCCGAAGGCACTGTCTTTCAGCAGGTCGAGCGCGTTGATCTCGTCCCCGGTGAGCACCGCACTCTCGCCCTCGCGGCTGCCCGAGCCGACCAGGTCCACACGCTCCAGGCGTCGGTCCGAACCCATGGTGTCCAGGTCGATCTCGGTGATGGATTCGATTTCATCGCCGAAGAAGTCGAGCCGGAAAGGGAGCGATTCACTGTCGCCCGCCGGGACGGTGCTGGAACCGCCGGGCGGAGGGAAGATGTCGATGATGCCGCCCCGCACCGCGAAGTCGCCGGGTTCTTCAATGGAGTCCAGACGCTGGTATCCCGCGTTGCCGAGCCAGTTGATGAGCCGATCGGGGGAGTATTCGGCTCCGGAACGGATGGTGAGCGTGAGTTCGGCGAGCCGCTCGGGGCGCGGCACGCCCTGCATCAGACTCTGCACCGGGGCGATGATGGCTTTGGGAAGGTTGTCGCCCTCGTGCAGGCGTCGGACCAGCGCGAGTCGTCGCGCAAACAGATCGAGACTGACCGCCGATTCGCCGGGCAGCACCTCGAGCGCGGGGAGGACGCTGGCGGTCATGCCGAGGGATTCGAGTTCCGCCGCGGCGTCGTCGGCCTCGTCGAGGTGAGCGACGGTCATCAGGAGTGGACGATTGGTCTGTCGGGCGAGGGCCGCGGCGACCAGGCGCGTGCTGGATCCGATCACCCCGTGGGCGAGGTGGTGACCACCTGTTTGCAAGCGATCCGCGAGCGTACGCACCGCTTCGCTGGCAGAGATCAAATCGAAATAGGCATTTCCGGTGCGCACGCGCGTCCTCCGCCACGGGTGATAAAGCCGTGGGCTGGCCAGCAGGGTCTGAGTGGAGTGTAGCCGCGTCAGCGGGCGACGGCGTAGGGGCGGATCGCCTCGATCGTGCGTGGGCCGATGCCAGGGACACGATCGAGGTCGTCGAGCGTCGGATACGGACCGGAGACGCTGCGGTCTTCTGTGATCCGCCTGGCGAGAGCGGGGCCGATCCTGGGCAGCGCGGCGAGTTCGGCTTCGCTGGCGGTGTTGATGTCGATCAGCAGGACCTGATTCTGCACGCCGTCCGGCGCGCGGGCGATGTCCGGTCTGGTGTACAACCGGTAGCCGACGAACGCGAGGAACAGTCCGATCACCATCGGCGCGAGCAGCGGGGGGAGTCGGTTGGCTCCGTTGGCGGCGTCAGGCTGAGGGCGTTGCAGAGGCGACATAGGCGGTCGGGGCGATGCCCTTGCGGATGGCCTGACGGATCTCGCTTGCGCATTTGAGTGCGGGTTTGGCTCGTCCGTCGCGTGTGATGAGCCCGCCGTCGTTCATCTCAGGCTTACAGCGCTCGGTGTCGTACAAGGCTTGCCAGGCTACGGAGCGGACGATGGGTTTTGATGCGGCGATGCTGACCGCACTGAGCATCCACTCCGCTTGCTGCTCGAACGACCACGGGTTCTTCCAGTACCCCGGCTCGGGCGAGTTTGCTTCGGAGCGGTCGCCCTGCGGTTCAGACGGGGCGCCGATGGCGGTGATGTGCAGCGGGCGTTCGAATTTGGAGAACTCATCGATGATGGCGGAGATCTGCATCATGTCGCGACAACTGTGCCCGGGCACATGATCTCCCATCTGGATCCGGAGGCCGAAGGCATCGACTTCGACCCCGGCGTGCATCAGCATCTCGGCGAAGAAGGTGGGGGGGACCAGCGTTTCTTCACCCCCGGGGTGCTCACCGAACGGGGCGGGGATCTCGATGATGGAGCGTGCGTTCGACGCGCCCTTGCGGATCGCGACCACGGCGAGACGGGTGAGGTCAACCCACTGGTCAAGCGAGAGTTGCACACCATCACCCGCGATGGGGGCGCTGATCGCGGTCCATCGGCTGATGGCCTTGCGGTAGCGTTTCACGACCCGGCAGACATGCTCGTAGGCGAATTCTCGGAGCGTTTCGTAATCGTGCTGCCAGATGGTGAGCCACTCGGGAACACTGCGTTCGCTGAGGTCGATTAACGGGCCGCTGGTGACCGACATCCTGGCGTTTCGTACGGCCCATTCGATCCAGCGGTCGGTGGCCTGGAACGAGTACGACCCCTCGTTGGCTTCGATGTCGTTCCATCGCATCGGACTGACGATGAACTGGAAACTCGACTGGAGCACCTTCTGCAGGGGCGGTGCAAAGCGTTCGTTATGTACAGCGCAGCCGAACTGCGGCATGTACTGTGCGCGATTGCCTTCCTCGGCGATCTGCGAGAGAGCGTGTCGCTGCTCGAACTGGCGTTCGGCCTGACGCTGGGCGAGGTGTTCGGAGGCTGCGATCGCGCGAGAGAGGGCGTCCGACGCGAGTTGGGCCATCTTCGGTGTGAAGTGCCCGAACGGGGCGGACGGCTCGACGAGTGCATCGGTGAAGAGGTCTCGCGCGGAGTTCAGTTCGACCATGATCGGGTCGTCGGCGTTCAGTAGCGAGGCGAGGCCCCATTCCTCGAGTTTGTCAAGCACCAGCATGATGCGGTGGCGTGCGAGTTCGAGGTCCAGCAGAACCGGTTGTTCGCGATCTGGCAGGAGGGTCGTGCGGAGGGTGAGCAGGCCCCAGTCCTTGGTGCTGTACTGCAGAGAAAGAGCCGCCGCCTCCGGGGAAGTTTTGCGGCACTCGATGATGCCGTCCTGGAAACTGATCTGGCTCGGGATGGCAACATTGTCCTTCCCGATCAGGTATGCGCGACGCAATTCCCACGCGTTCGCCGGCCCGAAATCGTCAAAGACTGCAAAACGGAGCATCGGGCTGGCAGGGCCTTTCGTTCTGGCGACGGCGTGCAAACGGCTCACGCACGAATCATCCGGTTATTGTCGCAACCCGTGAGCGGTCTGCAAGCGGGAGTTCGGGAATCTATGGGGGATCCTATGCCCATCTCTGGGAACCCGGTCCCTGGGCTTTCGGACAAGGCGATATTGGCTCCGGTACTATGGTCGGGCATGTCCAGCACATCTTCAGCCGTTTTTGAGACCCATCTGCCCCTGCCCAACCGCCGTCAGGGGAAAGTACGCGATATCTACGACCTTCCGGCGGATTCCCGCTGGGAGAGTGGTGCTTTGCTGATCGTGGCAAGCGACCGGCTCAGCGCGTTTGATGTGGTCATGAAGACTCCCATCGCGGGTAAGGGACTGCTCCTTACCGAGATTTCTCGCCGATGGTTTGATTTCATCGCCGATCAGAACATCGCCGAGACCCATGTTCTCTCGTTCGAAGCCGGTGATTTGAAGCGATATGGGCTTGAGGCGGCTCAAATCGAGGAACTCGAAGGGCGAGTCTGCATCGGGCGGCGTTGTGAGGTGGTGCCGGTTGAGTGTGTGGTCCGGGGCTACCTCGACGGTTCCGGCTGGCGGGAGTACCAGCAGACACGGTCGGTGTGTGGCGTCTCCCTACCAGAAGGGCTCCAGCGCGGGAGCCAGTTGCCCGAGCCGATCTTCACTCCGGCAACCAAGGCCGAGTTGGGTGAGCACGACGAGAACATCGACTTTGAACGCGCATGCGAGATCGCGGGGCGGTCGGTCATGGAGTCCTTGCGCGACACCTCGCTGGCGATTTATAACGCGGCTCACGCTTACGCTGCGGAACGCGGGGTGATCCTTGCGGACACAAAATTCGAGTTCGGGTTCCCGCTGAACCCGGACGGCTCACGGGCTAGCGAGACGCCGATCGTGGTCGACGAGGTACTCACGCCGGACTCCAGTCGGTATTGGCCCGCAGAGACATGGGAGCCCGGCGGGGAACAGATCAGTTACGACAAGCAGTTTGTGAGAGATTACCTCCAGGCCCTCACCGATCGCGACGAGTGGAATAAGACCGCTGGTCCCGACGGACTTGGGCCGGAACTGCCTGATGATGTGGTCAACGGCACCCTGAGCCGATACCGCGAGGCGCTGGAGCGTCTGTTCTGAATTAAGTATTCGCCGACCTGAGCAGCCTAGGGAAGCAGGGGAATGCTGATCGGCAAAGACATCGCCGCGGACGAGGTTCCTGCAGGAACTATCGTCAAGCGGATTTCGCCGACCACGGTTGAAGGCCCGGCGAGTGTGATTCTCATCAGGCGTGCGTAATACGCATTATCACCGAAGGTTGAGGCGTCCTGCTGGGCGATCACAACCGAATCGGCCACCCACTCTGCACTGACCTGGGCTGGCCAGTTATCCTCATCGGGTTCACCGGTGAGGAACATCACATCGGGCGAAGTGCCGACCGCAAAATAGGTATCGAACTCGAGACATGGATGGACACCGATGTCCGCCGCGCTGGGAAGTAGATTTGAATTTTCTGGGCCCGGGTATTGCACGATTGGGCCGCCGAGCAGCACACGAAACGGTGCGGCCCCGTTCAGGCCCGTTGATGCTCCGATGAGACGGTCCGGAGTGGGGGACCGCATCAGCAGGTCAAAGGTGCGTGCCGCGCTGAGGTCGATATCGATGACGGTGTCGCCATCGATGTCTTCCATGCAGCCTTCGTTGTCGACTTCGTGCCAGACGAGGGTGATGGTGCTGATGTCGCCAGTGGGTCCATCGTCTCCGTCGTCGTCGTCACCGCCTCCGCCGCCGGAACCACCATCATCGTCGTCGTCTCCGTCCCCGTCATTGCCTCCGCTGCCGTCGTTGTCGTCGTCGCCACCCGAGCCGTTGCTGCCGCCGCTGTCATCGTCGGTAATCAAGCCACCGTTCGCGGCGGTCCAACTCGGTACCGTGAGGGTGCGGTTGGTCGGTTGACCACCTCCGCTCGGAGCAGTAGACACGGTGATCGAACCGCCGATGGTGACCTGATTATTCGGGGCCGTGAACCGCCCGAGTCGCAGGTAGTAGGCGTTGTCATTGAACAGCGTGGGGTCTTGTGCGGCTTCCACCAGGATTCCGTACCACTGCGCGTTCAGTGTGGGATCGTAGATCGGAGTTCCACCGATGATGCCGGGCAGCGCGGGGCCGAACGCGAGGTAGGTGTCAAATTCAGCGCACGGGTTCAGTTGGATCTCGCCCTCACTTGGTGGAGTGTGGTCCGGGAAGGGAGCGCGGGTGACTTGGGTGAATCCGGCTCCGCTGATCGTGAGCCCCGAAGAGCCAGCACCGGAATCCGCGGACAGTATGCGCGTCGGGCTGAGGAGACGGATGTAGAGGTCGCGCGTCCGTTGACCCGACAGCGATGCGCAGCCGCTGATCGTGCGATCGACCCAGACGAGTTGGGCTTCCGGGCCACCGCCGGTGCCGCCGCCTCCGCCCCCGCCGATGACCACGCCACCGCCGCCGGAGCTTCCTCCGCCTCCTGATGAGCCGCCACCGCCCGACGAACCGCCACCGGATGAGCCGCCGCCGCTGCTTCCTCCGCCGGAGCCACCGCCATCGAAGACCCCTCGGTCCGCGGCATCGATCAGTACATCGATCACGCTCTGCGGAAGCCCGTCGGGGATGATGAGGCCGGGGGGAAGGCGGGAAAGATCAGGCCCCGTCGGAGTGTTGGGATTCGTGTTCGGCGAATTCGGGGTGGCGATAGCGGGCGGAGCAGCGCCTGCGAGGCCGCTGGCCCCCGCGCCGGCACCGGGTCGGGAACTGCCGGGGCGGTTGTTTTGTTGTGACCGGTCGTTGTTGCCGCGGTTCCGATCGACCCCGTCGTTACGGCTGGGGTTCCGCCGGGGGGTATCGACCTGCTGCGGCGGTCTGGAACCGCCTCTTTTCATATCATCGGCGAGCGACTCATCAAACCGATCCGGTGCATCGGCGGCCAATGGGCCTTGGTAATTGCCTAGGCCGCCGTTGTTCGTTGTTCTTAGGCTTGCCCTGCTGTCACCGAGCAGGCGCCGGCCATCGTTCGCAGACTGCGCGTTTGCTTGGCTGAACGACGCTCCCCGGTCGTATCCCACGCTTCGGGGTTGGTCGGAGTTGTCTCCGCCGCCGGATACCACCGCGATGGCCCCGATGCCGAGAACACCTATGAGAATAGCGATGATGGAGGTCCGGTTCACTCGATGGCCTTTCTTGCACCGACGGGATCTGGCTTCGCTTGATTATCGTCCGGATAACGGGCGATGCCCAAGACTTGCCATCAATACATACGCAAATGTGCCACCGTCGGTGGCACTTCCAAGCCCTTTGCGACACACTCTGTAAACTATCTTCGCCGAAGGGCGGATTGTGCGGATATTCCGCGCAAACCCCTGTTTTTAACTATGCAATACATGGAGACTGTGATGCATCACAGCGCACGCGGCTGCCAGATCACCGCCGGGGTTGGGGTATTCCTGTTGGCCGCCGGACTCGCCATCGGGTCGGATTCCTACGGCCCACCAGCGAATTATTACGACTCGGTGGTCTACGACGGCTCCGCGGACACGCTCCGCGCGACGCTGAACGCGATTATCGATGGTCACACGGTGCGGAGTTACGGGGACGCTCGCCAGGCGCTGGCGATTCTGGATCAGGATCCCAACAACCCGAACAACATCATCCTCATGTACAGCGGCGTTTCGATCAGCGGGAACTGGGATTCCGGCGCGACCTGGAACCGGGAGCACATGTGGCCTCGCAGCCGGGGGGTTGGGGATAGCGGGGCGGATAACAGTGACCTGCACCACCTTCGCCCGTCGAATCCGTCCATCAACAGCTCCCGGGGCAACAAGCCGTTCGGCCTGGCCAGTTCCTCGTACTGGGATCCGACGATGAACAACTCGCCCTACGACTTCCGGGGCGAGGCGGCGCGTTGCATCTTTTACATGGATGTCCGTTACGACGGCGCGGACAGTTCGACTGCTAATCTCAGAGTGGTCAACGGGTTCCCTTCCAGTGAAGAGATGGGAGACCTGACCTACCTGCTCGATTGGCATTACGACGAGGCTCCGAGCAGTCGCGAGCGTCGTCGAAACCATCTCGTGTACAGCTTCGACGACAATCCCTTTTATGCGCAGGGCAACCGGAATCCGTTCGTGGATCATCCCGAATTTGCGTGGGCGCTCTGGGGTGACGAGCCGAACAACTCGCAGATCGTGCTTGAGGGGGGGACCGTCGAGGGTGACGGTGTATCGACGCTCGATCTCGACCTCGGCCGATTCATCCTGAGTCCCACCCTCGAAGATGCTTTTGCCCAAACGGTGACGATCCAGAAGAGCGGCAGCACGCCCACCTCGTACATCGTTGAGGCGAGTGGTGATGCGTACAGCGAGGCTCACGGCATCCCGGGTACTTTTTCACGCGGTAACAGAGATGCCAGTTTCGATGTCGTGCTCTGGTCACCCTTGCCGGGAGAGCTTTCGGGTCAGATCCTCGTGACCAACACCGACCTGACGAGTGCTGGCAACGGCCTCGGTGATGCGGATGGGGAAGACCTCGTGACGCTGACGGGAGTTGGACTCAATCCCTCGATCGCGTCGTTTGCTCCGACCGCCGGTCTGAACTCGTTCATCGTTGATTTTGGTTCCATCGAGCGCTCGGTGGATGCCGATTCGGAACTGGTTCCGCTCTTCAACGCGGGCGGGGCGGCGGACACGACCGCGGGCCTGATCGTGACGGGTGTGGACGCGAACGGCGATGCCAGCGCGATTGCCATTTCAGGCATCCCGGCTGAACCGATTGCGGGCAGTTCGGTGGCCATCATCGATCTGTCGCTGGATCGCGGCGGTCCACTCGGGACATACGAAGTGGTGTACAGCATCCAGACCGCAGACGAAGCCATCCCGGGGGCGATGCCCGGCCAGACGCTCACGCTGACGGTGACCGCTGAACTGGTGGCGTCGAGTTGCCCGGCCGATACGAACGGGGATGGCTCGATCGACCTGGCCGATCTCAACGCGGTGCTGGCCGGATTCGGACAGGCCGAGGGGGCGACGCTGGCCGATGGGGATGCCTCTGGTGACGGTGCGGTCGCGCTGGAAGATTTGAACATCGTCCTGGCGGCATTCGGCACATCGTGCCCCTGATTCGGCCGCCTTCGGGCGATCCCTGCCAGAGGGCTCCGCATCTTCTACAATGACGCGGGCCGGTTCCCATCGTCCGATGGACCGGCCTTTGTTATCCCCCAGTCTGGTTTCCGAGTTTCCGAGGATTGGCATGACGATGACCGACACCAAGCCCGCTTCGTCCACTGGCTCGCGTCCCTCCGATTCGCTGGGCGCGGATGTGCTCAAGAAGTGGCTGCTTGACATGCTGCTGATCCGCGAGTTCGAACTGCGGACCATGGCGGCGTACCAGCAGGCGAAGATCGGCGGTTTCTGCCACATCTATATCGGCCAAGAAGCGGTCGCCGTCGGGACCATCGGGAGCGTTGAACATTCGGATCCCGTAGTGACCGCCTATCGCGATCATGGTCACGCGCTGGCCCGGGGCATGGACCCGAAGGCCTGCATGGCCGAGATGTACGGCAAACTCGCTGGTTGCGCGAAGGGCAAGGGCGGGTCGATGCACATGTTCGACAAGCCCAACCATCTTTACGGCGGGCACGGCATCGTGGGTGCTCAAACCCCACTGGGGCTCGGGTTGGCCTTCGCCGCCCGCTACGAGAATGAGGTGATCGGCGAGTCGGTGATCGAGGGGGTGAAGCCGGGCAAGAAGGTTGCGTTGGCTTACCTCGGGGACGGTGCTCTCAATCAGGGCGCGCTGCACGAAGCGATGAACCTCTCCAACCTGCCCGGCCAGCTCCGCTCGCCGGTGCTGTTCTGCCTCGAGAACAACAAGTACTCCATGGGCACCGCGATCGATCGCGGCACGACCCAGGCCGACAACCTCAAGGCCAAGGCCGATGCGTACGGCATGGCTTACGCCGAGTTCGACGGCATGGACATCCTCAGCGTGTACGACGGCATGAAGCCGCTGGTGGATGAATGCCGCGAGGAGCAGAAGCCGGCGTTCGTGAACATCCATTGCTACCGCTTCCAGGGTCACTCGATGTCCGACCCGCAGAAGTACCGCTCGAAGGACGAAGTCCAGACCTATCAGGAACGCGACCCGATCGAGAAACTCAAGAAGGTGGTGATCGAGGAGCGCCAGTACCTGTCCGAGGACGAGTACAAGGACATGCAGAAGGACATCAAGCAGGTCGTCAGGGATGCCGTGCAGTTCGCTGAAGAGCAGCCGGAGCCGGATGTCAGCGAGTTGTTCACTGATGTGATGGTGAACCCGCACCCGCGCATGAGCCCGACCGCGAAGTACACCGAGGGTGCGAAGAACCCGTTGCTCTAAGCGGTCTGCTGATCGCGATCTCGCTTCTCCCGCGCTAGAGTTCACGGCATGCTCGATTCGATCAGCAACATCGTGCGCGAGACTTGGATCGTGCTGCTGGAGGCCTCGCCTTGGCTGGTGGTCGGGCTGCTGTTCGCGGGTCTGGTGCGGAGTTACCTGCCCGGTGATCTGCTCACTCGGTTGATCGGCAAGGTCGGCATCGGCGGCGTGTTCAAAGCGGCCCTGTTTGGTGCACCGCTGCCCCTGTGTTCCTGTGGCGTGCTCCCGACGGCGATCGGGCTGCGCCGCCAAGGCTTGAGTCGCCCGGCAACGGTGAGTTTCCTGATCGCCACGCCCCAGAACGGCGTTGATTCGCTGGCGATCTCCTACTCGATGCTCGGCCTCCCGTTCACGATCGCTCGTCTGGTCTGCTCGCTGATCAGCGCGGTCCTCGCAGGAATCGTGACCTGGTTCGTGGCGGCGGATGAGCCGTTGCCCTCCGCGCAAGAGGCAGAGCCGGCATCGTCGTGCTGCTGCTCGTCGAAACAGCCCGCTCCCTCGGTCCCCTCGTGCTGTGCGTCCGAACCTGAACCGGTTTCGTCGTGCTGCTCGTCAGAGGAGGAGTCGCGTACTGAGCCGGAGCGACGGACCTCGCTGTTCGCTGGTCAGCGCTACGCGTTTGGCAAGTTGTATTCCGAGCTCTCGGGCTGGTTGCTGATCGGCATCCTGATCGCGGGCGTGATCAACGCGTTCGTCTCGCCGAGCAGCCTGAACGGTGTGGGTTCCAACCTGCTGGTCATGCTGCTGATCTTGCTTGTCAGCATCCCGATGTACATCTGTGCGACGGCCTCGACCCCGGTCGCCGCATCCATGCTCATGGCTGGAATCTCGCCGGGGGCGGTGCTGGTCTTCCTCCTGGCCGGTCCGGCCACGAACGCGGCCGGGATCGTGTTGATCCGCCGAGAGATCGGATCCCGAGCCACCGCGGCCTACCTCGGTGGCCTGATCGGGAGTGCGGTCGGTCTGGGGCTGCTGTTGGACGCCCTCGCGGGCCGGATGCAGTTGATCCCCGAGCGAGTGGGGGATGCAACCGGCGGGATGATCGTGCCGCACTGGCTGGCGGTGGGGAGTGCGATGCTGCTGGTTGGGCTGTTTATCTGGCAACGGACGGCCCCGTGGCGCTCGAATCCCGAGACCGGGTCTCCCAAGACCCCGCCTCAAGGCGGGCCTGACAGCACGGTTTCGCTACAATCCCCGGCCCACGCGCCGCAGGCCTGATGAGCCAGTGGCACGAACTGACTGAAGACTTTGAATTCCCGCTGCGAGGCCCTGATGAGCATATTTACCGCCCCGGAAAAGCCGGACCTCTCCGCGTCACTTCCTTCTCGCGAAGGCGATCGCGTGATCCAGTTCCGCGAAGCGTTGCGCGAGGCGATGAGCCACGAGATGCGCCGCGATAAGCGGATCTTCCTCGCCGGTGAGGAAGTCGCTCAGTACAACGGAGCGTACAAGGTCTCCGAGGGCATGCTGGACGAGTTCGGCGAGACCCGGATCATTGACACGCCGATCTCCGAGAACGGCTTCGCCGGTATGGCGGTTGGTGCCGCGATGTACGGCCTGCGCCCGATCATCGAGTTCATGAGCTGGTCGTTCTCGCTCGTCGCGGCGGACCAGATCCTCAACAATGTCCCCAAGATGCTGTACATGTCCGGCGGTCAGTGGGGCTGCCCGATCGTGTTCCGTGGCAACGACGGCGCGGGTGGTCAGCTCGGCTCGACCCACTCGTGGTGCGTTGAAGGGCTGTACGCGAATGTGCCGGGGGTGAAACTGGTCATTCCGAGTTGCCCGTACGACGCGAAGGGGTTGCTGGCGACCTCGATCGTTGATGACGATCCGGTCTTCTTCCTCGAGAGCGAGCGGATGCTCGGCGACAAGGCCCATGTGCCCGAGGAGCAGTACTACATCCCGTTCGGTCAGGCGTACCGTCATCGCGAGGGTTCGGACTGCACGATCGTGAGTTTCGGTCGCCCGGTGAACTTCTGTCTCGAAGCGGCGGAGCAACTCGCCGAAGACGGTATCGAGGTCGATATCCTCGACATGCGGACCATCCGCCCGCTCGACATCGATTCCATCGTCGAGAGCATCAAGAAGACCAACCGGGTGGTGGTGGTCGATCAGTCTTGGCCGTTCAGCGGCGTGGCGAGCGAAGTCATCACCCAGATCATCGAGCACGCCTTCGACTGGCTGGATCACCAGCCGGTGCGTGTGAATACCGAAGATGTGCCCGCGCCCTATTCCAAGCCGCTCGAAGGCGCGTACCTGCCCAACTCGGGCAAGATCGCCGACGCGGTCCGTCGCGTGGTGAACGCCTGACCCTTTGCTCGTATCCTGCTTTCTGAACCGATTTCAGCGCATCCGACCCACCGGGAACACGACCTATGCCCATCAATATCACCATGCCTCGGCTCTCGGACACCATGGAACAAGGCACGATCGTGTCATGGAATGTCAAGGAGGGAGACTCGGTCTCCGCGGGTGAGGTTCTGGGTGACATCGAAACCGACAAGGCAACGATGGAACTCCAGAACTTTGACGACGGCGTGGTCGCCGCGATCCTCTTGAAGGAAGGCGACACGGTCTCGGTCGGCAAAACCATCATGGTGCTTGCCGAAGACGGTGAAGATGTTGAGAAGGTGAAGGCTGAGGCACTGGCCGGTGGAGGTCAGGAAGCGGCTCCTGCTGCTGAGCAATCGAAGCCGCAGGAGCAGAAGCAGGAAGTGGCAGCGTCCGGTTCCGGTTCGGCTTCGAGCGCTACCACGACCTCGGTCGGCTCCGCATCGGATGGCTCAGGCGGACGGATCTTCGTCTCGCCTCTGGCCCGCAAGATTGCCCAAGAGAAGGGCCTCGAACTGTCCGATATTCAGGGGTCAGGGCCGAGCGGTCGTATCGTGGCCCGGGATGTCGAATCGGTGAGCACGAGCGGCAGCGCATCGACTCCGGTGGCAGGTGCCCCCGCGCCGCTGCCCGCCTTCGGAGCGGAACTGGAATCTCGTACACAGTCGCTCAGCAACATGCGCGCGACCATCGCCAAACGCTTGGTCGAGTCCAAGACCACCGTGCCGCACTACCAGGTCACCATGACGGTGGACATGGACCCGCTGCTCGACCTCCGCGAACAACTCAACTCCCAACTCGAGTCCCAGGGCGTGAAACTGAGCGTGAACGATTTCTTGGTTCGCGCATGTGCCCTCGCCATGCACCAGCACCCGTACATCAACAGCAGTTGGGGCAAGGACAACCAGTCCGTGGATCTGCACGCCCAGATCAATGTTGGCGTCGCGGTGTCGCTGCCGATGGAGCGGGGTGGCGGTCTGGTCGTCGCGACGATCCGGAACGCGGATCGGATCGGCCTGCGTCAGATCTCGGCCGATACCAAGAAACTCGCCAAGAAGGCCCGCGACAAGGGACTGAGCGTCGAGGAGATGTCCGACTCGACCTTCACCATTTCCAACCTCGGGATGTTCGGTGTGGAGCACTTCACGGCGATCATCAACCCGCCGAACTCGGCGATCCTCGCGGTCGGTGCCGCGGTCAAGAAGCCGGTCGTCCGGACGAATGCCGACGGCAAGGACGAGATCGTGGTTGGTCAGGAGATGCAGATGACCATGTCCAGCGACCATCGTGTGATCGATGGAGCGATGGCGGCGGAGTACCTGCAGACCGTCAAGCAACTGCTCGAGGCTCCGGCGACCCTGCTCGTCTGATCCGAGCGAGAGGCAGTTTGCAGGCCCGAAAAGCCCGATAGCCAGATTTCGGTCGTGGAACCGGCCGCTTTCGAGGGTAAAACGGTTTACTGGCGGCGACTTCAGGGGCATGATTGCACAGGCACCGAACCCACCGGTCCGCCAGGCCGATGTCGGTGTCGCACAGACTCGAACGGAGAACAGTGGATGCATCCGATGAAGACCGCACAGCCATCACGCCGATCGGGACTGACCCTCGCGGCCATTCTCACACTCGTCGCGGGGAGTGCGCCGTCGGCGCTCGCCGACGAGGTCATGCTGCAGTGGTTCGAGAACTCATGGGAACACATCGAACTGCGCATGCCCGACTTCTTCCTCGCGGGTTACGACGCCACATGGCTGCCGCCGATCATGGTCGCCAGTGATCCGTCCAGCCCGGGGTACGACCAGTTCGACAAGTTCAACATCGGCACGCCCAACAACCCCACGATCTATGGCACCGAGGCGGGGTTCCGTCATGTCGTCGAGCAGTTTCATCGCGCGGGTGCGAATGTGTATGTCGACACGATTCTGAACCACGCTTCCGGACGATCTGGTGATGAAGGATTCATGGGCGCGGGCGGCTACCCCGGGTTCTGGATGAACCCTCCGGCATCGGGTCACAAGTCAACGGGGGGGAACTGGGGGGATTTCCACAACGGATCGACCCAGGCGACCGATCCGAACGGGGCCAACTACGATGTGTGGACCGGTGATCTCGTCGGCCTGATCGACATCGATCAGGGATCGACGAACTTCTTCATCCGTCATCCGGTCAAAGAGGGGAACCCGGACAACATCCCCGCCGGTGATTTCCGGAATCGTCCGGACGCGAACAACGCCCGCTTCTACCCCGACCTCGATCTGGAGCCGAAGGTCTTCACCGAGCCGCTCAGCGGTCGGCAATGGGAGATCTATCCGTTCAATACCGAATCGCCGTTGGAGGGCGACCCCGTCGTCGAGAACGCGACCGGTCTGCTGATGCGCCACTGCCAGTGGTTGCTCGATGACATCGGGATCGATGGGTTCCGCCTCGACGCGATCAAGCATGTCCCGCAGTGGTTCTGGAACGAGTTCTTTGACGCGGCGGTGTTCGATCGCCGCAAGAATCCCGACGGCACCACGGGTACCGCGTTCAGTTTCGGCGAAGCCGTGACCGATTCTGGCACGATGCTGTCGTATGTCCGCAAGGACGGCTTCGGCAACCGCGACACGCTCGATCTGAACGGAGCGGGGGCGCTGCGCGATCTCGTGAACCAGCGTGGCTTCGGCAACTGGCAGAATGTGCTCAACGCCCACATCGATTCCGCTGACGACGGGTTCAACAATGGGTCGGTCGGCGTGAACCATGTGTACTCGCACGACAACGGTTCGAACGGCGATGGCGGGAACGCGCCGGGGCTGCCGTTTGACGACAAGGCCGCGTGGCACGCGTTTGCGTATGTGCTGCTGCGCCCCGGGCCTTCGATCGTGTACTACAACTCGCGCGAGATGCACGATCGCTACGCCTTCCGAGGCTTCTGGCCCCGTGAAGGGAACCCGGAGGCGCTCGGTGTTGACAAGGATGGCACCTCACCAAATCCGCGGATCACCGACCTTGTCAAGATCTCCAACATGTACGGGCGCGGCCAGTTCGATGTGCTTTCGCTCGACAATGATGTGATGGTTTTTCAGCGCTCAGGAAACGGCAGCGCAACGGTGCTTGTCGGTGTGAACGATTCGTTTGCCACCGGTTTCGACACGCGCAATGTTCTGACCGGGTTCACACCGGGAACCATTCTTCAGGAACTCACCGGGAACGCCAGCGACCCCGCGGTCGATCCGAACGGTGTGATCTTTGATCAGGTGACGGTGGGGGCCAATGGCCTGGTGACGATCCGCGTGCCGCGCAATAAGACCGGCTCGTTCGAGCATAACCGAGGCTATGTGGTCTATGGCCCTGCAGCCCCCAGCGGCGAACTCAGCGTGAGCCCGATTGCGATGACACTGCCCGCCAGCAGTGCGTCTGATCCGGTCTATCGGCGCCGCCTGACGACTGTACCGGTGGTGCAGGCGGACCAGTTTCTCGTGACCCTCACAACGACGCAGACCGACCCCAACGATCCGAACACCGACGACAACGCGTTGCTCCGCGTCGGTCGCGGCTTCGTGGATCTCAACGACAACGGTTCCTGGGACATCACCGGCGGCGAGTTCCGTGGCTGGGAAGAGTTCACGACCACCAACCAACCGCTCATCGATCATCCCGGTGCCGGCCAAGGGCTCTACCGCCAGATCGTCGACACGACCGTCCTGCCCGAGGGATACAACTACCTGAATGCAGTCGCGTTCCGCTCGCGGAGTGCTGGCGATCCAATCGTGGGCGATTTCCGTGAGGTCATCTATGTGGACCGGGCCGATCCGGATCTCTCGGTGGCAACGGTCGGCGTTGATTGCCAGAGCGGCTCGGGCACGCTGCGGTTCACCAACGGTGACGGCACGCTGACGGATATGTGGGTGTTCGTCAACCTGCCCGATGGAGCACCGATCCCGCCGCTCACGACGGGGGCCAAGGCCTTCGACTTCGATCGCGGCGTGTTCATCTATCCGTTCAGCGGGGAACCCAGCGGTGCGAATCGCGTGACCGTGGTCATGCAGGAAAAGCCGATGGGCATGCTGGTTCGCCAGTCCGTTGCGACCCTCGAGTTCAGCGTTGGCGGGTTGACCGGCGATCTCAACGAGGACGGCGTGATTGATTCCGAGGACCTGTACGCGTTCGATGCGCTGGATGGCTACCTGTGCGCCGCGGACCTCGATGGCGACGGCGTGATCGACCAAGACGATGAGCAACTGCTGGCCGACCTGATCCGCGGCGGTGAGATCGCCGACATCGATTCGCGGGACTGAAGTGCGACCTAGGACGAGGCTTTGGCTTCGGCCTCGGCCTGTTCCTTGCGCCGGCGTTTCAGTTCGGCATCGATGAAGTCGTCGAGGTTCCCGTCCATCACGCCCTGCACATTGCCGGTTTCGTGCCCGGTACGGTGATCCTTCACGCGGTTATCGTAGAAAACATAACTACGGATCTGAGCGCCCCAGCCGCGCGAGACATCGCCGCCCGAAGCGTCCTTGATCTCTTTGGCGCGCCGTTCTTCTTCCATCTCCTCCAGTTTGGCCTGGAGGATCTCCAGCGCCTGGCGCCGGTTCTGCTGCTGGTCGCGATGGGTGGAACTGACGACCATGAACCCGGTCGGTTTATGGACGAGACGGATCGCCGAGGCGACCTTGTTCACATTCTGACCGCCGGGGCCTGAGGAACGGGCGAAGGCCGTGATCTCCAGATCCTTTTCGGGAATATCGATGGTCGTGTCTGCGAAGACCGGGGTGACATCGACGGTCGCGAACGAGGTTTGGCGTTTGCCCTGTGAGTTGAAGGGGCTGACTCGGGCCAGGCGATGTGCCCCGCGCTCGCACTTGAGCAGTCCGAAAGCGTACGGCCCCTTGACGAGGAAGGTCACCGAATCGAGGCCGACTTCGGTACCGTGCGAGACTTCGATCTCCTCGACCTTCCACTCGGTGTGGTACTTGTCGAAGAACATGGAGTACATGCGGTAGAGCATGTCGCACCAGTCGTTCGCCTCGGTACCGCCGTCACCAGCGGAGATGGTTAGGTAACAATCGCGATGGTCGTGCTTGCCCGAGAGCAGGCTGAGCAGTTCCACCTTCTCCATTTTGCTTTCGAGATTGAATAGTTCCTCGTCGGCTTCGACGAGGAGGTCGTTATCGTCGGCTTCACGAGCCATTTCGTAAGCGACCTTGGCGTCCTCGAAGGTCTCGATGACCTTGGTGAGCGGCTCGACCTGGGCCTTGACGAGTTTCATCTCGGCGACTGTCTTCTGGGCTTCATCCGGCCGGTCCCAGAAGTCCGTGGCGGTCATCCGCTCTTCGAGCTGCTTCAGTTTGGAGCATTTCGAGTCGTAGTTAAAGAGAGTCGCGCATCGTTACAATGCGCGCCTCGAGATCGTTGATGACGGATTGGTGCGAGTCGTAATGCATGGCCGGGCATTGTACCGCGCGCCGAAAACGGTGCATGGCACAAAGAAAATCCCTGAACCGGCGCGAAATCGGGTCCGCCGTGGCGTTCTGGTGGTATCACGACTGTATCCACCCCTTGCGAAAGGAAGCCCATGGCCCGTCTGAGAACCCTGGTCGCGTTCGCGTTATCTGTTGCCCTGATCCCTGCCGGTGCAGCACTGGCCCAGTCCCCAGGCGGAGGTCGGGGAGGTGCGGGAGGGGGTTTCTCGGGGGGCAGTGGCTCCGGCGGAACGGCATCATTATTCAGCACGGAGACCGTGATCGACATCGATTTTGGCGGAGGAACCTTGCCAGAGTACTACGAACATATCCAGCAGCGGACTGGAGTTCGAAACATCATCCTGGCTTCTGAAGACCTTGCAGATGTGTTGATGCCAGAAGTGAAGCTCTCAAGTGTTCAGTATCCCGACGCTGTGGAATTGCCGTATTTTCTCACATCGTTTTCCGATGACCGCAGATTCGATATTAGTGAAGTCGGATCGAGCAAGTCAATCTTCGTGGTTTCGACACGAAACACCGAGGATCACAAGGGTGGTGCGCACAGCGAAATCACTTTCGACTTCAAAGGAGGGTCGCTGTCTGAGTTCGTTCGTCTCGTGCAAGATGCTGCGGGCCAGCAACAAGTCCTCGTTCGCGGTGATGCCGACAACTTCATGATGCCTCCCCTTCGCCTTGAGAATGTGACACTCCACGGAGTGCTTATGGCGCTTGATGGTGATACGCGGCAATCATCGCAAGGCGAACGATCGGTCATTTCTTCAGGGTTTCGCGAAGGCGTCTATGTGGTCGAAGTGATCTCAAAGCAGGCGATCTCGCGTTCGCAGGCGGGCCCATCGGCATTGCAGACCATGTCCTGGTCGCTCGCGGCGTTGCGGGGTCAGGGACGACTCTCGATTGAAGAAGTGCTCGCCGCCATTGAAGCAGCAGTTGAGGTCAGCGGTGATGCTGAACGCACCACCGTTCGTTTCCACGACCCGACTTCCTTGCTCATCGTCTCAGCACGAGCGGACACGATTGCTGCGATCAACGATGTGATTGCGCAGCTTCAAAAATCATCCGACGAAGCGATGCGAGAGCATGCACGCAGACAGGCGAAGGTTGAACACATTGATGATCTTCGCATGCGTCACACGACGCTGTTGGCCAATATCAGACGTATGGAAGATGAGATGCATGAAATTAAGAACAGGGATTCGATTCCCGAAGTAAATGCCATGCAGATTTATCAGCGGGAACTTATACAAGCTAAAAACGAGGTTGAGCAAGTGCTTCAAGAATTGGGTCGCCTGGAATCTGAGATGCAGCGCCCCTGATCCGCTGCGATCAATACTGAATCATGCCCTCCTCCGTGCGGCAACCCCAGACGCCCGACCGCCCGGCATCCGATGCCGGGCCTTCATGCGTCTGGAATGAACTGGTCACCAGGTTCGCGGCGGGGGACGGCGAAGCGCTCGGCGAACTCTTCGAACTGCTCTATGACGATCTCGTTGAGCAGATCCGGGCCGACACCCGGCGTGACGAATCGTTCGCCGCCGATGCCGTGCAGGACGCGTTTGTGAAAGCCATCCGTGGGATCCCGATTATGCAGCATGAAACCGAAGTCCGAGCGTGGTTCCGCAGAGTTGCTCTGCGAGCGGCGATCGATCGTGTCCGCTCCGAACGCCGGCGAGACCGGCGTGAGCGTGGTGTGGCAAGTGGGATCTCGGCACCTGCGGGAGAGCCAGTTTCAGGAGAACTCGACGGGCTCTACGCTCGCTTGCGTGAACTCGATCATGACTCTGCGTACCTCGTCGATACTCGCATCCGCTTCGGCTGGACTCTCGAGCGCATCGGGCGCAGCTTGGGGCTTCGTCCCGGGGCAGTCGATGGGAGGCTGCGGCGCGTGCTCACCCAACTCCGAGCATCGGAGGATCAACCATGAGGCCACAGAAGCCATCACCATCCCGCAGCGATCGCCTGGAGTTTCTGCTCACCGAGCAGGCGCGCATCCGCCGATCTCGCGTTCGCCGACGCAACACCGCTGTCGCCGCAGCGATGATCCTGCTCGTGGGTGCAGTGGCCTGGTGGGCGGTTCCACGCCAGCAGGTTGTGCCACCGCAGCACCAGCGGCAGGCCGCCAAGCCGCCCGTCATTCCACAGCCCGATCCGTTGCAGCCTGGTCTCCCCCGGCCCGATCCCGCCCGGCCCGATCCAACTCCGCCCACGGCGGCAGGTTCCGAGCCGTTCAGGATTGCGCGAATCGAAGATACCCCGCTCAAGATCGTCGCGGTCGTGTCACACGATGAGCCTCACCGCGTGGAGTACATCAATGACCTGCAGTTGTTCGTCGCGATGCGGGAGCAGGGCATCGATGCCGGGTTGATGCGGATCAACGGCACGACCCAACTCGCGTTCAACGACGAGGAAAGCCGTCGGCGCTTCGAGCGGGGATTCGGCTCAGCGGAGTGAGTCTACGAACGCCCTGATCCGGTCGATGCCCTTCTCGATTTGCTCATTGCCGCAGGCGTAGGTCAGGCGGCAGCACTTCTCCCCGCCGGTGCCGAAGTCTTCACCGGGGACGAGAGCGACATGGTGCTCGTCCAGGAGGGCCTGCGAGAACGAGAGGGCCGAGTTGATGGGCGTGCCCTTCGGCGAGGTCTTGCCGAAATGGGCGGTGATATCCGGGAACGCGTACATCGCACCGGTTGGCTTGGGGCAGTTCAGGCCGTCGATCGAGGAGAGCCCTTCGTACATCAGCATCGCTCGTTTCTCGAAGGTCGAGCGGAGTTGTTCCACGAAGTCGGCGCACTCTTCGAGGGCGACGCGGATCGTGGGGAGGATGAACGACGGGATGCAGGTCGTGGACTGGGATTGCAGCTTTGCCGTCGCCTTGGCGACCTCCAGGCCGAACTGGCCGGAGCCCGAGAAGTAGCCGACCCGCCAGCCGGTCATCGCGTAGGCCTTGGAGAGACCGTTCACGGTCAGCACCCGCTCGGCAATCTCCGGGATCGAGCCGATGGAGAAGTGTTCCTGACCGGAGAAGATGAGTTTCTCGTAGATCTCGTCGGTGATGACCACCAGATGCGGGCAGCGGGGGGAGTCGCCGGTCGTGACCTTGGCCACGATCGAGCCGAGAGCCCGGATCTCGTCGGGCGTGTACATCGTGCCGCAGGGGTTGGAGGGGGAGTTGAGCACGAGGATCCGGGCATCCGGTGTGAGCGCATCATCAAGTTGCGCCGGGGTCATCTTGAACTCGGTGGCGGCGGTCGTGACGACCTCGTGTACTTCACCTCCCGCGAGCTGGGCCTGTGGCGCGTAACTCACCCACGCGGGAACAGGCAATACGACGCGTCGGGCGGTACTTCCCACGCCTTGGGGGTCGAGCAATGCCATGAAGAGATTGAACAGGCTCTGCTTGCCGCCAGTCGATACGACGACATGGTCCGGTGTGACCCCAGGGATCCCGTTCTCGGACGCAAGCTTCTTCGCGATCGCGCTGCGTGAATCCATGTCCCCTGGAACAGGGGCATATTTGGTTTTGCCCGCCTCGATGGCCTTGGTCACGGCATCCTTGATGGCCTGCGGAGTGTCGAAATCCGGCTCCCCGGCGGCGAAGGAGAGCACATCCACCCCTTGGGCCTTCAACTCTGCTGCCCGCTGACCGACAGCGAGGGTTGAAGAGGGTTTCAGGGCCCGGACACGGGCGGCGAGTGGGCCGGGATGGTTCGTGGCGGCGGTGGGAGTGGGCATGCGGTCATCCTACCGCTGCGGGTCCTGGTGAGGCGATCTGAGCCGCCGTGGAAATCGCTGGGTTTGCGAAAATCTGCCGTATCCGCTAGACTTTGGGTTGGAATCGTGTGGATTTCGAAGTATCGCTGCGCCCGAATCGTGCACCCGTGCGATGTCCCTTCATGTGGGTCGGGGGCGGCCAACCGAGGCAAGATTGACAGTATGGCTATTTCTGACGCCCGCAAGGCTGAGATCATCAAAGAGTACGCGACCCATGAAGGCGACACCGGTTCTCCCGAGGTCCAGATCGCCGTTCTCACCGAAAACATCCGTGATCTGACTGAGCACCTCAAAGAGCACCGCCACGACTTTTCGTCTCGTCGCGGTCTGCTCGCCATGGTTTCGAAGCGAAACCGACTTTCCGCTTACCTGAAGAAGACCAATCGCGACCGCTACCTGACCCTGATTCAGAAGCTCGGTCTGCGCAAGTAACCATCTGACCGTGGCGCGACCGGCATCGGGCCGGTCGCTTTTTTCATCCGCTGGCCTTGTCCGCCCTGAACGGCAGCAGGCCGCTGGCAACACGATTCGCGACACGACTCTGTTGCACCCGGCCTTCTGCTCTTCGAGTGCGAGACGAAGGACCAGCACATTCGGGCAGTTCGATCTGTTTCACCTCTCACCCAGAGGCAGCGGCGGTCGAAGCGGCTCCGAAAGGCACAAAAAATATGAAGTACATCAAAGTTGAACGCGAGATCGGCGGGCGCACGCTCACACTCGAAACCGGCAAGATCGCCAAACTCGCCAACGCGGCGGTGTTGGCCACCTATGGCGGCACCACCGTCCTTGCGACGGTCGTCCGGGCCGATCCTCGTCCCGGCCTCGACTTCTTCCCCATGCAGGTCGACTACCGCGAGAAACTGACCGCGGCGGGTCGGTTCCCGGGCGGATTCCGCAAGCGTGAAGGCGCTCCCAACGAAAAAGAAATCCTCACCATGCGGATGATCGATCGCCCGATCCGTCCGCTGTTCCCTGATGGGTTTATCGACGAGGTGCAGATCCAGTGCTGGGTGATGAGCCACGACGGCGAAAACGACGCGGATGTCATCGCCGCGACCGCCGCCTCGGCTGCCCTGTCGATCTCTGACGCTCCCTTCGCGGGCCCGACCGCGACCGTGCGCGTCGGACGCATCTTCACCGACGAAGGTGCCGCGTTCATCATCAATCCGACCGGGACCCAGATGGAGTATTCCGATCTGGACCTTGTGCTCGCTGGTCACAAGGATGGTGTGAACATGATCGAGGTCGGTGCCGCTGAGGTCGCCGATGAAGATGTGCACGCCGCGATCGAGTTCGGTTACGAGTATGTCATGGAGACCATCGGTCTCATCAACGATCTCGTGAAGAAGGCCGGGCAGAAGAAGCGTGAGGGCAACCTGAACCTGCCCGATGCTGACATCGTCGCTCTCGTGAAGAAGGAGTGCGAGACCAAACTCACCAAGGCCCGTCAGATCAAGGGCAAGCACGAGCGCAGCGAAGCGGTCGCCGAACTCCGAAAGGAACTGCTCGAGAAGCACTTCCAGATCAAGGAAGACGGCACCGTTGCGGAGTACGAGCTCTCCAAGAAGCGCCACTCGATGGCCAAGGAAGCGTTCCGCACGCTTGAGAAGAAGTGCACCCGCAAACTCATCGTGGACAAGTCCATCCGTGCCGATGGGCGGGATCTCATGGAGATCCGCCCGCTCGAGATGGAAGTCGGTATCTTCCAGCACACCCACGGATCAGCGATGTTCCAGCGTGGCGAAACCCAGTCGCTGGTGAGCTGCGCTCTCGGCACCGGCCGGGATGAGCAGGTCGTCGATGGCCTGATGCCCGAGTACTCCAAGAAGTTCTATCTGCACTACAACTTCCCGCCCTTCTGCGTCGGCGAAGCCGGGCGCATCATGGGACCGGGACGGCGCGAAATCGGCCACGGTGCTCTCGCCGAGCGTTCGCTCGCCGGCATCATGCCCAGCCCCGAAGACTTCCCCTACACCGTCCGTCTGGTCAGCGACATCACCGAGTCCAACGGCTCGTCCTCGATGGCCTCGACCACCGGCGGTTGCCTCGCTCTGATGGACGCTGGCGTTCCGATCACGAACACCTGTGCGGGCATCACTGTCGGTCGCTTTACCGATGAGAAGGGCAAGAAGGTTGTCCGCGTGCTCGACATCATCGGTGAGGAAGACTTCTTCGGTGATATGGACTTCAAGATCTGCGGGACCCGCGAGGGCATCACCGGCATCCAGCTCGACCTCAAGGCCCGCGGGCTCGATCTCGACGAGATCAAGGCCTGCTTCACCGAGGCCCGCGTCGGTCTCGAGCACATCATCACCGAGATGGAAAAGGTCATCGCCGAGCCCCGCGAAGAGGTCTCCGCGAAGGCCCCCCGCATCGTCAGCATCAACATCGACCCCGACAAGATCGGCAAACTCATCGGACCCGGTGGCAAGAACATCCGTTCGATCCAGGACCGCTGGGGTGTCAATGTCGAGGTCGAGGACGACGGCACGGTCCTCATCTCGTCCGCCGATGGCCCCTCGCTGGACGGCGCGCTCAGCGAGATCGAAGCCGTGACCGCGGTCATCAAGGTTGGCACGATCTACAACGGCAAGGTGGTTTCGATGAAGGACTTCGGTGCCTTCATCGAACTGGCCCCCGGCACCGATGGCATGTGCCACATCTCCGAACTCGCTGACGGTTTCGTGAAGAATGTCAGCGATGTCGTTTCCGTTGGTGATGTGGTCAAGGTCAAGGTGATCAATGTGGATGACCAGGGACGCATCAAGCTCAGCCGCAAGGCCGTGCTGAAGGATGAGGCCCGGGAAGAGGAGACGGTCGCCGCAGACTGATCTCCGACCTCGTCAAAAACACCCGAATCAGGCAGGCTCCGCCATAGTGCGGAGCTTGTTTTTGCGCGGAATGCGTGTCACCGGGTGGAGATTTGGGAAAGAATCGTTGATTCCGAGTGCGTACCGGGTTAGTTTCGGCTCAGCAACCCTGTCCGAGAACCATTCTGAGTTGGCGAATGGTCTCAGCCGTCGATTCGTAAAGGACGAGCATGAGCGATTCCAAAGTAGAGGCGGAACTGCAAGGTATCGAGGGCACAGTGAAGTGGTTCGACCCTCGCAAAGGTTTCGGCTTCATCGTCGGGCCGGATGATCAGGACATCTTCGTTCACTACTCCCAGATCGACGGCGATGGCTTCCGGGTCCTCAAGGACGGCTGCAAGGTCGAGTACGACGCGGAGAAAACCGATCGAGGCTGGCACGCCACACGGGTGATCCGGATCGAAGACCCCGAGATCGAGGTCAAGAAAGTCGCACCGGCCACGCGCAACCCACGCCGGGTCAGGTAGGCAGATCAGGTCCGTGCAACGGCGGCGGAGCGTGCGTCTCGTCGCTATCGTGTGCCCCTATGGCAATCCTGCAGGGCATCTTGATCGGGCTGGGCATCGGTATCGCCATCGGCGTGCCGTTGGTCTGGTTCGAGCTCAAACGCCAGACGAGGCGGGCCCGAGCGGCCGAGCGACGGGCGAGAAACGCCGAGCGATTGGCTGAAATCGGCGCGATGACCGCGGGGTTGGCTCATGAAATCAAGAATCCCCTTTCGACGATCGGTTTGAACGCGCAGTTACTTTCCGAGGCGATCGCGGATGTCCCCGGTTTGGACGAGGACGACCGGCAAAGCATGCGCCGACGCGTGAGCGTCCTGCACAGGGAGGCCGAGCGTCTTCGCGATTCGCTCGGTGATTTCTTGAGGTTCGCCGGGGAGATCCGGTTGATCCGCGAACGCTGTGATCTGAACCAGGTTGTGGACGAACTCATCGATTTTTTCGCCCCGCAGGCGCAGCATCACAACATTCGCCTTCGTGCCGAACTCGGGCGGGGACCGATGGAAGTCGATCTCGACGCGGCTCACTTCAAGCAGGCGCTGCTGAACTTGTTGCTCAATGCGGTGCAAGCGATGACCGAGGGGCCGGGGACCGCGGATCAGGACCGCGCTCGCGAACTGATCGTGCGCACAACCGAAGTGGATACCGATGTGGGGCCACAGTGGGCGGTGCATGTGATCGATACGGGGCCTGGCATGGATGCCGAGGTGGTCGACAAAATCTTCACCCCGTACTTCACCACCAAAGGGGGCGGCAGTGGTCTTGGGTTGCCCACGACCAAGCGCCTCATCGAGGAGCATGGCGGCACGATCCATGTCGTCACTCAAGCCGGGCAGGGGACCGACTTTGTCGTGACGATCCCCAAGTATTCACACGAGCCGGAATAGACCGAGTGATCAACCGAGCACGCGAGCCGTGATTTCCGCGGCGAGTTCAAATTCTTCCACTGTGTTCAGCAGGTCGGGGCCGAAACGAACACAACCGCCTCGTGAGTCCGTGTTGACGCCTTCCTCGCGGAGTCTGTTCGAAAGGGCGGTTGCGTTGTCGTGGACGAGGAGTGCGAACCCGCCACAGGCCTGTGGGTGTGCTGGTGTGAAGAGCGAGATGTCACGCTTCTTGAACGCCTCACGCATGAGGGTCTGTTGACGGAGGTTGTATTCTCGCAGTCGTTCAACCCCGATCCCCAGCGTCAGTTCAAGCCCGGCTCGTGCTTGGTACGCGGTCATGATCGGTGGGGTGGATTCGAGCCACGCGTCGCCCCCGGACGACAGTTCGGGGTTGTCGGGACGCTGATATGAGAAGGTGTTCTTCTTTGCGAACCAGCCGGTGTCGAGCGTGGAGAGTTGGTCCGAGTCGTGCTGGGCATCCGAGGGATCATTGAGGTGACGCGGGTGCACCGCCAGCCAGCAGGCACCGGGGCCGCCCCGTGTGTACTTGTAGTTCCCACCGATCGCAAAATCGGCTCCGCCTAGCCCGCCCGCCTGCGTGCCGTCGATCGAGATGGGCATCACCCCCGCGCTGTGGTAGGTGTCCACCACCATGAAGGCTCCGTGACGGTGGGCCGCGGCGGTGATGTCGGGCAGGCCTTCCATGACCTGTCCGGTCGAGAACAGCACTTGCGAGCACAGAACAAGATCCGTCGAGTCATCGATGGCGTTGATCACATCCGCAGCATCGAACTGCGCGATGGGGTGGGTGGTGGATGGTTCGACCCACTTCACCTTCGCCCGTCCCTTGGCGTGATAGGTCTTGAGGATGAAGTCGCAACTGTCGAACTCGCCGCGCGTGGCGACCACATTCGGAACACGACCGTGATCGGAGAGCGCGTTCAGGACCGCGCGAAGGCCCTGACCGGCTGAGGTCTTCGGGACGATGCAATCCGGGCGTGCGGCCCCGATGAGTTTGGCGACCAGCGAACGGAAGTGTTCGATCTCGGCCATCCAGCCGTCGGTGCCGGTCCATGCGCTGTCCATGTCGGTGTACCACCGGTCCATCGCGCGCTGGATGTCTTGGGCAGTCTGATCGAGCGGGCGCCCGAGCGAATGATTGGCCAGATAAATCTCCGGGCGGTCACGGAGCTTGGGATGAACTGGCCGGTTGAGCACCCGGCTGAACAGGGGCCAGATTGCCTCTTTCAGCGAATCCTCGGTCAGCGGGCCAGCATCCAGTCGCTGGAGGGCATCGGAGATCGTCGGCGACAGCGGGGGAGCGGTGGGCATGTACAGATTCTACGGCCTCACGGGCCCGGGCTCAGGCCCCGATGATGGTCCGAACATCCCAGAGTTCGGGGAACATGCGCGACATCACGGCTTCGCGCAGGAATGCCACGCCCGACGACCCGCCTGTGCCGCTCTTGAAGCCGATGACGCGCTCGACGGTCTTCATATGGCGGAAGCGCCAGAGGGCGAACTGCTGCTCGACATCCACGAGTTTTTCGCACATCTCGTAGGCATCCCACTGCTCCTCCGGATGCTCGTAAATCTCCTTAAAGATCGGGAGCAGGTCCGGGTTGGCTTCGTAGGGCTGCGACCAGTCGCGTTCGATGGCCGATTGCGGGACATCGAAGCCACGCCGGCTGAGGTGGCGCAGGAATTCATCGTAGAGCGAAGGGGACTCCAGGATCCGCTTCAATTCACCGTGGAGTTCGGGAAGGTGAGCAAAGACACGGATCGCGTTGGGATCCTTGTTGCCGAGCAGGAACTCGATGGTTCGGTACTGGTGTGATTGGAACCCCGAGGCCCGTCCGAGCACGCCGCGGAATTGAGCGTATTCGGTCGGGGTCAGCGTTTCCAGAACCGCCCATTGCTCGAAGAGCATCCGCTGGATCTGCTTCACACGGGCCAGGATCTTGAAGGTTGGCTCCAGACGATCGTGCTGCACATGCTCGATGGCTGCCGTCAGTTCGTGGATGATCAGTTTCATCCACAATTCGGAGGTCTGGTGCTGGATAATGAACAGCAACTCGTCGTGGTGCTCGGGCTTCGAGAGCGGGTGCTGGGCGGAAAGAATCCGGTCCAGGTCGAGGTACGACGAGTAACTCAGTTTGTCCGAGAAGTCGGTTTCAATGGAGTCTTCGAATGCTCTAGCCATGCGTTCAGGGTACCGCGCCGAGGCCTGCTCAGTCTGTCGGGACGCCGGAAAGCGTCACCGACCGGTGCTCTACGCCGAATGAGGCGGGCGCAGCACTGGCCGTGATCGAGACCGGCTCGATCACCAGCGTGCGGTGTTCGAGCGAGGCACGCTGGGTCGGGTGTGAAGAGCACCCGCCGAGGCCGCATGCGCAAGCCAAGCCGGCACCGAGGGTCGCGGTGAGGGCAAGGGGATGGGCGCGGCGTCGAAATCGGGCCATGCCTTCACCATCAAATTCAGGAGGTCTCGGGGCATGCGGTCGGGTTTGTAATGAGGCAGATCAGGGCCGTCTGGCACGATTGAGGAGACTGCTGAGGTCCGCTAACCGCATCTTCACCCGTTGAGAGGCTCTGAGGCAGTCGGTTCGGGTACAATTCGGGGCTTGCCCGTGATCTCCGGAGGCCTTTTTATGCATCATCGCACGCTTCTTGCCGTATTCGGCTCCGTCGCTGTCCTCATGGCGGCCGCCTCGGTTTCGCTCGCACTCCACCAGAACGACCAGGACGCGACACGATCCGCTCCTCGCCTCGGGCTTGCGGAAGCACCCGCCAAGGCAGACGGCGCTATCCGATTGGCGACCTACAACATCCTGAACCTCTTCGACGAGCACGACAACCCGGCCCTCTCAGGGCGCTTTGACGACATGCACAGCAGTCGCGAAGGGCTGCGTGCAAAGCCTGAATCGCAGCTCCAGAGCGTCGCGGACACCATCCGCCGCCTCGATGCCGATGTCATTGGCTTGCAGGAGGTCGAGAGTTTCGACGCGCTCGAGACCTTCAACGCGAATTACCTCTCGGACCTCGGGTATGAGTATGTGGTGTCGATTGATGTCGGGCAGGAACGCGGGATCGAGCAGGCGGTGCTGAGCCGCTACCCGATCCGCGAAGCTCGCGTCTGGCCGAACATGCCCCTTGGCGGAGTGCATCCGGAAAAATACGGCGACTCCGAGAACTGGTACGCCGGCGAGCCGATCGCCTACCGGCGCAGCCCGCTGTATGTCCGCGTCGAAATACCCGCGACGGGTGTCGAGAGCAGTTATGAGCTCGAACTGTTCGTGATCCATCAGAAGTCCGGCTACCACGCCTCATACTGGAGAGAGGCCGAATCCAAGGGGCTTGTGAAGCTGATCAACGAGCGGTTGAAGGTGAACCTGGATGCGAATATTGCGGTCCTCGGCGATTTCAACGCGACCGCGGATGCCCAGAGCGTCCGCACCTACACGGAACTGGGTGGGCTGACGCTCTCGATGGATTCGCACGGCACAGGGGCGATGCAGAACCTGACTCATGAGAGCGACCGTGCAATCGACTTCATCCTCGTCAACGACAATCTGAAGCGGAGTCTGGTCGAGGATTCGGCCTTTGTGCTCGGCGCACCGCTCCGTCCCTCTGGCGCGGACTATCGGACGACTCCGGCTCCCGCGGGATACGCCGCGGACCACCTCCCGGTGGCTGTGGACTTCTTCCCCCGTCGTCGCTGAGCCGCGTATACGGTCACGGCTCTACAATGTCTGCATGAAGTCTCACGACATCATCGTGGTCGGCGGCGGTCACGCCGGGGTCGAAGCGGCGTGGGCCGCGGCGAACCTGGGCGCGGATGTTGCGTTGGTCACGCTCGATCCGGCGAAGATCGGGGTGATGTCCTGCAACCCGGCCATCGGCGGGGTCGCCAAGGGCCAGATGGTCCGGGAGATCGATGCGCTGGGCGGGTTGATGGGCCAGGCGGCCGATGCCACGGGCATCATGTTCAAGATGCTCAACACCTCGAAGGGGTCGGCGGTCCATTCGCCGCGCTGTCAGTCCGACAACCGGGCGTACCCGAGGTACATCCAGCAACGCGTCGCCGAGCGGTCGAACATCACGCTGTACGCCGGTGCCGCGGACGACTTCGTGGTCGAGAAGATCGGCGAGGAGCAGCGATGTGTCGGGGTGGTGCTGTCCGGGCGGGAGAGTGTTCCCGAGAGCGTGGAAAACCACGGACTGACGATCCGCGCCGGAGCCGTGGTGCTCACGACCGGCACATTTATGCGCGGGCTCATGCACACCGGCGAGGACAAATCCGAGGGAGGACGCTTCGGTGAACTCCCCGCGATCGGCATGAGCGCGACGCTGCGTCGGCTCGGCTTCGAACTCGGTCGTCTGAAGACCGGAACCCCGCCGCGTCTCAAGCGGTCGACCATCGACTGGGAGAACCTCGAAGCGCAGTGGGGGGATCAGCCCGCGATCCCGTTCTCCGACCTGACCGATCGGAAGGCCAGCTGGACACCGATGGAGCAGGTTGCTTGTCGCATCACCGCGACCAATGAGAAGATCCACGAACACATCCGGGCCAATATCCATCGCGCGCCGATGTTCTCCGGGCAGATCGAATCGATCGGACCGCGCTATTGCCCATCGATCGAAGACAAGGTGGTCCGGTTCGCGGACCGCCAGTCGCACCATGTGTTTCTCGAGCCGGAGTCGCACGAAACGGAGGCCGTGTACTGCAACGGTATCGCGACCTCCCTGCCACGCGATGTGCAGGATCTGATCGTCCGGGGCATAGCCGGGTGTGAGCATGCCGAAATCCTGATGTACGGCTACGCGGTGGAGTACGACATGGTGCGTCCTCACCAGATCCTGGCGACCGGGATGACCAAGCGTTTGCCGGGCCTGTTTCTCGCCGGGCAGATCAACGGCACCAGTGGTTACGAAGAAGCGGCGGGACAGGGCCTGATCGCCGGGGTGAACGCGGTTCGGTTTGCTCGGAATGAGTCCGAATTCGTGCTCGGACGCGATCAGGCGTACCTCGGCGTGATGATGGACGATCTGGTCACCAAGACCCCGGTCGAACCCTACCGCATGTTCACCAGCCGGGCCGAGTACCGTCTTCTGCTTCGCTCCGACAACGCGCCGGACCGGTTGACTCCGATCGGTGATGAATTGGGCCTGATCGACGATGAGCGCAGATCGCGCTACGAGTCGCGCCGTGAGGCTGTGGCGGCCTTGAACACCCGGATCGATCAGACGCGAGTCTCGGGCGAGCCCTTGGCTCTGGTCATGCGTCGTCCTGGCTATGGCCCTGCGGATTTGGCCAATCATATCGGTACCGAATACGCCGCCAGCCTACCGAGTGGCGTGCTGGAGACCGTCGCCGCCGAGCGTCATTATGAAGGCTACATCACCCGGCAGACCGCCGAGATCAAACGGCAAGGGGAGATGGAGCGGCGTCCCGTTCCGGCGTGGCTCTTCGATCACCGGATTGATGGCCTGCGGACCGAGGCATGGAACGCGCTCACCCGATTCCGTCCCGCGACGCTCGGGCAGGCCTCACGCCTTGAAGGATTGACTCCGGCAGACATGACCGTGCTGCTGGTTGCGATCAAGCGAGGGCCGCAGCCCGTTTCTGCACCCTGATCAGGGTCATGGGCGATTCGTTTTATTGCATCGGGCGAGCACGCAAGCAGAACTCGCTCAGCCGGCGAGCCAGCGGGCGGGACTCTTCTACGCTCATTGTGGAATTCAGCGTGCGCAGAAGATCTTCCGCGGCGCGACCGATGGGTTCGAAACCGTAAGACTGGGCGTTGCCCTTCAGCAGTGTGGCGATTCGCTTGAGCCCGTCGAGGTCATCTTCAGAGAGCGAGTTCGCGATGTCGTCGGCATGCTTCTTCAGTTCACCGATGTACGAGTCGAGCATCTCGATGCTCAACCCGTTCTCCTTGGCGCTCGAGATGATCGGGCCGTGACCGGACTCGGAGAGGGAGGTCATCTGGACAAGGTACTCGGCCGCGGCTTGATGAAGAAGTTCTTTCGGACAAGGCTTGGACAGCACCTCGGATGCGCCGGCCCTGCGGGCACGCTCGCGCAATCCCGGTGTGGTGTCGGCGGTGATTAGCAGCATCGGGCCTGGGTAGCCGATCGTACGCGCCTGTTCGATGAAACTGATGCCATCGCCGTCGGGGAGCAAAAAATCCACGAACACGATGTCCGGAGCGTCGGCGAGCATCTGGGTTCCGATCGCGATGTCCTTTGCGAAACGGACATCGAGATTGGCGTCTTTGAAGTAATGCGCCACGAGTCTCTGGTCGGCAGTGGAATCCTCGATCACCAGCAGGGAGCCGCGCAGATCGTTGAGTTCGACCTTCTCGACATTGAAGCGGCTTCCTTCGGGACGATCCACGAAACCTTCCGGATCGATCGTGCTGTCGAACTTGATGCCGATGTCGTGCAGTTGAGCGCGGACATGTGCGCAGCGGACGACTGTGCCGTGCAGGTGGGCGATCTTCCCATCAGTTCGACGGATCGAGACGATGCATCGGGTCTTCGTGTGGACATAACCGCCGTGGATCAGCCCGATACCCTGTGAAGAAAGGTTGCGAGGGGCGACGACGAAGGTTTGCCCGGGTCCGGTGTCGCGCATGAGCGTGACGACCGCTTTCCCCGCCGTGAATTTCCACCGCTTGAGCGAACGCCTCAGGTCCGCGGTCTCGAACTGAACCCCGCGTTCGAGATCTGAGATGATGAGTTCCAGATCCCGGCCTGATGTACGCAGCGTGTCGATCACTTGTCGTGGTTTCATGCTGCTTCACCGGATACTCGGGTGTGGTCATCCCTGCTCAGGGCGCTCCACCTCCAGATTCGGCGTTTCGGTGCTCACGCTGAACCCATGCCTCAGGATGAGAGGCGGCCGGTGAGGTATAGGACGCTGTTCAGCTTCCGATAAGCGTGGCGGAATCACGAACGCCGAGGTTGGCGTAGATTTCGCGTGTCGCGGTCGATTTGTTGAGCGTGTAGAAGTGCAGGCCTCGCACATCGTGATCGAGCAGATCGCGGCATTGCTCGGTGGCCCAATGAATACCGACTCGCCTGACTGCCTCCCTGCCTTCGGGGGTGTCCTCCCCAAAGCTGTCGGTCGCGCGTCGAATGGCTTTCAACAATGGCGCGGGAAACCGTGCGCCCGCGGCGAGATCACCCATACGGCGCATTCCCGCAGTGGACGCGATCGGCATGATGCCAGCCACGATCGGGATATCAATCCCGGCAATCTCGCATCGGTCACGGAAGTCGTAGAAATCGCGGTTATCGAAGAAGAGTTGGGTGATGATGAAGTCGGCACCTTCATCTACCTTCATCTTCAGGTAGTCGAGTTCCAGCAACCGGTTCGGGGTCGCGGGGTGACCCTCGGGGAAGCCAGCGACCCCGATTCCGAATCCGCGCGGGTCGGTGATGGTCCGCCCGCCGTGGCGGTTTGAGAAACTCTTGACATACCGAACCAGATCGGCGGCTCGCTGGAAGGCGTCGCGTGAGCGGTCGTAGTCCGGTTTGCCTCGAGGCGGGTCACCGCCGAGGCAGAGGATGTTGTTGATGCCCGCAGCGGCGTAACGCTCGAGGATGTCGTAGATCTCGGCCTCGGTGTGACACACACAGGTGAGGTGCGGCACGACCGAGAGGCCGATTTCCGAACGGATCCGGAAGACCAAGTCCTGCGTGATGCTGCGTGTTGTGCCTCCAGCGCCATAAGTGACGCTGACGAACGAGGGTTTGAGAGCATCAAGTTCGCGGATGCTCTCAAAGAGCGATTCCGCCGCCTTTTCGCTCTTCGGAGGAAAGAACTCGAAGCTGAAGGTTGTCTTCGACTTGGCGTAATGATCGCGTGCGTGCATAAGCCCGTCGCTCCGTTTTCACGGAGCGACGGTTCGGATTCAGTCCGTTCGACTCAGTAGCGGTAGGTGTCGGGCTTGTAGGGGCCATTGACAGGCACATCGATGTAGCTGGCCTGCTCTTCGCTGAGACGGGTCAGCTTGGCACCGAGCTTGTCGAGGTGCAGACGAGCGACCTTCTCATCGAGGTGCTTGGGCAGCACATAGACCTGGTTGTTGTAGGCCTCGGCGTTCGTCCACAGTTCGATCTGAGCGATCGTCTGGTTGGTGAACGAAGCCGACATCACAAACGAGGGGTGACCGGTCGCACAGCCGAGGTTCATCAGACGCCCTTCGGCGAGCAGGATGACCGAGTGTTCTTCGGTGCCGGTGGACGGATCGGCCTTGAACTTGAATTCGTCGACCTGCGGCTTGATGGTGATCCGCTCGACCTTGCCTTCTTCGACAAGCTTCAGCAGACCGGCGGTGTCGATCTCGTTATCGAAGTGGCCGATGTTCGCGATGATGGCGTTGTGCTTCATCTTCCGCATGTGATCGACGGTGATGATGTCCTTGTTGCCGGTGGTCGTGATGAAGATGTCCTTTTCGGACACCACATCGTCGAGGCGGACGACATCGTAACCTTCCATGCACGCTTGCAGCGCGCAGATCGGGTCGATCTCGGTAACGCTGACGCGGCACTTCTGGCCAGCCAGGGATTCAACCGAGCCCTTACCGACATCGCCGTAACCACAGACCACGGCGGTCTTGCCCGAGAGCATGACATCGGTGGCGCGGTTGAGGCCGTCGATGAGCGAGTGGCGGCAACCGTAGGTGTTGTCGAACTTGCTCTTGGTGACGCTGTCGTTGACATTGATCGCCGGGAAAGGAAGTTCGCCACTTTCAGCGAGCTTGTACAGGCGGTGCACGCCGGTGGTGGTCTCTTCGGAGACACCCTTGATGTACGGGATCATGCTGCGCCAGAAGGTGGGGTCGTCCAGGAGCTTGTCCTTGATGAGTTGGAGCACGACGCGCTCGTCCGGGGTCGGTCCCTTGGAAGGATCGGGCAGGGTTCCGTCCTTCTCGTAGGCGAGTTCGGCCTTGGCTCCCTCGAGGATGAGCAGGGTGGCATCGCCACCGTCGTCGACGAGGATGTAGGGGCCCTGGCTGCCGTTCTCATCCTTGGGGAAGGTCAGCGCCTGGAGGGTGCACCACCAGTACTCTTCGAGCGTTTCACCTTTCCACGCGAAGACCGGGGTCTCGCCCTTGCCCTCGCGTCCGACGGCGACCGCAGCGGCGGCGTGATCCTGCGTCGAGAAGATGTTGCACGAGGCCCAGCGGATATCAGCACCGAGGTCCTGCAGGGTTTCGATCAGCACCGCGGTCTGGATGGTCATGTGCAGCGAGCCGGTGATGCGAGCACCCTTGAGCGGCTGCTTCGCACCGTACTCTTCGCGACAGGCCATGAGACCCGGCATTTCATGCTCGGCGATCTCGATTTCCTTGCGTCCGTAGCGAACCGTCTCGGGCGAGATGTCTTTGACTTTGAAGTTTTCGCTGCCATGGAGGGGCAGGCCGGTATTCATGAACTGCTGCGTCGTCGCGGTGGTCATGTGGACTCCTCTGGTGATGGTGAACCGGAAATGGTGTGGTGAATCAGTCTGGAAGATTGGACCGGCTGCGGGCCGGCGAGTGTCTATTTCTGAGCCGTCATCGCAAACAGACCTGGCCCTCGCGCCTCGGGAAGACCCGGGAGCGGAACCGCTCGGGTGGAGCGAAAACCTGCACGCTTGAATTCAGACCCGAGTTGCTCGAGATCGAACCCGAGATGGGCATGTCCCATGGTGTGCAGGTAATCCTCGTGCGTGTGCGGGAGCATATCCACGATCAATGCGAGGCCGCCGGGCTTCACAATGCGCGCCATTTCCCGTATCGCCTTTTCAGGGTGTTCGAGGTGATGGAGGACGAGCACGCAGGTCGCCGCGTCCACCGTCTGATCGGGGATGGGCAGGTCGTTGAGGTCGCCGAGTCTCAGGTCGATGTTGGTGCATGTGCCGAGTCGCTTCTGTGCGGCATCGAGCATCGGCTGGGATTGATCGACGGCGATGATGCTCTTCACATGTTTGGAGAGCAGTTCGGCGACATTGCCGGTGCCACATCCGAGGTCCGCCACGACCCATTCGGATGGGAGCAGGGCCAGAAGGCCGAGCGGCGTGAAGCCGGAGCCGAAGAGTTGCGTGCGGATGTCATCCCACTCTCCGGCGATGCGACCGAAGTAGGCTTGGCTGTTCGCCTGACGAGCGTGAAGCACGGACTCCAAGCGACGATCGTCCTGGTCCAGATCGGCTTGAGGAGCGGCTTCGTGACGGATGCTCACCCAGACGCTCCGCGAGGCCTCGGGGAGTTCGTCGAGCACGAAGCGGTAGAGCGTGGCGGTGCCCTCGGCTCTGGAGCGGATCCAGTCTGCGGAACGGAGCGTCTTCAGATGGCGACTGACGGTGGACTGTGGAAGTTGGAGAACGCGAGCGACCTCACCGACGCTCAACTCGGCCTTTTCGAGGACACGACACAACCGCAGCCGGGTCTGATCGGCGATTGCGCTGAGGCGTTCGGAAGCCGTGATGTGTTGCTGGAGGCTGTTCATCCGTATATCCGGATGAAGTGTAGAAAGAGTCTTGGTGCGCGGCAATCACCGGGCCCCAAAAACTAATTCTGATCTGGGAAAATCGGTGGATTATCCCGATTCAGAGGGCCTCGCGAGGCTTCAGTGCCATGGTCGGTCCAGGGATCTCACCGAGGGAACGGATCGCCTGACGGGTCGACTCATCCGCAGGATCGATGTACAGGGCCATCCGATAACGGGTGAGGGCTTGGGCATTATCGCCTACTGCGAGATAGAAATCCGCGAGGGCCTTCTGGTACTTCAGCGTCTGGCCTTGATCGACCGTGGCTGCGGTAGTCAGGGCGACCTCGGCGGCGTCAGCATCGCCAGCCTCGGCCATCAGCATGCCGAGCATCAGCCAGTCGTCTGCGGAGCCGGTGTCGTTGGCTCGGCTGCGGAGCAGGGCTTCCATGCTGGCGGCATCGCCGGCCTCAAGCATCGTATGCGCGAGCAGTTCGATCGCCTCAGGATCGTTCGGGCGGATGGAGTAGACCAGTTCCGCCTGTTCGCGGGCTTCTTCGGGGCGACCGAGACTCAAAAGCGCCTTGGCGAGGCCCATACGGGCTTCCCACTTCGCAGGGCGCCGTGTGACGGCTTCACGGTATTCCGCTGCCGCGAGTTCGTAGTTCGCGTCCTCGTAGGCCTCATCGCCGGACTCGATGACCACGAAGACCGGCCTCGGACGATCTCCAGTGCATGCGCTGAGACCGAGCAGGGCGCAGCTGGCGAGAAGGAGCAGGGATCGGCGGATCTGGGTAGCTGGCATCGGCGAGAGACTCCGGGGGCAGGCTTCGAGCGGGCGGACGGACCGACCCGGCGGGGTTAGTGTACCCGAACTTGGTTCTCTTTCGGCCTTCGACGGGGTTCTACGCCAGTGTCCCACTTCTCGGCACCCAATCTGGATCTGACGAGCGTACTCCTGAGGCACATCCTGCCTGACGGATCGTCCCACATCGATTGGCTTCTCGCCCCGCCCGGGAACTCTGGACCGGACGAGAGGGTTCTCATGACTTGGCGCCTGGCCGAATCCGACGGCCTGCTGCTGGCAAAGTCGGAGCAGTCGGTCGAGTGCCTCGCGGTCCGTTTGCCCGATCACCGGGCGGTCTACCTGACTCACGAGGGGGAGGTCGGCGGAGGGCGGGGGAAGGTGGTCCGTATCGCGAGCGGGAATTGGACTCCGATGGCCAATCGAGATGACGCGATTGAACTCGCGGTTCGGTTTCATACCCTCTGGCGAGTCCGTGGGGAACGGATCGGCGAAGCTCCAGACCCGGCCGATCGTGGATCGCCTCCGCTCGGATTGTGGAGACTTCATGCTGACCCGGTGGAGCATCGAGAGGCGGCGGCAGCGGTCGCGCCGAACAGCTAGTCTTCGGGCATGTGCGGAATCTTCGGTTTGGCAACGGTAAAGGGTGCTTCGCTCGCCATGAGCGAACGCGAGCTTACAGACCTGCGTGACATGCTCACGCATCGCGGTCCTGACGACGCGGGGTTATGGCGCGGGGGGGCGGCTGGCTCTGATGCGCTGAGCGTGGCCATGGGGCACCGGCGACTGTCGGTGATCGATCCGACTCCCGCTGGTCACCAGCCGATGGTGTGGGGTGAGGCCTCGGACGGTCAAGAGCGGTTCGTGCTTTCGTACAACGGTGAGTTGTACAACGATGCCGAGATGCGCAAGGCGCTGGCGGAGGTCGGGGTTCACTGCCGCACCGATTGCGACACGGAGACGGTACTGCTGTCGCTCGCGAACTTCGGGGTGAAAGCGCTCGAGCAGTTCCGAGGGATGTTCGCGATTGCGCTCTACGATCGTGAGCATCACAAACTGCTGCTGGCTCGCGATCCTCTGGGGATCAAACCGTTGTACTTCGCGATCGGTGAGAACCCGGATGGGCGGCAGGAACTGGCCTTTGCCTCGGAGATCCCGCCGCTGCTCGGGGTTCCGAGCGTCGAGACCCGTGCGAACCTTTCGATGATCAGCGCATACCTCACGACCATCCGGACGGTGATCGGCAACACGACGCTGTTTGATGGGGTGTACGCGCT